>DAOUES010000066.1:0-22020 GCA_034430335.1 Anaerolineae bacterium | reverse complement strand
CAAATACGAGGTCTGCCGACGAGAAGAGGATCGTGAAAATACAGAGAAATGGCACGGCGATTAACAGGCCAATAATCACGCTCCTCAAAACCTGTCGGCTCAACTTCCCGTGCTGTTTGACCTTGTTCACGCCGTGTTCGATCAGCGCCGCCGACGCCAGCCCTGACATCAAACTGCTTTCGAACACCGCCTCCAGGTACCCGCCGATGTTGAGCTTCACCAGCGGGCGGGTGGCGAGACTGTTGGCGAGGAGAAGCATCAGGAGCAGGCTCCCGGCGATGTTCAGAAAGCGCAGCAGCGGGGCCGCCCGCACCGCCGACATCGCCGCCATGAACAGCAGGGGAACGATCAGCCAGAGATTGCCGAAGAGAACCTTCGTGCCCTCGACCGCCGCCAGCACGAACAATCCGACCAGAACCAGCACGACGATGATCGGCACCGATATGCCCAAAGGGTTGCCGTAGAGAAGCAGGTCGCTTAACAGGCCGATCACGAACCCAACGGCGATCACGATCAGTGGGAACTTCAGCTTCGATATGTCCATATTTTCCCCTCACGATCAGTATGTCCTGGGCATTATGGCCGCGTTGAACTCTCAAAACCTGTCGCCGCACTGCCAGAACCTATCTTCGATCTTTTCGATTGATCGTCTCAACCCTATAACATCTGTGCCCAAACAATCGTGACATGACCTTATTCCCACTGCCGGGTGGCTTCGATACGTTTGATCGGTTTTTGGTTTATGCGTCTTCTACGATTTCAAAATCGTGGGTGACCGGGACGGCCTTTTTGAGCGTCGCCGAGACGGAGCAGTATTTCTCGTCGGAAAGCGTGATTGCATCTTCGACCGCTTTCTCGTCCAGGTCTCGCCCCCTGACGATGTAATGCACATGGAACGATTGAAACGTCCAGGGCGGATCGGCCTGCTGATCGGCAGTGACGCGCACTTCCAGCCCGGTCAGCTTCTGGCGCTTCTTTTGCAGGATGTTGACCACATCGTAGGCGGTGCAGCTTCCCAGCGCCATCAGCAGCAGATCGGAAGGCTTGGTGCCGATCCGCCCTTCCTCGCCGGGTGAGGCGATCACAATGCCGTGTTCGGTGCTGTCGATTCCTACGAATTGTTTTGCTTCCAACCACTTGATCGTCGCTTCGGCCATGCTGCCTCCTTAATAGATAGGTGAATGCCGTGTATTCTTTGATGCATTTTGAGGCTGTCGGTCGCATTTTACGAACTGCGATGCAGCCCGATTACCGCCTGTCCCAGGCTGAGACCGCCGTCGTTGGCCGGTACCTGCCGGTGGGTCAGGACTTCGAAACCCGCCGACCGCAGCCCCTCGCGGGCCAGCCGCAGCAGCAGTCGATTCTGGAAGACGCCGCCCGAAAGCGCGGCGGTATCCAGCCCGGTCTTTTCGCGGGCGAGATCGGCGGCCTCGACGATGATCGCCGCGAGTGTGCGGTGAAACGCTGCCGATATGTCGCTCACGCTGCGCCCGGATCGGGTGTCCTCTACAATTGAGTTTAGCATCGCGCCGATGCGGATCACCCCTTCCCCATCGATCTCGAATGGATAGGGCGCGATGCGAGAGAGATCGCTCTCACGCGCGGCCAGTTCCAGGGCAATCGCTGCCTGCGCCTCGAAGGTGGTGACCGGGCACAGGCCCAGCAGCGCCGATACCGCGTCGAACAGCCGCCCGCAGCTTGAAGTCGGCGGCGCGTTGATCCCCCGCTCGACCTGCTGCGCGACGATCTGCCGTTCCTGCGCGGGGAAACCGGCCAGCGCGGGGACATCGGGGATGGAGCCTGTCGCCGCGAGCAGGTATCCCCAGGCGATCCGGTACGGGCGGCGGATCGCCGCTTCGCCGCCGGGCAGCGGGAGATATTCCAGGTGGGCGAACCGCTCGTAATCGTTGACTCCTGCGATCAATATTTCGCCGCCCCAGATCGCCCCGTCGGGGCCGTAGCCCGTGCCGTCGAAAGCCACGCCGATCACCGGGCCGACCTGCCCGTGTTCGCCCAGGCAGGCGGCGATATGGGCGTGGTGGTGCTGCACCGCGATGCGCTCCAACTGACAGGTATCGGCCAGATCGCGGGCCAGCCGGGTGGTCAGGTAGCCTGGATGCTGATCGTGGACGACGATCTCCGGCTCGATCTTGAATATCCCCGTCAGGTGATCGAGCACCTGCCGGTAGTAGTCGAGCGCCTCGACCGAATCGACTTCGCCGATGTGCTGGCTGAGGATCGCATCGTGGCCGCTCAACAGGCAGAGCGTGTTCTTCATCTCCGCGCCAGTCGCCAGGATAGGGCGGTCGGCCTGCCAGGGCAGCCGGACGGGATAGGGGGCGTCACCCCGCGAACGTCGTAAGGGCTGCCGGGCGGCATCCTGCTCCCCGGCGAAGCGATCCACCCACCAGACGGCGTCGTCACAGCGCATATGGATCGGGCGGTCGTGGAGCAGAAAAGCATCGGCGATATGGGCGACATCGTGGGCCACGATGTCGCCTAGCTTTTCCTGCGCCTCTCCGTTCTCGGTGATGATCGGAAGATCGCTCAGGTTGCCGCTGGTCATCACCAGCGGGACACCGGCATCGTGCAGCAGCAGGTGATGCAGGGGCGTGTAGGGGAGCATCACGCCCAGCATCGGATTGTCCGGGGCGACGTTCGGCGCGATCCCCGATCTGGCTTTCTGATACAGCAGCACGACCGGCGCGTTGACGCCGGTCAGCAGCGCGATCTCTTCGTCGACAAGATGGCAGTATTCCCGCACCTGCTCCAATGACGACATCATCACTGCGAAGGGTTTGTCGGGGCGATGCTTTCGCTCCCGCAGCCGGGCGACCGCCGCCTGATCGGTCGCGTCGCAAACGAGGTGAAATCCCCCCAGCCCCTTGACGGCCAGGATCGCGCCATCACGCAGCAGCGCCGCCGCCTTTGCGATGTCGTCGTCTGGCCCGGCGTCGGCCAGATCGCCGCCGCCCACCAGTTCGACGCGCGGTCCGCAGACCGGGCAGGCGTTGGGCTGGGCATGGAAGCGCCGGTCGAGCGGATTTTCGTACTCGGCGAGACAGTCGGGGCACATCTCGAAGCCGCCCATCGTCGTTGCCGGGCGGTCGTAAGGCATCGAGCGGATGATCGTGTAGCGCGGGCCGCAGTTGGTGCAGTTGGTGAACGGGTAGCGATAGCGCCGGTTGGCCGGGTCGAAAATCTCGGCAAGGCAGTCAGGGCAGGTCGCCACGTCGGGCGAGACGAGCGACGCGCCCGCGCTGCTGGCGCTGTGGCGGATCGTGAAGACCGTGTCGGTGCCGTCGAGGGGAATCGGCTGCGCCGATACCCGGTCGATGCGGGCCAGCCGGGGCGCTTCGGCGCTGATCGCCGCCTGGAACGCATCGAGATCAGGCGTTCGCCCCTGCACCTCGATGTCGACCCCGGAGGAGGAGTTCAGCACCCAGCCGGTCAGGTTGAAGCGGGCGGCAAGGCCGTAGATGAAGGGCCGGAAGCCCACGCCCTGCACAACGCCGTCGACATGAATATGGCGTCGGGTTGTATGGGTTGGTGCGGAGGATCGGTGCTGCGGTATCATGGTTCAGGGAGTCTACCACGTTGTTTTTGCCGTATCGACCTCTTTTATTGTTCAGGCCGGAGGAATGGTAAGATAGGGGCGTTTGTCTGAATAGTGATCGTGAAAGGGTTCGTTTGTGGCTCAATTATCCCTGCCCGATATTCCATCTTTCGATGAACGGGCTGCCGGTGCCGCCCGTCGGCGGCAGAACCGGCTGACCAAGCCCACCGGCAGCCTGGGCCGGATGGAAGAACTCTCTATACAGTTGGCAGGGATCACCGGGCAGGCCGTGCCGCGTATTGACCGGAAAGCGGTCGTCGTGATGGCCGGTGATCACGGCGTGGTCGCCGAAGGGGTCAGCGCCTACCCGCAGGTCGTCACAACCCAGATGGTGGGCAACTTCCTCGACGGCGGGGCGGCGATCAACGTGCTCGGTCGGCACGTCGGCGCGGAGATCGTGATCGTCGATATGGGCGTGGCCGCCGACCTCGATCCGCATCCCGATCTGCTGGTGAGGAAGATCGGCTACGGGACGGGCAATATCGCCACCGGCCCGGCGATGACCCCGGCGCAGGCTGTGCAGGCCGTCGAAGCGGGGATCGAGATCGCCGGGAGCCTGATCGAACAGCGGCAGATCGACATTATCGGCACCGGTGAGATGGGGATCGGCAACACGACTCCGTCGGCGGCAATCGCGGCGGTTCTAACCGGGAGACCTGCCGCTGCAATTGTCGGGCGGGGCACCGGGTTGGACGACGATGGGCTGGCCCGTAAAGCGGCGGTCGTCGAACGGGCATTGGCGGCGAACAAACCCAACCCGGAAGACGGGTTAGACATACTTTACAAGGTCGGCGGCTACGAGATCGGCGGGCTGGCCGGGGTGATGATCGGGGCCGCGTCGCGGCGCAAACCGGTGGTAGTCGACGGCTTTATCTCGACGGCGGCGGCGATGATCGCGGTGACGCTCTCACCGGGTGTGCGCCCCTACCTGATCGCTGCGCACCAATCGCAGGAGCGCGGGCACCAGCTCATGCTGGAATGGCTGAAATTGACTCCGCTCCTCGACCTCGACCTGCGGCTTGGAGAAGGGACGGGCACGGCGCTGGTGCTTTCGCTGGCCGAGGCCGCCTGCCGCATTCTATCGGAGATGGCGACCTTCGACGGCGCGGGCGTCTCAGATCGGAAGGTGGAATGATCGCGCTGCTGGCCGCCTTCCAGTTTTTGTCGATCATGCCGCCCCTGATCAGGCGATCCTTCACGCCGGAAGAGATGGGGCAGTCGGTGGGCTACTTCCCGCTGGTCGGTTTTGTCCTGGGCGGGGTGCTGGCTGTGGCGAAAGTTTTGCTCGATGTCGTACTACCTCCCGCCGTCTCTTCTGTGATCGTGGTTGCGCTCTGGGTGGCGCTGACCCGCGCCCTGCATCTCGACGGGCTGATGGATACCTGCGACGGTGTGTTCGGCGGGCTGACCGTCGAGCAGCGGCTCGATATTCTGCGCGATTCGCGGGTCGGGGCGTTCGGCGCGGCGGGGGGTGTCCTGGCGCTGCTGGCGAAAACGGCGGCGGTCGCATCGCTTGATGGAAACGTGATCGCGCTGATCATGGCGGCGGTGCTGGGCCGCTGGGCAGTGACACTGGCGATTGTCGCCTTCCCTTATGCGCGTGAGGAGGGCCTGGGCTGGGCAATGAAAGATCACGCCGGGTGGAAGCCGCTGCTGATGGCGGGCGTGATCGCCGGGCTGGTGGGCTGGTTCGGTGGGCGCTGGGTGGGAGTGAGCTTCGCCGGGGGAACGATTATTGTTTGTTTGGCCCTGGGACGATTCTTTGTGAAGCGGCTCAGGGGATTGACCGGCGACACTTACGGCGCGATCTGCGAGCTGGTCGAAGTCTGCGTCCTGGTGGGTTATACAGCATTGAATGGGTGACTGATGGGAAGTCTTATTTTTGTACTTGGCGGCGTGCGGAGCGGAAAAAGCACTTACGCCGAGGAGCGTGCGGAACAGATCGGCGGTGACCGGGTGCTGATGGTTGCCACTGCCGAAGCGAAAGACGACGAGATGGTTGAACGGGTTCGCCAGCACCGGGAAAGCCGCCCGGCGGCGTGGCGAACGGTGGAAACGCCCCAACATCCAGCCGCTGCGATCCGGTCGGCGGTAGGCGATGCGAAAGTCGTCCTGGTCGACTGCCTGGCGATGCTCGTCTCGAACATACTATTGTCGATGGCGGGCGAGGATGACCAGTCCTATTTCGATCCATCGATAGAACAAATGATGAGAGACAAGGTAAACGCGCTTATCGCCTGTGCTTCGGAACTGGATGCTGACCTGATCGTCGTCTCGAACGAAGTCGGGATGGGCGTCGTCCCGCCGTCGGCATCCGGGCGCGCTTTTCGTGACCTGCTGGGCCGGGCGAATCAGCTCGTGGCCGAAGCTGCCGACGAGGTCATCTTGATGGTGGCGGGGATTCAAATGCGCGTCAAGTGAACGTTCGATCAGCCTGTAAACAGCGGAAGCTGCGTAGAGACCGGCCCGGCGGGCCGGTAGCCGTCGATCCTCGTCGAGAGGTGATACGTCTCACACAGCGTTTGAAAATGCTCCCGCAATTCGCCGACATCGTTGGCCGGGCAGGAGTACCGATCTCCAAACCGTGCTCTGTATTGATCGCTGACGCCGGGGAACAGCCGGTCGAGCTTATCGTAGTAGTAGGCCCGCTGGCGGTCGCGGAGGGTCATCCCCAGCGAAGCGATGACGTACGTTGCTCCCGAATCGCTGGCCTGTTTGAGAATATTCTGGATGTTTTCTTTGCTATCTTCGAGGAACGGGAGGATCGGCATCATCACCACGCCCGTGTGAATGCCGTGTGATGCCAGCTTTGCCATCGCCCTGAAGCGCGCCGAGGGGCGCGGCGCGCCGGGTTCGACCTTCACCGCAAGGTCGGCGGCGGCGGTAGTGAGGGTAAATGATATATTCGCCTGTGTCTGGTTGATCGTCTCCAATGTGTCGAGGTCTTTGAGCACCAGGTCGCTTTTGGTGATGATGTGAACCGGGAAGCGGTACATGGCGAACAGTTCGAGCGCCTGCCCGGTGAGGTTGTAGGTTTTCTCGACCGGCGTGTAGGGGTCGCTCATCGATCCGGTACCGATCACACCCCGGACGCGCTTGCCCGGCAGTTCGCGGCGCAGCAGTTCGATGGCGTTGACCTTGACCAGCACGTCCGAAAAGTTGGCGATCCGGTAGCACTCGCTCCGCGAATCGCAGTAGATGCACTGGTGCTGGCAGCCGCGATAGATGTTCATGTTGTACTTCAGGCCAAACCACGTGTCCGGTTGCCTGACGTGTGAGAGCATCACCCTGGCCTGTATCTCTTTGATCACCGCGCCTCGTCCTGATCTCCAAAAGGTTTGACGTTCGTGGCTATTATCTCCGAACATGTGTTCTTGTGTCAAGTCGATTTTTTATCTATTGCGCTGACCGTATAATATCCGGTAGATCAAGTTTTTATCGGCTTTTTGCGCATTTATCAGGAGCATTTCATGACAACCGTTATCGTCGAACGTGTCACGAAGAAGTTTGTCCAGGATGATGGGGACGCCGGGTCTGTGGCTGTCGCCGTCGACGATGTGTCACTCAGGATATATCCGGGTGAAACGCTTGCCCTGCTGGGGCCATCCGGCTGTGGGAAGACCACGCTCCTCAGGCTGATCGCCGGGTTGGAAACGCCTGACAGCGGAACCGTGCTGTATGACAACGTGCCGCTGGACGAAATCCCGCACGAGGAAAGAGGGGTGGGGATGGTTTTCCAGGAAGACGCCCTGATGCCCCACTGGGTCAGCCGGTTGAACATCGACTTCTTCCTGAGACTGCGCAGGCGCGAAGAAGAACTCCCGGAACGCCTGCTGCGTATTTCTGAGATCACCGGCATCGACATTGACCATCTTCTAGATCGGTTTCCCGATCAGCTTTCCGGCGGTGAAAGGCAGCGCGTCTCCATCGCGCGGGCGCTTGCCCGCGACCTGGAAATCCTGCTGTGTGACGAACCCTTTGCCAGTCTGGATGCGGCGTATCGCAGCAAAGCCCGCCTGGAACTCAAGCGTCTTTTATCGGAGTTTTCGGTCACGACCGTTTATGTCACCCACGACCAGCTTGAAGCGATGGCCCTCGCCGACCGGATAGCCGTGATGAACGAGGGAAGGATCGAGCAGATCGGGACTTATCGCCAGCTCTATGAGACGCCGCAAAGTATCGTCGTCGCGACCTTCGTCGGCGTGCCGACTATCAACCTCTTTACGGGGCAGGCCGTCGGGGGAAAATGGCACGGCGAGAATTTCGGCGGGTACCCGATCCGGCACGATCTCCCTTCAAACTCCCCGATCACGATGGGGATTCGCCCGGAATATATTCACCTGGCCGGTGATGGGGTGCCGGGCGTCGTCGACGAAGTGACGAAGTTCTTCTCCGAGCGCCATCAACTGGTCGACGTTCACCTCGGCGGAGAAGAGTGGACGCTTCAGATTCCCCTCGATGTTACCGTGCATCACGGGGATACGATCTACAGTGCCATCGACCCGGCTGGTTTGCTGTATTTCGATCCGGCAACCGGGGCGCGGATCGGGTAGTTATGGCAATCGCCGGTTCGATACTGTATCATTGCCGGGTTATCGTCGACGCGAAATCGGACTCAAGGATGGTTGATGTCACTATCGAAGATCAAACAGGATTGGGAAGCACTCGGCGAATTAGACCCCTGCTGGGCGGTGCTGACTTCGCTTCCTAAAGGTCAATCCGGGGAGCCGGATTTCGATGCTTTCTTTTGCACCGGGGAAGAAGAGATTGCCGGTGTCATGCAGAAGTCGGAGCAGCTTGGCCGTCCTTCAAAACGGGGTCTGGTGCTTGATTTTGGCTGCGGGTTGGGCCGCCTGACGCGCGCGCTGTCGGCCTACTTTTCTCGATGCTGCGGCGTCGATATCTCCGCCCCGATGGTCGAGCGTGCCCGCGAACTGAACCAGTCGGCCACGAATTGCGAGTTTGTGCTGAATATGTCCGGCGACCTCCGGCAGTTTCCCGACGATCATTTCGATATGATCTACACGGCGCGTGTATTGCAGCATATCCCCACCCGCGTGGCGATCAAAGCCTACCTGGGCGAATTTGTCCGCGTCTTGAATCCCGGCGGCTTGCTGGTTTTTCAACTACCGAGCTTCATTCGTGTGAGAAATCGCATTCAGCCCCGCCGGAGACTCTACGCTTTCCTGAAAGCGTTGGGCGTCGGCGAAAAGACCCTGCTGACCCGGCTGAATCTCTCCCCCATGCATATGACCTTCATTCCGAAGGCCGACGTTATCGACTATCTCCACACGTTGGGCGTCGACGTTCTGGATGTCCACCCTGATTCGATGTGTGGTCCTACCATCGAGAGCCACACCTATTACGTCACCAAACCGGGCAGATGACAGCAAAGGGGGCATCATGAAACCACCTGGAAGGTGCGAAATTTCAGGAGGTTAAACATGACACCCCAATTTGCAAAGCTATCCCATTCGCTGTACGAGCGCAAATAAAAGGGCGCTTCTTCTGGAAAGAAAAAGCACCCGGCTGTGGAAAACGATCCCCGTTTCAGGGACTTCTATATCTTTCCGGGTGTCATCGTGCCATCGGGCAGGGTAACCCCCTCAAGGAAGCCGATTTCTCGAAGCCGCCTGTAGACGACATCCTGTGTGCTCGGGTGCACAAAGTCGAGATACATCCCTTCCAGGTTCGCGAAATCCAACGAGGCTGCTTTTTCCAGGGGGCTGTGAGCAAGGTCTGCATTTTTAAAAACGGCGTTCTTCAGCACTGTCTGATCAAATTCGACAAACCGGAGAAAAGCGTTTTCCAGGTTGGCCCCCCGCAGATCGGCCTCTGATAAAATGACGTTTTTAAAAGAGACTTCGTTGAGATTGGCCTCAAATAAGTTGGCCCGCCGGAGATCGACATCTTCGAAATTTGCCCTATCCAGGTGCGCCATGACCAGTTCGGCCCGTGTTGCTGTTGTTGCACGCAAACTGGCTCCCCGCAAATTGCCGCCCCCCAGTTTTCCCCCATCCAACCGGACGTTGTACAGGCTTGCCTCCTCCAGGTTCGCCGATGTCAGACTGGCCCCCTGTAGATCGACATCCTGGATATGGGCTTGAGACAGGTTTGTTTCTATAAACGCATTGTGCAGGTCAAGCTCTCGTAAATAGGCACCGGCCAGGTTCGTACTTGATAGATAGGTCTTCTGCATGTTGGTGTTCCACAATACCGCGTCTTCGAAGCTGGCCCCGGTGGGGTCGGCTTTTTCCAGGTTGGCTCCCACCAGGATAGCACTGCGCAGGTTTGCGTCCCGCAAATTTGCCTCGGACAGATCGGCAAAGCTCAGGTCGGCCCCTTCCAGATTGGCCCCGTCCAGGTTTGCCCGGTGCAGCGATGCGTGAGAAAGATCGCACCACGACAGATCCAGGCTCTCCAACGAGTCACTCCCATTCCAATTTGATATGCTGGGAGGAGCAGGCGAGAGTTCCTTTAAAGGTTGAAATGTTTCACAGGAAGCACAAACCCGCGCAAAGTCCCGGATATCATTGTTACAATTCACACACTTTCTTGTCACCAATTGCCTCCTTGTCCACGTCCACCAGTTTGACCAGCAGCGACTCGTAAAAAGTCATGAGTGAGCCACTATTATAGAAGGCAAACTCGCAGCCGCATGAAACGCCGTCATTGCGTCCATTTGCCTTGCCAGAGGCCCAACCGACCTACTACTATTATATTAAATTCTTGACCCCATCCCACTTCGATACATACATCTTTTGATTTTTGTAACAGCAGAGAAAAAACGCCTGGTAATGTCGCGAGGGTTAAACCTGGTTTTTGGCTTATGCAGAAGCTTATCGGCGTCCCCCTCCATCCATCAACGGAGGGGGACGCGGCTCTTGATCAGAATGGTGCTATTGTTGACCATAAACATTGATGTAGCGATCGTGCAGTTTTTTTACATCTTCGTTGGCGATTTCGTTCGCCACGTCAATTTGAAAGGTCATCAACACAGTGCATACAGTTTCTTCATACAGTCACCGGTGTTACTTCTTCAAGCCTCGACGTAGATAGCTATGCATGATGACCGACGTGACAATGATCAAACCGTAGATTAACTGGGTCCAGAATCCAGTCAAGCCAACAGCGACAGTCGCAGCCTCAATAGCCCCAATGATGAAAGCTCCGATAAAAGTACCGAAGACCGTACCGGCACCACCAAAAACCGATGTCCCGCCCAAAAAGACGGAGGCCAGGGTGCGCAGCAGGTATCCCTCCCCCAGGCTTGGCCAGAAATAGGTTACATACAGGCTGGAAATCACCCCGGCAAAGGCAGAAATTGCACCGATAAGCGAAAACACGATGATGCGCACCCGGCCAGCGTTGATACCCATCAATCTGGCAGAGTTTTCATTATCGCCGATCAAAAAGACGTGGGAGCCAAAACGATGCCTGTTGAGCAGCGCCCACATTGCAATCGTAACAATGATCAGCCAGACCATTTGCATAGGGAAGACACCCCCGATCTTGCCGACCAGAACAGGGTGCAGCAGAGAGTCTCTGGTGTATCCCAACGAGCCACTTCTTCCCTCCGAGAGCACAAGGACAGCCCCTCTCCAGAAGAATTGGGTACCAATCGTTGCCACCAGAGACGGAATACCGAATATGACCACGATTATGCCATTCAGAAAGCCGGCGACAGTTCCCATCAACAAGGCAGCGATAAAAGCCAATGCGACGCTGCTTGTTGCGTCATAGGTCAATATGAAGGCAATCATGCCCATAGCCATAATAGACGTGAACGACAAATCCATCTCCCCCGCGATGACCGCCAGGGTAAGCGGCATTGCCATGATGGCAAAGAAGGGGATGGTGGACATGAAGGCAAGGTAGATATTCGAGGCAAGGAAAGTATCGGGCGCTGAGATAATGAAAACAATCCACAACGCAATAAAAACGCCAAAAATGCCAAGTTGAGTGCCATTGGAACGGGCAAACTTGGCCAGCGAGAACTTGTCCTGGTAAGGTTGTATTGATTCTGAGTTGGTCATTATTGTCACCCCTGGGAGTATTCCTGCTCGACCTTGCCATCAAAGCTGCCTGTTTCGGCAATCCGGTACATTCTATCCATGAGATCTTCCAGTGTAATGTCTGAGGTATTGAATTCCCCGGCTACCATACCCCGGTCAATTACAATGACCCGATCTGCCACGTCGTATACATGAAAGATATTGTGGTCAATGAAAACCGCTGATTTCCCCGCACCCTTGATGCCACGTACAAAATTGAGTAATTTCCGCGTTTCTTTCAATGATAGACCCATCGTGGGTTCATCCAGGATGATGATATCGGCATTGAAATACAAGGCACGTACGATAGCCACACCCTGTTTCTCTCCACCAGAAAAGGTTCCAATAGGTGAATCGGGCGTGACAGCGGACGAAGTGAAACCCATTGATTCGATCATCAGGCGGTGGGTCTCGGTTTTCATTTTCTGAATATCCATAAAGCCCAATGGATTGCTCAACTCCCGCCCCAGAAAGATGTTGCGCCAAAGAGCCTGCAGCTCTGCCAATGCGCGTTCCTGGTAAACCGTCTCGACGCCGAGTTTTCTGGCTTTCGGAACAGTCAGATTTTCTATTTGTTCACCGTTGAAGTAGATTTCGCCCGATGTGGGCTGGTGATAGCCTGTGAGAATCTTGATAAGAGTAGACTTCCCAGCGCCATTGTCACCCAGCACGCCAACCACTTCATTCTGGTCGAGTTTGAAGTCGACGTCCTTCAGGGCCTGTACCTCACCAAAAGACTTCGATACTTTTTTGAGTTCTATTCGATAGGTCATACAATACTCCTTGTTAGAGGAGCGAGGGCCAACCGACGGCATTTCAGACTGTCACTCAATACCGATCGATTGGCCCTTGCGTGGTTTGTCCCTCGACTATCTACAACCTTTTTATCGAGAACAAAAACGGTTACTAGCGAATTTGTTCACCGACAAGGGCTTCGAGCAAGTCCACGTTATCCTTGTGGGCAAAGCCCGCGCCAGTGTCGATCTGCAAACCGGTAAAGGCATAGTTATCCGTCAAGCAGATTTGCAGGACGGCCATATAGCCTTGCAGCCACTGCTGCTGGTCGATCACCAGGTCAGTCCAGCCACCCTGGATAGCCGTCACGGTTGCCGGTGAAAGGTCGAAACCGGCGGCGTAAACGTCATCGGGTCCGAAGCCAGCGGCGGTCAGGTAGGTTTCCTGGGTAGCAGTCAGCGCGCCGTGGTCGGTCACAATCAGCTTGACATCCGGGTTAGCCGAAGCATAGCCGACGAAAGTTGGGACACCAGCCGCCGCATCAGCGTTGGTGGCATCATCAATCTCCAGGTAATCGACAACGAGGCCCGCATCTTCAAGAGCGTCAACCACACCACGGGTACGCTCGCCGCGCCCTGCCTGAGCCAGCAAGCCCCAAACCATCGCCCGGTCGCCTTCCTGCAGGTCAAAGCGGGCAACGGATTCCTTGCCAAGGGCATAACCGGCATCATACAGGATTGCGCCGACATAACCAAAGCCAGCCGAGCTGTACGCTGATTGCAGTTCGGGCAACTGGGTATTCATGCTGGTCACAACAATGCCCTGAGCTTCAGCTTCTTCAACCAGAGGCGCAAACGCTTCGTCACCTGGGTGCCCCATGATGGCGATGCCATCCGGGTTGGTGGCCATGGCCTCGGCGAATTGAGTGATCATGTTCTCCGGGTTCCAGTCAGACCATACGTATTCCACGTTTGCACCCAGGTCCTCGGCAGCCTGCACGGCACCGTTATAGACAACCGTAGCAAACGGGCCGCCGGGTGAACCGCCGGGGAAGAACACGATATCGGTGTTTGAACACCACTTCGCGCCTTCATCTGCTGCCGCCGGTTCTTCGACAGGCGCGGCGGCGGCTTCTGCTGCCGCTGCTTCAGCATCGGCCAGATCGGCCTGGGCAGATTCGAGCGCTGCTTCCAGATCGGCAACGTCCTGCCCGGTTTCCTTAGCAGCCGCGAGATCGGCTTCGGCCTGGGCTAACTCGGCTTCCAACTCGTTGATTTTTCCTTCGTCAACAGCCGGGGCCGCCGGTGTACAAGCCGCGAGAACCAAACCTAAAACAAGCACGGCACAAAGGATGAGCAGTTTCTTCTTGGTTTCCATTTTCTTTCTATCTCCCTTTATATTGTTTGTTCAAATGAACAGTGGAACATCTTTCTCCGCTTTTTATCTATGTGTGTACCACCTCCTTTGAATCTTTAGAAAAGCTATATAGTGATATGCACTTGGCATTTATTGTCCGTAAACGTTAGTGTAGCGATTGTGCAGCTTGGCAATAAGCTCTTCCGGGATTTCCTCCGGCTGCCCGATTTGCAGCGCCAGCCATACCGTCCGGGCGACATCTTCGACCATGACCGCCGCTTTGACGGCGGCTTCACCTGACGGCCCGATGGTAAACACGCCGTGATTTTTAAGCAGTATCGCCGGGGAACTGCCGATGGACTCCACAACAACTTTCCCGATCTGCTCGCCGCCGATCAGGGCGAAATCGCCGCATGGGATCGGCCCACCGAACTCGTCGGCGATGGCGGTCAGTACCGGCGGGATTGGCTGCCCAACGGCAGCAAATGCCGTAGCGTAGTTCGAGTGAGTATGAACTACCCCATTGACCTCTGGCATATGGCGATAGATATAAAGGTGACTTGCTGTGTCTGAGGAGGGTTTGGCATCCCCTTCGACGATACTGCCTTCCAGATCAACAACGACCATGCTCTCAGGGGTCAGGTTCTCGAACGTCACTCCGGAGGGCTTTATTGCCACATAACCGGTTTCCGTATCACGTATGCTGACATTGCCGCTGGTCCATTTCACCAGCCCGTTTTCCGGCAATGCGCGATTAAGTGTCACCAATTCTTCTCGTATCTGTTGAAGTAACATAGCGTTTATCCTGCTAAGACTCTTCGTCTCTTATTTCAGCGTGTCCACAGCGGCTCTTTCGATGACCAATCCCTTTTTGTAGCGTTCCATGAACGCTGTAAAGCCATCGATATCCTCTTGATTGGGAGCTATCGTTGCGACATTTTCTCCTGCAAAGACCTTGTTGGAGAGATAGGTTTCCAAAGGCTCGTTCTCTGCTTTATGGAGCATATAGGAGCCAAGCAATGCCATCCCCCATGCGCCGCCCTCGCCAGCGGTTTCCATCACGGAAACGGGAACATTCATCGCCGCCGCCATGAACTTTTGCCCCACGTCTTTTGTTTTGAAGAATCCGCCGTGACCAAGGACCTGGTCAATCGTTACTTTCTCCTGTTCGAAGAGAATGTCTAATCCGATCTTCAATGCACCAAGCGCCGAGAACAGATGCACGCGCATAAAGTTCGCAAGTGTGAAGCGGCTATCGGGAGTACGGACGAACAGTGGACGTCCTTCCTCGAGGTGTGTAAGGTGCTCGCCTGAAACATAATTGTAAGCAAGCAGCCCGCCACCATCCGCATCGCCGGTGAGCGCCTTTTGATACAGCATTTCAAACAACTTAGATTGACTGATCTCCACACCAAGCTCACCGGTAAATTCCCGGAACAGCTCAACCCATGCATTGAGGTCGGACGTGCAGTTGTTGCTATGCACCATCGCTACAGGTTTGCCGGTAGGCGTCGTTACCATGTCGATTTCGGGATATAGTTTCGATAGGGCTTTTTCCAAAACAATCATGGCAAAAACGGAAGTTCCTGCAGAAACATTGCCCGTTCGCTCTGCCACGCTGTTGGTCGCGACCATGCCGGTGCCCGCGTCTCCCTCAGGTGGACACAGAGGGATACCCGCTTGTAGTTGTCCTGTGGGATCGAGAAGCTTTGCGCCTTCTTCGGTAAGAACGCCTGCGTTATCCCCCGCCAGAAGGACTTTGGGGAGGATGTCCTGAAGCTTCCAGGAGATGTTTTTCGCTTCGAGCCGTTCGTTGAACAGATCGATCTTGCCTTCATCGTAGTCGTTTGTCTTACTATCAATGGGGAACATACCCGATGCTTCGCCAACGCCCAGCACCTTCTGCCCCGTCAGTTGCCAATGAACAAAACCTGCCAGTGTGGCGAGATAATGGATATCCGTGACATGAGGTTCCTTGTTCAATATCGCCTGATAGAGGTGCGCAATGCTCCAACGCTGGGGAATGTTGAATTGGAACAGATCCGTGAGTTCCTCTGATGCCTGTCCGGTAATGGTGTTTCGCCATGTACGAAACGGGACGAGCAGGTTTCCGTCCTTATCAAATGCCATGTAGCCATGCATCATGGCGCTGAAGCCGATGGCACCAATGGTCTTGAGCGTCGTGTTGTAATTCTCAAAAACCTCGCTGCTGAGTTCCCGATAGCTTTCTTGCAAACCTGTCCATACATTGTCGAGATTGTATGTCCAGACGCCGTTTTCATACCAGTTTTCCCACTCATAGCTTCCCGATGCGATTGGCTTATGATCCTCACCAATCAACATCGCTTTGATACGAGTCGAGCCGAACTCGATGCCAAGAACAGTCTTTCCGCTTTCAACTGCTTTCTGGGTGTCGTTTCGATTCATGTTCATCTCTCCTCCCAGGTGGAGATGCTCTACGCATCTTTCAGGGTTCTATCACAACCTTCAATCCGATCCGTCTACTGGCGATATCGAACGCCTGCGCCGCCTCGGCGAGTGGAAAGCGGTGGGTAACGATGGAACGCACATCGACACGGCCACTCTCTACCAGCCGGATGGCGCGCGGATAAGTATGTTTCATCCGGCGAACCAGCCTGATCGTCAGTCCCTTGCGGCGGGCGGTAGAAGCCTTGAATGCTATCCGGTCGCCGGAAGGGATGCCGCCCAGCACCACGCAGCCGCCGGGCCTGGCTGCTTCGATGGCCGTCTCTACGGCGGCGCTTTCATTTGCGATCTCAAAGGCAACGTCAACGCCTCGCTTACCGGCTGCCGCCCACACGTCACCGCGCTCCTGCCCGTCATCACCGGCCAGGAAAGCCTGTATCGCACCCAGAGAGCGGGCTGCGTCGAGCCGGTGCGCCAGCTTATCGGTGGCGACGATGTCGACCGCCCCGGAAAGCCGGGCGAGTTGTATGATCAGCAGTCCGATTGGCCCGCACCCAAAGACGCCAACGGTCATCCCGGTTTTCAGGTGGCCAAGATCGACAGCGTGGATGGCGACGCCCAGCGGTTCGAGCATCGCGCCATCCGCATCGGAGAGTGTGTCGGGTAGAACGTGGAAGCAGTGGGTGGGCCAGGCAATGATTTCCCGGAGTGCACCATCGTCGCTGCCGTGCCCGGCAAAACGCTGGTCGGCGCACAGGTTCGGATGACCCTGCTGGCAGTATTCACACCGGCCACACGGCACCGAGGGATCGACCGCCACGCGGATGCCATCTTCGGTCACACCGGCGAACTCGTGCCCCAGCACGAGAGGATGGTCAAGCTGTGCATCGCCGATGCCCTGATCGGCGAACCAATGTAGATCGGAGCCGCAGATGCCCACCGCCGTTACCCGGGCAAGGGCTTCTCCCGGAGCCGGTATCGGCTCCGGTTCGGAGTGTAGTCGTAAATCACCTGACGCATGCAGCCGAATGACATTCATGGGCGTATTTTTCAGTCGCCACCTTATCTTCTGATGTTGATGGAACTCTTTCTGACTATGAGTTGGGGGGCGATCCACTTGGTTAAAGGTGGAATCTCTTCCCCAATCTCCCTGGCTTCGATCAATTGATACAGCATGTTGACGGTGGTGGAACCCATTTCGGTAAGACCCTGCTTGATCGTTGTCAGGGGCGGAGAAAAAAATGCCGATTCGGGGATGTTGTCGCACCCAACGATGGCGAGGTCCTCCGGGACACTCAACCCGACTTCCCTGGCGGCTTTCAGGATACCAAGCGCCATCTGGTCATTGCTGGCGAAAACGGCATCCAGTGAAGGAACCTGTCCAAGAAGCTGTAAAAGACCCGTTTCTCCGCTGGCGGGATTCCAATCTCCATAGGATATCAGCCTGTCAATGTCCTCCCCGGCCAGGTTTCTCTCGTACAGTACGGACTTCCACCCTTCCAGGCGCTGCCGGGCTTCCCACCAGGTCAGCGGACCGGTGACAATGCCGATATGCCGGTAGCCCTGCTCGGCAAGATGATTTGTCGCCAGTTTGCCGCCATAGAAGTTGTCTACGGCAGCCATTGATAAATCGGGGCGCGGTTCCATATTAAGGAAGACCACCGGCGTACCGATGCTCCGTATTCGCTCACATATCCACTCGCAGTTGTCCCCGATCTCCGGAACTGCCCAGAGAATGCCTTCTGTCTGGTGGGCAAGCATACTGATGAGCGCATCTTCCCCGCTGTCGTTTTCGGGTTCGGCGATAAGACTCAACAGGAGCGACAGCCCTAATTCGGTGGCCCGTTTCTCGATACTTGCCAGAGTTCGCGAGGGGCCATAGTATTCGATGCCTGTTGCGACGACACCCAGCGTATGGCTTCGCCCCTTCAGTCCACGAGCCGCCATATTGGGCGCATATCCCAGTTCGTCTATTACATCCTGGACGCGCTTACGTGTTTCAGGAGATACATCGGGGCGGTTATTCAACACACGCGACACCGTCATGGTCGAAACGCCTGCCCGTTTAGCAACATGCTTGATGGTAATTTTTGTCACAACACCCAACTTAATTGAAGCCAATGAAGAAAATGAAGAAATAGAAATGAACTCAGAACCGTTGAACGATTCCTGGCGTCTTTGCGTTATCGTTAACGGTACTAACAACAGATTAATGCAGTTTTTCGACTTTGTCAATATTTAGGACTGTACAGGGCAGTTTTAGTGCAATGAATTCAAGTACAGCTTCAGTATGTAGCCTGGATATTTCATATCGTGCAGCGAACCAGCCCCGGATAGGCTCTCGACAAGAGTTACTTGACACCCCTCAAATTTTCGCTTAGAATGACAAATGATAACGATAACGTTATCGTTCGCGGGAACGTTAACGGGATCGTGACACTCTCACACACAGGATCAACTGCGATGAAGGGTAAGGTAACCATCAGGGATGTTGCGATTATGGCGCAGGTCTCTAACCAGACAGTGTCCCGCGTGATCAACAATCGCCCTGATGTGGCAGACGAAACCCGCCAGCGAGTCCGGCAGGCGATTGATGAGCTGAATTACCAGCCCAACGCCATTGCGCGGAGCCTGATCCAGCAGCGCAGCCTTACGCTGGGTGTCATTACGGCAGGACTACAATACCTCGGTCCATCTCAAACCCTGAATGGCATTGCGAAGCAGGCGGAGGAAATGGGCTACAGCCTTCTGCTCAAGGAACTTCCCCATTTCCGCAGCAACAATACCAAGCCTCTTATTAATACATTACTCGCCAGGCAGGTGGAAGGGATCATCTGGGCCGTTCCGGAGATCGGCGATAACCGGGAACAACTTCCTGAAGTATCTATTCCCATCATCTATCTCACCATGCAGGAACGGCCCGATGTATCCACCGTCACCGTCGACAACTATCTGGGTGGTCGGACGGCCACCCAACACCTGATCGATCAGGGCTACCGGCGCATCGCTCACCTGTCAGGGCCTCTGGATTGGTGGGAATCTCGCCAGCGGCAGGCTGGCTGGCTCGACGCCCTGTGTGACGCGGGCCTGCCGGTTTCAGAACAGCAGTCTGCATCGGGCAACTGGTCGGTCGGCAGCGGGGCACAGGGGATGGAGCAACTGGTAGAGAACTGCCCCGATATGGATGCGGTATTCGTCGGGAATGATCAAATGGCCTTAGGCGCTATGCATGTAGCGCACCAGAAGGGCTATCGAATCCCGGAGGACCTGGGCGTTGTAGGCTTTGATGGCATGCCCGAAGCGGTATATTTCGTTCCACCCCTGACAACCATCTCTCAAGATGTGCGAGAGCTAGGCTCAACCGCTGTCCGTCAATTGGCACAGGCGATTGGCTTTGCTCACCTGGAACACCTGGTCTTTGAACCCAGGTACATATCCCTTCGTCCAGAACTGTGTATTCGAGAGAGTTCGACTTCTGTAAACAAGTAAGCAGGAAAGCTGCTCTCTCTTCAAGCAGGCACGGACTGGCCTGAGAAATGGAAAACGTATGGACCCTGGCAGCAGATGTCTGGATGGCACAATAGCAATTCTGGGGTTCTGCTATTTATGAGGTTGCAACCGGTATCGGCTAAGCGCCCGTGGGCTTTGAAGGATACTGGCTACAATGTAGGTTGGGAACGCGAGGAAGTGCATTCTCCAGGATGAAATGCACAGGCCTCCCCGGAAGTCTTATACATATTAAAAAGGAGAAATTGAATGAAGAAGAACGGTTTGTTGATTGTGGCACTTGTTCTGGTGGCCAGCCTGTCGCTGGCGGGATGCGCTCAGGCACCCGATACCTCCGCGCTGGAGGGTCAGGTTGCCGACCTGGAAGCACAGGTTGAGGCACTCCAGGATCAGTTGGATGCTGCTGAGTCGGCAGCTCCCGCAGGAGCGAAGACTTATGCTGACATGACGATGTGCTATCCACAGCTCGGTGCCGAGAGTGACTGGCGTACTGCCAACAGCGCTTCCTTCAAGTCAACTGCGGACGAGTTAGGCTTTACACTGATATTTTCTGATGCCCAACAGCACCAGGAAAACCAGATTTCTGCCATTCGTACCTGCATCCAGCAGGGCGTGGATGTGATTGCTCTGCCCCCCGTGGTTGAAGATGGTTGGGATGCTGTCCTGACAGAAGCCCAGAATGCCGGTATCCCGGTCATCATCGTTGACCGCTCCGTCTCGGCAGATGAATCCCTGTATGCCGCCCATATCGGTTCCAATATGGTGTTGGAAGGCGAACGCGCCGCTGCGGAGTTCAACAAGCAATTCCCCGAAGGCGCTAAGATCCTTGAGCTGTCTGGAACGACCGGTTCCGGCGCTGCGGTTGGCCGCGCAGAGGGCTTCCGCTCCGCGATCAATGACAATATCGAGATCATCGACTCCCAGACGGGTAACTTCACCCGCGCAGAAGCTCTCCCTGTGATGCAGGCGTTCCTGAAGAAGTACGAAGCCGGCACTGATTTCCAGGGTATCTTCATCCACAACGACGACATGGGCATCGGCGCTATCGAAGCCCTGAAGGCGGCTGGCGTTGAGCCGGGCGATCTCTTCATCGTCTCCGTGGACGGCACTCGCGGTGGCTTCCAGGCCATGATCGACGGATGGTTCCAGGCTGATGTTGAATGCAATCCTCTGCTTGGCCCACAGGTCGCAGAGATGGCCCTGGCGCTCATCAATGGCGAGACCATTGACCGAGAAGTCCTCACCAACGAGACTGTCTACTATCCTGACAATGCCGAAGAACTGCTGCCCTCCCGGCAGTACTAAAATATGATAGTCGCATGAGGTCTGTGTACCTCTGCGCAGAATGATCTAGTTGGCAGGGAAGCGGCACAAAGCAAAACGCCGCTTCCCTGTCTCAAGGCAGTGAATAAAGTAATGCTAACAGGGGTATATCTTCCTTGACAGGCATTACGCCTATAGTAAAATGCATTGCTAAGGACATAAATCTGAGGAATAAGCCTGGTGCAGTTGGGCACCAATGAACCCGCAAGACGCCTTTCATACCCAACTGCCGAAGTGTTTTGCGGTAGAGCGTAACTATGGGTTTATTTTGCCGCGAAAATCCTGGCCGTTTCGGAAGTATTGACTGGGAAAGGAAAGGCGTTGAAAGAAGTACTTCGAATGAGCAATTGTGTTGCGGTGGTGCGTGACCGTAAAAGGGTCGCCGAATGTTCTGGCAGCGTGGACGATCAGACCCTGATTTATACCATGACAGGTGAATTATGAAACAGACATCATTTCTTAAACAATTCCGTGACAGCCGGTTATTCTGGCCGCTTGCGGCCTGGGTCATTATCCTGGGTTTTAATGCCATCGTTATGCCGGACTTTTTTGAAGTTGACATCATGAATGACCCTGTATACGGAAAGCATTTTTACGGCAACCTCATTGACATCTTCAATAATGGAGCGCCGCTCATATTGGTGTCAATCGGGATGACCTTGGTGCTCGCAACAGGCGGCGTTGATCTCTCCGTTGGCGCCGTGATCGCGATCTCGGCAGCAATGGGCACCGTATTGATCAATCCGGCGCTGGGCAATGAGTTGATCGAGAATAGGATTCTGACCGAGAATACAACACGTACTCCATTGCCGATCATCATCCTGGCTGACTTGGCAGCCGGCGCAACGTGTGGTTTATGGAACGGGTTACTCGTTTCCAGGGCAAAAATCCAACCGATGGTTGCCACATTGATCCTGATGGTTGCAGGTCGTGGAATTGCCCAGCTCATTACGAATGGGCAGATCATGACGATTTATTACACTCCCTATTTCTGGTTTGGAA
>DAOUES010000065.1:0-14927 GCA_034430335.1 Anaerolineae bacterium | reverse complement strand
GCGCTGCGGCTTGGAGCGGGGATTCGATCCGCGAATTGCGCGAATTTCACGAATTCTGGTCTTGAGGAGATCGGCGGCGGGCAGGCGTGGGTGGATCGGGGCGGCGGAGGGAAGGGATTATCCACAGATTACACAGATGACACAGATTACACGGATAATTTTCACGATCAGTGATCGGTGTGCTTAAGCTTGAAGCGTCTGCGGAAGCGATAGGCGGGATTCAATCCGCGAATTGGCAATAAAGAACATTGCGCGAATTACGCAGATTTTTAGGGCGGACCACCGCCCGCCGGGGGAATCGCCTACGGGTGGGGCGGATTTATCCATGGGCGATCTACCCCCTTTGTCCCTGCGGGACATTTCCCCCTGGTAGGGGGCAAGTAACGTATCGACGGTACACCTTCTTTGCCCCTGGGGGCAAGGAAAGCCGCGTGTACTTCAGTTCAACTGAATGATACGGGCAGGCCCATCCTTGACCGGCAGCGGGTCGGGCGGCTTGATGTCATGAACAGGCGGAACGTACTGCTGGATCAGGCCCCGTAGAACGGCCAGTTTGCCTTTTTGAACGACATCCCTGACCCCCGGCAGCTTGAGCATATTGATCTGATCCTGCGAACAGGCGGTGACAACAATGACGGGAATATGCCTGGTCCGCGGATCGCTGCGGAGTTTTGTCAGCACGGAGAAGCCATCCATGACCGGCATCATCAGGTCGAGGAGGATCAATGCAGGAATGTCGCATCGAATTTGCTCGAGGGCAGAAGCGCCTTCGGAAGCGGTTTTGTAGGAGTATTTCATACTCTTTACCATAACGCCGAGTATCTCTCTTGCATCCTGGTCGTCGTCGACGATCAGTACGTAGTCTGATTTCATAGTAACCTCCAAACCGGCATGCAACCATATAATCAATCTACCACGAGATCGGGAATTTTTAGTCAGAAATTTATGAAAACTACATTACGATAAAGTAACGATGTGTGGATCGGGTTGGTTAATAGCAGCGGTCATATGCAATATTAGAACTTGATGCACCGATCCGATCTTGTAGTCGGGGGGGAGGGATCATCCACAGATTACACAGATATCACGGATTTAGGTTTTACGAGTGGGTTGGCCGGTAGGCTTGAATCGGTTGGGGAGGCGGGGAAGGATTCGATCCGCGAATTGGCAATAAAGAACATTGCGCGAATTACACGAATTTTAGTCGTGTGGAATCCGGTGTGTTGTCGCTTGGAGCGGATGTAGAACTGGACGGGGAGGATTCGATCCACAGATGGCACGGATATAAACATTGCAGGAGGATGTTGGCGCTAAGGCCTGGAGCATCGGAACTTTACAGGGGCAGTGCTCTGTGAGAATATAGGAAGGGCAAACGAGACTCTATCGAGGAGGCTGTCATGGGATTAAATCCGGTTCTTTCGATGTTGGGGCGCAGGCTGCGGCTGGCGGTGATCGGCGGCGGGCCGGGATCGTTCATCGGGGAGATGCACCGGCGGGCCGCCCGGCTCGACGATCGCTATGAACTGGTCGCCGGGGCGGTTTCGTCGAACCCGGATCGGGCGCGGAAGGCGGGGATCGAATTGGGGCTGGCGGCTGACCGGGCTTACGGCGACCCGGTGGAGATGATCGAGGCGGAGGCGGCGAGGGAAGACGGCGCGGACGTGGCGGCGATCATGACGCCGAACGACAGTCACTATGCGTACTCGGTCGCGGCGCTCGATCACGGCTTCGACGTGATCTGCGACAAGCCGATGACCAACACGCTCGAAAATGCCGAGGCACTGCATCAGAAGGTGATCGACAGTGGGCTGGTTTTCTGCCTGACCCACAACTACACCGGCTACCCGATGGTGCGCCAGGCCAGGGCGATGGTCGAGGATGAGCAGGTGGGGACGATCCGGCTGGTGCAGGTCGAATATGTGCAGGGGGGCAAGGCCGACGAAAACGATCCGGACCCGTCGGAGGGGCTGCCCTGGCGCTATGACCCGGTCAAGGGCGGGCCGTCGCTGGTGATGGGCGATATCGGGACGCATGCCCATAACCTGGTGCGGTTCATCAGCGGGCTGGAGGTATCGGAGGTCGCGGCGGAGGTCGGGGCGATTGTGCCTGGGCGGTTGGTCGACGATTACGCGGGGGCGCTGCTGCGCTTCGAGAACGGGGCGCGGGGGATTTTCTGGGTGACGCAGGCGGCGGCGGGAGTCGAGAACTGTCTGCGGATTCGAGTCAGTGGGACGAGGGGCAGCCTGGAATGGATGCAGGAGATTCCGCAGGTGCTGACATTCAAGCCAATCGACGCGCCAGCGCAGACCCGGACGCCGAATGGGCCGGGGACGCTGCCATTGGCAGCGCGGGCGAGCCGGATCGTGGCGGGGCACCCGGAGGGGTTCCCGTCGGGGTTTGCGAATATCTACTCGGACGCGGCGGAGGCAATCGCGGCGCGGCGGGCGGGCGTCGAGGTCGATCCGCTGGCGATGACTTTCCCCAATTCGCTGGACGGGCTGCTCGGCGTGCGGTTCGTTCACCGGGTGATCGAGTCGAGTAAGGCGGGGGGTAGGTGGGTGAAGGTTTAACCGCAGAGGACGCAGAGGGCGCAAAGGAAGGGAAAAATCCGGGCGCAGCGCGCTGCGCCCGTACGGCAAGGCATAACTGAGCAACAACGGTCGATCAGATGGGCTGCCGGGCATTCGGGAAATTGACCTTGTGGGCGACCGCAAGGGTCGCCCCTACCGGTGATTTCTATGGGGTGTAGGCTGTGAAAATTCAGCCGGGGTGGGCGCAGCGCGCTGCGCCCGTACGACCTTGATAAAGGTCGTCGGATGGAGGAGTGGCTATGTTAAATACGATCATAATAGCAGCGGTTGGTATCGCGGTCGTTCTTGTGATCGCGATGGTGGTTGTCCTGTTTATTGCGGATCGGCGGAACCGGCAGTTCGAGTCGAGGCCGCTCGATACCAGCTATGGGTATGAGACGGAAAAATACACGGAATCGCCGGAGACCAGGTTCGAGGGAATCGACTCGTCCCAGGTCAGCGATGGAATCAAGAGGCTGGCCTCGATGATGAGGCTAAAAAAGGGCGGACGCCCAATTTTACTGCCGCTGATTGCTATTCCGTTCTTTGCCGGAGAACTGGTCATGATTTTTCTCGGCGTGCGGATGGTGACACTGTCGAAAGCCAGCCTGGACTGGCCGACGGTCAATGGGACGGTGCTGTCTTCCCAGGTCCGCGAAGACTATGATTCCGACAATGGGTACACATATTATCCACAGGTGGAATACCGGTACAGTGTCGACGACCAGGTTTACGAGAGCGACCGGGTATTCTTTGGCTCTGACAGCGCCTCGGAAGAGAACGCATACGCGATCGTGGCGCAGTTCCCGGCGGGATCGACGGCGGCGGTGTATTACAATCCAGACAAGCCGAAGCAATCGGTGCTGATCCCCGGCGATGCGTACACACCGGGGTTTCTGATCATCATTGGCGTCATCTCGCTGGTCATATCGGCGGTGACCTTCGGTATCTTGTTCTTCAAGGTGAGAAAGGGATAGCGTCCTGTAAACCTGGTTTTTGGATGATTTACCTATCTATTCCCGGGGCTAAAGCCGCCGGGCTAAAAACAGGGGTCGACCGCAGGTCTACCCCTGGGGCGCAGCACGCTGCGCCCGTACGAGATGGGATCGGGGTTGAATATTCAGGTTTACAGGGCAATAACATTCTCCGGGAGCAGGAACGATCAGCGGATCATGCAGCCTTCGCGGTCGCTGATATGCCATTCACCGGCGGAATCTTTGACTATTCTCACCCACACCTCGGAGCCGCCGTCAATGTGGGTTCTGGTATAGAAAACTCCCCAGGCTTCGACGACATCGGTTTCGTCGGGTTCGACGAGACACTCATTCATGCCGCCCCACAGATACTCACCTTCGTCGTCGTGGTACTCGTTCAATAATTCGATGATGACACTCTGGGGAGGCGGTTCTTTCGATCCGCAGGCGGCCAGGAGCAATGCTGCCAAAACCAGCAATGCAATCACCAGTCTGCTTATGTTTTTCATTACGATGCTCCGAGAAAGTTACCAAGTTTCGGCAGGAGTCAACTGCCGAATGAGAAAATCAGAAGTGTGACGACCAGTATACTCCAGGTTTTGAATGTCGGATAAGTGCGTACAATTCAGCAGAATAGAGAGGAAACGCGGGCGAGGATCAGAGGGTGATTCTCCGATGGGGTTCACAGGCCAATCCCAGGGAAAAATCGACGGCTCTGCCAGTCACACCGATAGAAAGGTGTAGCAGTTATTTTCCTTGCCGATGTATTCGAGGTGTTCGCTCCGGGTGATGGACTGCGGCGACCAGCCCGGCACGGCAGTCCAGACAGCCAGGCGACCGCCGGGCTTCAGGACACGGTACAGCTCGGGTATGAGGCGACCGAGGGGCAGAGTGGGGGATGGTATTACGCCGAACAGGAGCACGAGGTCGAACCGGGCATCGGGCAGGCCGGAATCGAGGGCGTTGGCCTTGAATACGTCGACATTCGACAGGCCAGCGGCCTCGACTTTTTGGGTCACAACATCGACAGAAGCCTGGGTTACATCCAGCGCGAAGAGATGACCTTCCGGGCCGATGGTTTCCGCCAGGAGAAGGGTGAAGAATCCGCGCCCGCAGCCGACTTCGAGCACCGTTTGGCCGGGCTGCACGCCCGCACCCTGGATTATCAACTCCGGGTCGGAGAAGCGCTTGCGGCGCGGGTCATCACTGGCAAAAATCTTCAAGAGGAAATCGGCGATCCTGGTTTTTAGCGCTGCCACCGGGCTGTCACCTTTCGCTGCATGGATGTGTTATCAGTCGATGATACTATACCAGTAAAATTGTGCATTCGGGGAAATGCACAGGGGCGGAGGTGTGTTTCATGAGAGTTTCGCCAACGGCGAAACGTCCACCCCCTGCTGGCTGACGACACGACAGTTTTTGAACGGGGTTAAAATCGGTCGTTTCTTGCCCGGGCAGCACCACAGAACAGCGTGGTTCCCTGCCCTCACCCCTAAATCCCCTCTCCCTCATGGCGAGGGGACTTAAACCCTGAGCGTGAAGAGCCGGGTTTGAGGGATCAAAACAGGCCGTTCACGTTCTACCCATGCCCGACTTGCCTATGAAAATGATTGGTTTGATGATTCCCGGGGCTAAAGCCGCCGGGCTAAAGTGTCCTGGGACAAAGAGTCGCGGCTTGTTCAGTCTGATCACCCCCCGCATCTCGCTCAAGCGATATGCTGCCCCCCTTAGCAAGGGGGGCAACATATCTTTTTTGAAGATGGCTTCCTGTCACACACGAGAGGTGTCCGTATCGGTGGTATGCTGCTGAGGGACTGTAAACTGATCCTGCCCTCACCCCTAAATCCCCTCTCCCTCATGGCGAGGGGACTTAACACCCTGATTTGCCTGTATTTGGAAAATGCGGAGTTGTTTCTTTACAATTCCTAAGAATCAGCCGATTTTCATGTCTTGCGAAAAAGTGTCGTGTTCCCAACCCTCACTGGAGGGCGAGTGATTTGGTACGGCCATAGAAGGTTACCGAACTATTTTGTAAAACTTCATGTATTGCCAATTGTCTGGCAGTTTCTTCGGAAAAATATCTTGACATGGGGAAAAAAGTCCTATATAGTGATTGTTAGCGCTAACGTTAACGCTAACGTTAGCGCTAACTCCGGGGAGAGCGATCATGCCTGAACTGACCACAATGGCCGACATTGCCCGCGAAGCAGGGGTATCCCTGATGACCGTTTCGCGGGTTGTCAACGACAAAGAAGGCGTCAGCAGCGATACCCGGCTACGTGTTCAGGAAGTGATCGAGCGGCTGGGCTACCGTCCCAGCAGCGTGGCGCGCGGGCTGGCGAACCGGCGCACGGGCACACTCGGCCTGGTCGTCCCCGACAATGCCAATCCGTTCTTCTCGGAGGTGGCGCGCGGCGCGGAGCACATGGCCTACGCAGAAGGCTACAGCGTATTTCTATGTAATACCGAAGAGGACGTGGGGCGTGAACTGGATGTGCTGGGATCACTTGGGGAGAAAATGGTCGAAGGGGTGCTGGTGTGCAGCCCACGCCTCAAAAGAGACGAGCTTGACGCGGCGGTCGGGTCACACCCGGCGGCGGTGCTGGTCAACCGGCGGCCTGGAAAGACCGTCGCCGGCTCGGTGATGATCGACGATTATCACGGGGGGAGCCTGGCGGTGCAGCATCTTCTGGATCGGGGACACCGGATGATCGGAATGCTGGCCGGGCCACCCGCTTCGTTCAGCAGCCAGCAGCGTGTTCAAAGCTACCGGGATGGATTCGATTCGCGGGGGATATCATACAACCCGGACTGGATTCAATACTGCCCGCCGATGGTGGAAGGCGGGATGCAGGCTGCACACGAGATTCTGACCAGCCATCCCGAACTGACCGCGTTATTCTGCTACAACGACCTGGTGGCAGTCGGGGCGCTTCAAGCCTGCGCCACGTTGGGATTGACCGTTCCCGGCGACATCGCGGTCGTCGGGTATGACGATATACCACTGGCGGCGCTGGTGACTCCACCACTCACCACCTGTCATGTTCCCCGATACGAACTGGGTCAGCAAGCCATGCGGATGTTGTTGGACCGGATTCGCGGCTGTGAGGAAGAATGCCAGGAAATCCTTCTTCAGCCGGAGCTGGTTATTCGGGCCAGCGCACCGTAAGTCAGGCCAGGGGATGTATTTTTATCCAGATCACCCCTGCAACTCGCTCAAGCGAGATGATCTGTCGGCGAATTGGTATCCCAATTCGCTAAAGCGATTGCTACGCAACTGCCCCACCCCTTAGCAAAGGGGGACGGCAAACGGTTTTTCAAAGAACGGCTACTCGCGCTGGATTGGTCAAAAGATATGTCGACCTGTGGTCGACGGGGGAGGGCGGGGACAAGCCCCGCCCCTACGAGACGAAATCGGGGAAGGCGAAGCATCGAACAGGGTGTTGAAAATCATCGACAACGGAGCGCCTGGTGAAACAATGTGTGACAGGCAGACACCGCTTTTCACACAATGCAAATTTAGCTGCAAGGAGGTGGGGCATCGAATAGAGAAATGGATTACAGGCTGACAAGGTTTTACTATTCTCAATCTCTTTAAAAGGAGAGACTGAAGGAGGATCAAGAAATGCTTCTCTCAAAGAAAAGCTCTCTGTTTGCCGCAATAGTCTTGATAGTGGTGCTCTCAGTGGTGCTGACAGCCTGCCAGACGCCCGCGCCGACTGAGGAAGCCGCCCCTGCCGAAGAAGAGGCAGTCGAGGAAGAAGCGGCTCCCGCAGAGGAAGCCGCCCCTGCCGAAGAAGAAGCGGCCCCAGCAGAAGAAGAGGTCGTGGAGGAAGAAGCTCCCGCAGGGATGACTTACAGCCAGTCGCCGATGCTCGACGACATGGACCTGCCTCCTCTCGAGGAGCGCCTGCCGGTTCCAGAAGACATCCTGGTTGTCGAACCGGTCGAGTCAATCGGCGAGTTCGGCGGCACCTGGCACCGGGCCTTCCTGGGCGTGGGTGACTTCCACGCGTTTGGTCGCCTGATCTACGAGGCGGTTCTGCGCTGGCCGCGTGACCCTAAAGACCCGATCCAACCCGGCATGGCGAAGGAATGGGTGTGGAACGACGACGGCACCGAACTGACCCTTTACTTCCGTGAAGGCATGAAGTGGTCGGACGGCACGCCCTGGACGGTCGACGATATCATCTTCTGGTGGGAGGATATCGAGAACGATCCGAACATCACGGCTGCACCGCACGGCGAGTGGATCGTCAACGGCGAGCCGATGACGCTCGAAAAGATCGACGACACAACAATCGTCCTGAAGTTCGCCGGGCCGAACGGTCTGGCCGAGTCGGTCGGGCTGGCCTTCCACGGCTGCCAGTGGCCGCTCGGTATCGAGCGCTTCGGGTTCTTCGCGCCCCGCCACTACCTGGAACAGTACCATCCCAAGTACAACGAAGATGCGACCTACGAGGACTTCGAGGCAGCGGCACATAACTTCAACACCGAACTGCCGGTGATGTACGCCTGGAAGATCGTGGAGTGGGAGCCGGGCGGCACCGAGATGATCGCCGAGCGCAACCCCTACTACTGGAAGGTCGACCCCGAAGGCCAGCAGCTTCCGTACATCGACCGGATTCACTACGCGCTGGTCGAGGACAACGAGGCAGTCAACACGATGGCGATTGCCGGTGATCTGGACATGCAGCACCGCAAGATCGACTTTAGCAAGTACACGCTGTACCAGGAGAACGCCGAGGCGGGCGGGTATCATACGCTGCTGTGGACAACGGCACAGGCATCAGCCAGCACCTTGTTCCCGAACCAGAGCTACGACGATCCCCAGTACCGTGAACTGCTGCAAACCCTGGAATTCCGGCAGGCGCTTTCGGTAGCAATCGACCGTGACCTGATCAACGACGTTGCCTTCCTGGGGCAGGGCGTCCCCCGGACCGAGACCGTCGTGAGTTCATCACAGTTGTTCCAGGAAGACATCGAAGACTACTATGCCCAGTATGACCCGGCGCTGGCCGAAGACCTGCTAGTGCAGGCCGGACTGGTCAAGGGTGACGATGGGTTCTACACCTTCGAAGATGGTACGCCGGTCGAACTGACCATCGAGGCGACGGAATCGGTTTCCGGTGCCAGCATGGACGTGTTCGAACTGGTGACCGACATGTGGAACGACATCGGCCTGAAGACCGTTCTCAAGACGATGTCCCGCGATATCTACTGGGACAAGGCCAATGCGAACGAAATAATGATCGCCACCTGGGAGACCGACCGCGGGCTGGTCCCGATGCTCGACCCGATCTACCAGTTCCCGTTCGACAACCGCTCCTGGATGGGCCCGGCCTTCGGCGTGTGGTACGCGACCGGCGGGGCAGAGGGTGAAGAGCCGTCCGGCGCTTTGCTCGAGTCCCAGCAGTTGTACGACGAGTACAAGGGAACCGTCGACCCGGATGCACAGCTTGAGATCGCCAGGGACTTCGTCAGGCTGTCAACCGAGAACCTGTTCACCATCGGTACAGTGGGCGAACTGCCCGGCCTGGTGGTTGTGAAAGACAACTTCCACAACGTCATGGACACACATACTTCTGACTGGCTGGTATTCACGCCTGGGACGATGGATCCGCCACAGTTCTGGATTGAGCAGTAATTCCCAGAGGAGCAGGGCGAGGAGGGAGAAATCTCTCCTCGCCCCCGTCGTGCGAGCGCCAGTGGCGCTGTGAGTTGATTATACAATACTCCGTAAGATTGAACCGAAAATCAGCACTTTGAAAAGGCGAGCTTACACCCTATGTCAAGCGAAGGGCGGCGTACAGCCCCTCACCCCAACCCTCTCCCTCGGGGAGAGGGGGCGGAATGAACCTTAAGAAATTAATTTGGTAATGGGCCACCCCCTTCGACCGACCTGCGGTCGGCCACTTCCCCCTTTCAGGGGGTAGATGGGGGCGAACAAGGGGCGTTCGGTTTTGTGCGTAGAGGCCGCCCCCCTCTGTCGCTACGCGACATCTCCCCCCGCTGGGGGGCGAACAAGGGGTGGGCGCAGCACGCTGCGCCCCTACAAGGCGGAGTCGTGAAGATACGACGGGCGAGTCGACAGGAGTCTCAGGGCGGGGGCAAGCCCCGCCCCTACCAGAGGGGGTATTGGGAAGGTGCTGGAAAAACGGATACGGAAACGCAATTTCAACCGATTTTTGGACGAACATCAACTGTGAAAGATAGGCGAGGAATTCGACCCCGCTTGAAGTGAAGGATATCCGGTTATGACCACCTATATCTTAAGACGATTGCTGGGCATGATACCGACCGTGATAGTCGTGTCGATCATCGTGTTCATCATCATCCAACTTCCCCCCGGCGACTATTTCACGACGCTCCAGGCGCTGGTCGCCGAATCGGGCGGCGGGATGGACTCGCAGACGGTCGAACTGATGCGGGATCGGTATATGCTCGACCAGCCGATGTACCTCCAGTATTTGCGCTGGGTGGGGGGCTTCTTCCGGGGCGATTTCGGGTGGTCGTTCGAGTGGAACAGCCCGGTGTTGCCGATTGTGCTGAAACGGATGGGATATACCTGCCTAGTCGGGGGGCTGTCGCTGGTATTCATGGTGGTGGTGGGGGTGCCAATCGGTATCCATTCGGCCACACACCAGTATTCAATCAGCGACCATGCTCTCTCGTTGATCGGCTTTGTGGGGCTATCGCTGCCGGGTTTCCTGCTGGGCCTGCTGTGGATGTACCTGGGGATCGTGGTCTTCCGAATACCGGTGGGCGGCACTCAAGCAATCGAGTTTGCCGAAGCGCCCTGGAGTGTCGCCAAGTTCCTGGATTATCTCAACCATCTGTGGCCCCCGGCGCTTATCCTGGGGCTTGCCAGTACGGCACAACTCCAGCGCATCATGCGGGGCAATCTATTAGATGAGTTGGGACAGCAGCATATCGTGACGGCGCGGGCTAAAGGACTTGAAGAACGGAAGGTGATCAACAAGTACGCGGTTCGGGTGGCGATCAACCCGCTGATCAGTGTGCTGGCGATGGAAATCCCGAAGGTGATCTCCGAGTCGACCATCGTGGGGATCGTGATGACGGTTCCAACCACCGGACCGCTGCTGCTGCGGGCGCTCCTCAGCCAGGATATGTACCTGGCGGGGGGATTCCTTCTGTTCATGAGCCTGCTGCTGATGATCTCTAACCTGTTGGCCGACATCGCGTTGGCCTGGGCCGATCCGAGGATTGTTTACTCATGACCACGAATCTCGAAGCTCAATCCAGAGAACTGAACAAACTGTACGAAGACCTCGACGCGACCATCGACAGCGACGACATCGGACTGACCGAGGCAAAACGGCTGGAGGCGATCTACGGGGCGTCACAGTGGCAGTTGATCTGGCGAAAGTTCACCCGCAACCGGACGGCGCTGGTCGGGGGTGTGATCATCCTGATCTATTATCTCTCGGCGATATTCGCGCAGTTCCTCGCGCCCTACTCGCTGACGGAGCGGTTCTCGCGGTACATCCACATGCCGCCCCAACGAGTACATCTCTTCAATGAAGGGAAGTTCCAACCGTTTGTCTACGATGCCGACCTGGAAGTTGACGAGAACCTGCGCAAGCACTACGCCGAGGACCTGGATAAGGCGATCCCGATCAAGTTCTTCGTGCACGGCGAACCGTATAAACTACTCGGCCTGTTCGACTCCGATGTTCACCTGTTTGGCACCGAAGACGGGATGGTCGCCCTGCTGGGCACCGACCGGCAGGGGCGCGATATGTTCTCGCGGATTCTCTACGGCGCGCAAGTCTCGCTGACAATCGGGCTGCTGGGCGTGCTGATGAGCCTGACTTTCGGGACGATACTGGGAGTGGCGTCGGGATATTACGGCGGGTGGATCGACAACCTGATCCAGCGAATGATCGAACTGGTGCGCTCGTTCCCGTCGATCCCACTGTGGATGGCGCTCTCGGCAGCGGTGCCGGATCACTGGCCGCCGCTGCGGACATACTTCTTCGTCACGCTGATTCTGTCGGTGATCGGGTGGACGTGGCTGGCGCGGCAGCTTCGCGGGAAGGTGCTGGCGATTCGGAACGAGGACTATATCCTGGCGGCGAAGCTGGCCGGTGCGAGCGACGCGCGGATCATCTTCCGGCACCTGATCCCGGCGACGTTCAGCCATATCATCGTGGTGGCGACGCTGGCAATGCCCGCGATGATCCTGGCGGAGACGGCGTTGAGCTTCCTGGGGTTGGGACTGCGGCCACCGATCACAAGCTGGGGGGTGCTGTTGAAAGAAGTACAGAACCTTCAGTCAATCGGGCTGTATCCCTGGGTGTTCACCCCGGCGCTGGCAATCGTGATCGCGATACTGGCGTTCAATTTCCTGGGGGACGGGCTGCGGGATGCGTCGGACCCGTATACGTTGTAGATAAGCAACCTGTGGGGATCAGGAAGTAGTAAGGCAATAGACATGCTGCTGCATGCAGGGCACTGTTTCAACCCCCTCCCTGTCCCTCCCCCTTCCAGGGAGAGGGAACAGGATGGCACGATTAAGGGGCTTACGGGTTTGTGCGTGAAGAAGCACCCCCTCTGTCGGCAGCCGTTTTCGGCTGCGGCAGCTATGTTAGCTGCTTGGGAGTTTGGGCCAGCCCAAACTCCTATTAATCGGCAAAAAGCCGATTATCCATCTCTCCCACAGGGGGCGATCAAGGGCAGCCTGGGGATAATCAGGATTTGGAAAATAGTCGGACAGCAGAAGACGACGTTTTGACCCCCACCCCAGCCCTCCCCCTTCCAGGTGGAGGGGGCGGAATGCAGGTAAGGTTGGGACTGGACATGGTTCTATTAAATTCTAAAGATTCATAATCCCCAGGCTAAAGGTGATACGTCGACCGGGGGTCGACGGGGAGGGAGGGCGACCGCAAGGGTCGCCCCTACGAGGCGGGGTTGGATAGAGTGTATGTTGGATAAATGTGTTGAACCTTGAGAATCAGAACCCCCCTGCATATCGCGATGCGATATGTTGTTCCCCCTTGCAAAGGGGGACAATCACCAAATATGGGTGATGGAGATCGTCGACCGGGGGTCGACGGGGAGGGCGCAGCACGCTGCGCCCGTACGAGGCGGAATCGGACAGGGGAGTAGGTAGTCAGGTAACAAGGCATATGGAAAATAACAACCATCATCGAACCATTATCAACGTGAAGAACTTGCAGACCCATTTCGATACGCTCGACGGGGTGGTGCAGGCGGTCAACGACGTGTCGCTGGAGATCAAGACCGGGGAAACGGTGGGGCTGGTCGGGGAATCGGGGAGCGGGAAGAGCGTGACGGCGTACTCGATCATGCGGCTGCTCTCGAAAAACGGGCGGATCACCAACGGGGAGATTCTCTACGACCGGGGCGACGGCGAACCGCCAATCGACCTGACGACCCTCGAGCCGGACGGCGAACTGATCAGGAGCATTCGCGGGAACGAGATCGCGATGATCTTCCAGGAACCGCTGACCTCGCTGTCGCCGGTGCATACGGTCGGGAGCCAGGTCGCCGAGGCGGTGGAACTGCACCAGGACGTGAGCAAGGAAGAGGCCAAAGAGCGGGCGATCTATATGATGGAAGAAGTCGGGATTGCGGAGGCTCGCGGCTGCTACGACTCCTACCCGCACCAGTTCTCAGGCGGGATGCGTCAGCGGGCGATGATCGCAATGGCGCTGTCGTGCAACCCGCTGCTGCTGATCGCCGACGAACCGACGACCGCGCTGGACGTGACGATCCAGGCGCAGATCATCGAACTGATGAAGACACTGCAAGACGAACTCGGAACGGCGATCCTGGTGATCACACACAACCTGGGGGTGATCGCGGAGATGGCGGACCGGGTCGACGTGATGTACATGGGGCAGGTGATGGAAAGCGGCGACGTTCGCTCGATATTCCATCGACCACTGCACCCGTACACGGTCGGGCTGCTGCGCTCGATCCCGCAACTGGGGAGCCGGGTGAAGGATCGGCTGTCACCCATCCCTGGAAGCGTGCCCGATCCTTTCTCGGTACCGAGCGGTTGCCCGTTCTACCCGCGCTGCCCGGCCCCCAAGCGACCTGAATGCGAGGAACACGTACCGCTGCTCGAAGTCGAGGCGGGGCACAAGGTGCGCTGTACGCTGTATCTGTGACAAGCTGAATCACCGGATGGAACCTTTATGAATGACAGTGGAAACCAACAAAACCAGGTCCTGATGGAAGTCAGGAACTTGAAGAAATACTTCCCGATCCAGCGCGGATTTTTGCGGCAGGTGGTGGGACACGTGCAGGCCGTCGACGGGGTGAACTTTTTCATCCGGGAGGGCGAGACGCTGGGACTGGTGGGGGAATCGGGGTGCGGCAAGACGACTACCGGGCGGCTGATCCTGCGGGCAATCGAGCCGACCGAGGGCGAGGTGCTGTACCGCTGCAACGGCGACCTGGTGAACGTGATCGATATCCCGCGCAGCGAGTTGAAGGCGTTCAGACGCGAGATGCAGATTATCTTCCAGGACCCGTTCTCCTCGTTGAACCCACGCATGACGGTGTTCGACATCATCAGCGAACCGCTGCAAATTCACGGGATCGACAGCGTGGCGGAACGGAAAGAACGGGTGCGGGACCTGCTGGAAGCGGTCGGGTTGAAAGCGCAGCACATGAACCGCTACCCGTACGCATTCAGCGGGGGACAGCGGCAGCGGATCGGGATCGCACGGGCGCTGGCGCTGCGGCCCCGGCTGATCGTCGCCGACGAACCGGTTTCGGCACTGGACGTTTCGGTGCAGGCGCAGGTGATCAACCTGCTGGAAGACCTGCAACGAGAATTCGGGCTGACGTACCTGTTCATCGCACATGACCTGTCGGTGGTGGAGCATATCAGCGACCGGGTGGCGGTGATGTACCTGGGGAAGATCGCGGAGCTGGCGGCGGCGGACGAACTGTACGCGAATCCGCTGCATCCTTACACCGAGGCGCTGCTCTCGGCGGTGCCGCGCACGGACCCGGATCACGTGAGTCACCGGATTCTGCTGCCCGGCGACATTCCCAGCCCGGCCAACCCGCCGCCTGGGTGCAAGTTCCATCCACGCTGCCGGTATGCGCAGGATGTGTGTTCAAAGGTGGTTCCTGAGTGGCGGGAGTTGAAGGAGAATCACTGGTCGGCGTGTCACTTTGCGGAGGAGTTGAGCCTGACGGGGATTTGATAAGAGATCTTTGAGAATGCAGGTCGATCACCCCCCTGTGCGGAACTGCGTTCCGCATCCGTCCCCCCTTAGCAAAGGGGGACAGCATATCTTTTTATGCAACGGAACTGTTTGTAGTTGGATTTCTTAATCTCAGGAGTTTGCTTGTGAGTGACCGGTGGAACGATTTCAAG
>DAOUES010000064.1:0-2020 GCA_034430335.1 Anaerolineae bacterium | reverse complement strand
CCATCGACTTTGGCGGCCTGGGCGGGGGCGGGTTCCGAATCGACAACCCGAACCCGGTCTGGACGGACGACACGGCCCGCGAGGTCGCCGAGGTGATCGCGCAGCGGATCAACCCGGCGGTCGCTTCACACGGGGGGCGCATCACGCTGGTCGACGTGAAAGACAACGTGGCCTATATTCGAATGCAGGGCGGCTGCCAGGGCTGCGGCCTGGCGGCGGTGACGCTCCATGCAGGAGTCGAAAAAGAAATCCGCGAGGCGATCCCGGCCATTACCAGCGTCATCGATGTCACCCGCCACGAAGAAGGCCCTTCCCCATATTATGCCCAGGGCGAGGCAGGGCAATCAGCCGTCGAGGGCGACTAGATCGAATCAGGCCCCATAAATAACAAGGGCCTGATTTATCGTCGTGCGCACGGCACCTAATCCAGGGCGACGACGTTTACTGCCTGAAGCCCTTTCTCCGTTTCCTCGACGCCAAATTCGACGCGCTGGTTCTCCTCAAGTGAGGCATACCCGTCAGTTTGGATGGCCGAATAGTGAACAAAAACATCATTTTCGGACTCATCGGGAGTGATGAAGCCGAAGCCCTTGGAGGCGTTGAACCACTTAACGGTTCCGGTGTAGCGTTCCTGCGACATTGTACATCTCCTTAACCATCTTTTTCTCGGCAGCGCAGACAGGCTCCTTAATGCAAGAAAAGCCCGGCGAACACCGGGCCAAACACTTTTTCGAAGCCTTTTGTCCTGCATGCTACCGGCGACGAGTATAGCCGATCACGCCGATTTGGGCCAACGTCAGGAGGAGCCGTCAATCACAGGTCAAGCCACTGCAAGGCTTTCATCGTCCGGTTGCGATGCACATCCCGGCTGGCGACCAAATCCTGGGCCAGGGCAAAACCCGGCAGTTCGCCTTTTTCCTCGACCTGAACGAGCCATTCGGAGATGGCCCACTGTTGAAGCGGCGTAATGACGTTGTACAAAGGCGGCCCCTCGAACTCCAGGCCGCTGTAATGCAGGTAGGTCGAAAGGAATTTGTCGGCGGCTTCAGCAGCGCCAAAGTCGACCAACTGCATATAGGCATTGGCAACGTCCCAGCGCGGGTCGCCGATCGCGCTGTACTCCCAGTCGATAATGCCGGAAATCCTGTTCTCATGAAGCAGTGCATTCAAGAAGTGATAGTCGCCGTGCAGCAGCACCGGGGACAGTTCCTGGACCTGGTAAATATGGCCCATCACCCGCTGGACAGACGTATACAGTTCCGATAGCCCGATCCGGTAGGCCAGCGAAACCAGGTTGGCCGCCGCGCCTTGCAGGGTGACCATCGGCACGACCTGGCGAACCGGGTCGGGCGGGGTAAGCGAATGGAGTTCGGCCAGCAGCCGCGCAAACTGGGTGATATGCGGTTCGACGGCCTGCTTCAACGTTTTGCCGGTCAGTACAGGCCCGTCATGCGGCAGGCGGGAGAACAAAACAACGTCACCCTGGGGACCGAATTCACGCGCATATACCCTGGGAACAGGGAAACCCTGTTCGAGCAGCCAGCGGCAGACGGTCGCTTCGCGCTGCGCCTTGCCCCGATCATCGGGACGCCACCAACTGAGCGTGCTGACGTAGCGGCGGGCGATCAGGTCTTCGTGCTTGAGCACGCCATCGTCGGTCAGCCACCACAATTCAAAGGAGGTCATCTGGTGCTGGCGGCTCTTGATCGGGAGGACATCGACAATCGTCTGCCCGGCACGGTCAGGAAAGGTGCGGGCGCACAGTTCGACAAGGTCTTCGGTGGAAAGGGGGCGGGTTTCGGCCATGTTATCCTCCGCCGAACCGTTGTATCAGATCGGCCAGGGTGGGCTTGATCGCTTCCAGGGCGCGCGCCCGGTGGCTGATCTGGTTCTTGATTTCCGGCGCGGTTTCGGCCATTGTCTGGCCGCGCTCAGGCATGTAGAAAACTGGATCGTATCCAAAGCCAAACGATCCGCGCGGCTCGAAGGCAATCTGTCCGGGACAGTCACCGGATGCGGT
>DAOUES010000063.1:0-11703 GCA_034430335.1 Anaerolineae bacterium | reverse complement strand
GTGCGGTCGCGCGAGGCATCGACGACCACGACTTCGATTGGCCGGTAAGTTTGGGCGGCGAGGGCATCCATCGTCCGGGCGATATCGGACTCCTCGTTGTAGGTCGGCACGATGATACTGACCAATAGATTTTGCAATTCGGGCACTGCTATAAATCCTTCCCATCCACGAACTGCCTGAGCCAAAGCTCAATCACGGCCAGCGCCCAGGCCCGCATATACGGCCCGCGTCCTTCCCGGAAATCTCGATAGACCTTCGAGGCCGCCTCGTATTCGAACAACCCGCGCTGCTCGACCGACTCCTTCGAGAAGACGTCTTCCAGCACATCCCGCAGATCGCCATGCATCCAGGCCGCAACCGGCATCTCGAAACCGCGCTTGGGCCGGTTGAGAACCGATTCGGGGAGCACGTCTTGCAGCGCCTTGACGAAAATCCACTTGCCCCGTCCCCTTTGCAGCTTGAGTTCCGCCGGGATTCGCGCCCCGAACTCGACCAGCTTATGATCGATCAGGGGAACACGCACTTCGAGTGAATGGGCCATGCTCATCGCGTCGGTATCGCGCAGCAGCGTATGGGTCATATAGTTCATCAATTCGAGCCGGGTCAGCCGGGCAATGCTGTCGGTTTCGGCGGGATGCAGGTAGCGGCCCAGGTATTGCAAAGACGGCTCAGGCGCGGCCAGCCAGCCGACCGTATGCTGGGTATAGAGGCTTAATTTCTCTTCTTCGTCAAACAGGATGCGCACCCGGCCATACCGATCAAGCATATCGCCGTCGAGCCAGGTGACCGCCCTTTGCAGCGGGTCGACCAGTCCCGCCGTGCCGCGTGTGGCCCTTTTAGCGACGCCGGGCAGCCTGTTCCACAACCCGCGCGCGCGATCCGTCCGCCGGAACAGGTTGAACTGTGGGTACCCGGCGAACAGTTCATCGCCGCCCAGCCCGGACAGCGCCACTTTGACATGCTGCGCGGTGGCCTGTGAGACGAGGAACGTATTCAGTCCATCGCCGCTGGGCTGGTCCATCGCACGGATGATATCACCGATCTGTTCGCGCACCTGCGCACCGCCGACGATCACCTCGGTATGTTCAGTGCCATAATACTCGGCCAGGACGCGGGCCGCCGACCGCTCGTCGATAGCGGCCCCTTCCTCGCCAAACCCAATCGAGAAGGTGCGTAGCCGTTCGCCGGACGCGCGGGTCATCAAGGCGACCACCGCGCTGGAGTCGATCCCGCCCGAAAGGAACGCCCCGACCGGCACGTCGGCGATCATGCGGAACCGGATCGATTCCTCCAGCAGCGCCCGGAGCTTTACGACGATCTCTTCGGCGTTCATGTTGATCGGTTCGTAGGGCGGCAGCGCCCAGTAGCGTTTGGTTCGTACCACGCCGTCTTTGTAGGTCAGAATGTGGCCGGGAGGCAGTGATTCGACGCCCTGGAGCATCGTATAGGGGGTCGGCACGGAATAGAACGATAGATAATGATGCAGCGCTTCATAATTGATATGAGGTTCGACCAGCCCGCTGGCTAAAATAGCCTTCAACTCCGAGCCAAAAACGAGCGGCGCGTCTGTGTCGCCGGGAAGACCTCGCTGGGCGTAATACAGCGGCTTGATCCCCAGCCGGTCACGTGCGGCAAACAGAGTCGATGTCTTGTTATCCCAGATCGCAAAGGCGAACATCCCCCGCAGATTGTCGAGGCATTGTTCGCCCCATTCCTGGTAGGCATGGAGGACGACTTCCGTATCGCTGGTCGATCTAAACTTATGGCCTGTTTCGACCAGTATCTGCCGGAGCGCCTGGTAGTTATAGACTTCGCCGTTATAGACGATCCAGTAGCGCCCGTCGGGCGTGCTCATCGGCTGGTGGCCGCTCTCGGTCAGGTCGATGATCGCCAGCCGGACGTTGACCAGCGTTACCGGCGTTGGATCGGTATTGACATAGACCCCATGATCGTCAGGCCCGCGATGCTGCATAGCCTGGGCAACAGTCTCACCGATCTTCTCGTCGGCTATATTTACAACGCCCCAGATTCCGCACATCTTATTCTCTTCCCGTCCACATCAACTGATAAAGTCGTGCTCGAGGCCCATCATAGATGAGCCTTGCATAAGTTGATAGAAATTCTGGTTCTGTAAACAACACATTGTCATCCGGATCGACATTGTATACCAGGATATAGTCGATGTCCTGCGCTTCCAACAACTCGATCAGTGTTTTGCCGTCGGTAATTGTATCCAACCGTTCGCGCATTCCCCATTGGCCGGAAACCAGGTCCGGCTCGATATACAGGGGGTAGCTGGCGTGTTCGGCCAGCACTTTCGCCGAAGGAGGCAGATCGTTCAACACACCGATTGTTTCCCAATCCGGGAAAACCCGGTAGGCCACCTCGTCGAAAAACCGCTCTAGATACTGGTCGCGGCTCTCCATGCTAAAAGCGACCCGCCAGGCACCATTCCAGTATAACATGCCCAGCCCCTGAGATAGATTCACAAGCAGCACCAAAACGGCGATCAGCCGGGTGATCCAGGTCTGCCAGCCTCGCTGATCACTCAACCAGGCGAAAACGACTCCGCTCGCCACCGAAAGCAGTATCCACCCTGGCATATAATGCCGCGCCGCCTGTTTGACCAGGAACCAGGCAATCGAAAAGACGAAGGCATAGCCCAGCATCCGCCAGATTTCCCGTTTGCCCCGGAATGTCCCCATCAGCAATCCGATCGGTATCGCCAGCAGAAAGACCGGCCCGGCGATAAATCCCAGGTAAAAGCTCGGATTGGTGTGCCCTAACGAGGCGTTCCACAGGTTGGCGAAATACCCGCCCACCGACCAGGGGTAGAAGATTTCGGTGCCCAGTTCGCTGCGCGGCGACGGAGTCGCGCCGAACCACTGCACGGTCGGCCCGGCGAAGACCGGGTAAAAAGGATTGTAATGGACGATGCCGTTGTAAAGATAGTAAGGCAGCGCTGCCGCAATGGTTCCCAGCCCGAAGATCAATCCCGCTCTCAGCAGTCCCCGCCAGTCCTTCGCCGCTGCTTTGCGAAGCACCAGCCAGCCCCCAAGCAAAGCTACGCTGATCCAGGTCTGGTTCTTCGATCCGGCAGCCAGTCCGAGGAAAATCCCTGCCAGCAGCAGCCAGCGATCAGGCTGGGTATCCTCCTGCCGGTCAAGTTCCATCCAGCGGAAGAAAGCGGTAAGCGCCAGCGCCTCGAAGAATGCCCAGCCCATATCGACTTTAGCCGACTGCGCCAGGTAGACCGCGTCGGGCATGGTATAAATGATCACGGCGGCGAACGCGGCGATCTTCGGCTCGAAATACAGCCGCGCCAGCGCATATACGCCCAGCGCCAGCAGGAGGCTCATTCCCAACCCGGTGATCAGCGTCGCCAGGCTGAAACTTCTCCTGAGCAGCATCGCCCAGGCGGAGATCATCATCATGTTGCCGGGCAGCGTCCCCGCCCAGATATGCTCAGGCTGCATATAGCGGTGCTGATCGACCCAACAGCGCGGAACGATGAGGTACTGCTGGACGGTGTCGCCCTCGACCGGCGGCGCTAAATCGCCGATCAGGTTCATCAGCACGAAAAACAGCCCCAACCCGATCACGATCTTCACGAACCATGAACCGGCAAACACCGTTCGTACCGTCTGCCACAGGGATGTGATATCAGACTTTAGCGTTTGAAACTGCACCCCCGCCAGGATCAGCCCGATGCCCAGCAGAATCCAACCGGCAGCCGGGTACAGCAGGCCGAGCACCCCCAGGAGGAACAATAGAGTCGCCATCGTGCCCAACCCAAACCCGAAGGCGCAAGCCAGTTCCGCCGAATGGCTCCAGGCGGTGATGCCGGTCAGCCGGTAAACAGCCCGCCCGACGCCGTAGAGCGCCGCCATCATTAGCCCGGCCAGCAGAATATCAACCAGCAAATCGATCATAGTCGGCTGCCTGTTACCTCAAGAAAGCGCCCAGCGGTTCGAAAATAACAATCTGCAACGAGCGCCAGTTGATGATAGCCTGGTGGATCACGTAGTTAACCAGAATGAACACGGCCCACAAAACCATCAAAGTATGGCCCAGGCCGGGTTTTGAACGAACAGCATCAGTCAGTTTAGAGTACATCTTGGGAATTTCCATACGGCATTAATGGAGTGCCATCGGTATAATGTTTGAATCCTGACACTTGATGCGGCGATTGTAACATAACCCGCCAGACGCCAGCTAACGCCAAATCCTCTTTCTTTTCGATTTCACCGTCCGATATACTTGCTTGGATTGGTCTCCGCGTGCTATATTGAGTCCAGTTTGTATTGTAAGAATCGAACCTAAACGTGATCAGGCCCATCGATTAAGGGACACGTTGAATGAGCAGCTTTGATTTTGACCCAGGCGATACACCATCTATAGGAGCACGCTCGCGCCGAATACAGGAAGAGATGCAGCGTGACGAACTTCCCAAAGGCACCGGGCGGTTGAATCCAAACGCGCTTGCTTCACACGCCCGCATATCGGCCCAGGACCGCCAGCGTTTGCTGCGCGACCTGAGCGGGACGGGTTCGCTGCGCCGCAGCATCAAGATCGACCAGGCCCCGACCACTATCAAGCAGTTCCTGCGCGGCGAAATCGACCTCGACACCGAATTAGCCAGGCGTTTTGCGAAAGCGCCCCTGCTCACTTCTATCGCCCGTTCTCCGCAGGATGCCCGCCCGGCTGGCCGGGCAACCGCCATGCTCATCAGCCAGGATTCAGGGGCGATGTTGTCCTTTGACATCTACGGCGACCAGGATATTTCGGAGGCGACGTTTACCTTAAATCACATGCTGGCGCTGCGCTTTCACTTATCAAACCTGAGCAGCTATGACAAGCGCCGCTGGCTGGATTTGATGCGCCGGGAGGCAGGTGTGGCGTTCCTCTGGACCAGCCGCCGCTGGGAAGATGACTATTTCATCTTTGTCCTGCGCCCGCATTACGTCCGCCTTTACGCTTTCTCACCTCAGCGTTTTGAGGCATCGGTCCGGATCACCCACCCGGTCTCGCGGCAGTTGATCAACTGGCTGGATATGCGCTGGTTCCAGGCCGATTACTCCCACCTATAAACAGCCGGGGGTTGGACCGATCACCAGTCACAACCCGATTTCGTATCATGGCCGAAAGCTCGGAAATTTCCTGGCAGGCGGCCTTTGTTCATGAGAGGATTGAGGAACCATAGAATTTGAAGTAAGAAGCAGCGCGTTCGATCCAGGCAACCCCCTTCCGGTCATTTACACCTGCGACGGGCAGAATATCTCTCCTCCGCTGTCCTGGACGGGCCTCCCGGATAATACCAAAAGCCTGGCGTTGTTCTTCGATGACATTACTTCACCATATGGCACATGGTGTCATTGGGTGCTGTATAATATCGCGGCAGATTACCGCATCCTTCGCGAGAACATCCCTCCCGAATGGGTGCTTCCCTGGAAAGGTATGCAGGGCCGGAACGACTATGATCGAATTGGCTACGCCGGCCCCTGCCCGCCCAAAGGAGAAGCGCGCCAGTATGCGTTTCGCCTCTTTGCCCTGGACTGTGAACTGGACGTCGAACCCCGAATCACGCGGCTGCTCCTCCTCAAGCATATGAGGGGCAGTATAATCGACCGGGCAGAGTTAATCTGCACATATACCAGAAACAGGTCAGAATAACCCTTCTGACATTATAAGGACCGCATAGTGTTTGAAGTTATGTTCCTGGGCACATCGGCCAGCGCTCCGTCTATACAACGCGGCCTGAGTGCTCAGGTTGTCATTCACAAGGAATACCGTTTCCTCGTCGACTGTGGCGAAGGCACGCAGCGCCAGATTCTTCGCAGCGGCATCGGCTTTCGCAGGCTGGACAAAATCCTCCTGACGCACAGCCACCTGGATCATATCCTGGGGTTGGGCGGCCTTATTTCGACCTTCGCCCGCTGGGAGACTGCCGAACAGATCGAGGTATGGGGCGGCAAATCGACCTTAGACCGTGTCTACGATCTGCTCTACGGCGTGGTGCTGCGCGGTGCCCGCCCATCCGTCAATATCGAGTTGTACGAGATCGAACCGGGGGTTCTGATGGAAGACGACGAGTTTGCCCTCCGCGCCTTCCCGGTGGAGCATCGCGGGCCGGACTGCTATGGCTTTACCTTCGAACGTAAATCTCACCGACCCTTCTTGAATGATCGTGCCGAATCGCTGGGCGTGCCGCGTGGCCCGGAAAGACGCCGGTTGGTCAACGGGCAGCCGATGCGTTTGGCCGACGGGCGAGAAATCCATCCCGACGACGTGCTGGGCGATCCCATTCCCGGTGACAAGCTGTGCATCACCGGGGACATCGGGCGTACAGCCGGGTTATCTCAATATATTGCCGGGGCCGATGCGTTGATCAGCGAAGCAACATACCTCGATTACGAAGCGGAACTGGCCCGCCGGTTCGGGCACATCACTGCCCATGAAGCGGCTGAACTGGCCCTTACCTCAAACGTAAAAAATCTGATGCTCACTCACATTTCGCGCCGTTACAGGGAACACGAAATTGCTGCCGAGGCAAACGAAACTTTCCCCGGAGCAGTCGTGGTCCGTGATTTTGACCACTTCCGTATTCGAAGTGGCTGCCAGTTAGAGCGTGTTGAAGAGTGACGTTCGCAGCCGAGGCTTCAGGAAGCTTGAGCGGCTTCTAACATCTCGGCCCTGGCTACGATCTCGGCCAGGTTGGTGCCCCCCAGCCTGTCGACCAGCATCTTTTGCGCATCGGTGAAGATTTCACAAAACGGGCAGGCATCCGCCAGGTGGCAGACTTCAGGATCGCGCGTGCAGCGGTTGACCATGATCGGCCCGTCGATTGCCTCGATGACCTCCAACATGGTTATCATCTGCGGAGGGCGTGCGAGGCTGACGCCGCCGCTTGCGCCGCGCGTTGCTTCCAGGATGCCCCTCACGACAAGCTGCGACACAATCTTGGCAAGAAATGGGAGAGGAATTTGCTGTCTTTCGGCAATGGCCGAAGTCGGGGCGCGCTCCCCTTCAGGAAGTCGCGCAACCTCGACAACAGCACGGAGGGCGTAATCGGCCTGTCTCGTTATTTCCAGCATCTAATTTCACCTGGTATGTATCAATTTAGAAATTTGGGTACGAGTAATCTTAAATGAAAATTTTAAGGCAGGCCAGCAGCGGTTACAAGTGATTTCTATCACTCCCCGCACATGACACCCGCCACCAGCGGGGTCACGACCACCTGAATGGTTTGGTGCCTTTGCACCACCCTTCGCTTTGGAGTACCCTTAATCCGACAGGACCGGGAGTGACAGTTGTTGTCACACCGGCGGATTACAATCAATTGCCGGACCTTATCCCTGAATGGATAAGTGATTTACATTCTGGAAACAACTTGGATTTTAGCCAGATCAAGGAGGAGTAAAGTGTTTCAACAGTGCATGATAATCGGCAACCTGGGGCGTGATCCTGAGATGCGCTATATGCCCGATGGCCGCCCGGTGACCAATTTCAGCGTGGCAGTGAACAAAACCTGGTCCAACGCCGACGGCACCCAGGGCGAAAAGACCTGGTGGTTCCGCGTGAACTGCTGGGGGCGGCTGGCAGAAACCGCCAATCAATATCTCAAAAAGGGCCGCCAGGTGATGGTCATCGGCGAAGTCGACGCTTCCGCCTACATACCTAAAGATGGCACCACCGAACCGCGAGCGACTCTCGAATTGAGGGCGCAAGTCGTCAAGTTCCTCGGCGGGCGTGAGGCGGCTGACGTTGACGATTTCGACGGCGGCGGCGGCTCTTACCCACAAAGTGAAGAAGACATCCCATTCTAAGCCATGAATAACCTTGATTCCATCGGTGATACTATCCGTGCAGAGCTTGAGATGAAAAACGCGGCGCGGGATGCAGCGCTAACCCAATCCCGTCTATTGATCCGGCACTGCGCCAATACCATCAAGTCTGTTCATCGCAGAATGTGGGATGAGGCCGGGGCGGGGTTACAGACTGTCAAAGAGGCTGCCACCGGCCTGGCCGAAAGCGTCAAAGATTATCCAGACCTGTACTACTCCGGGTATACGCAGGATGCGCTGAAAGAATATGTCGAAGCATTCGTCACCTACGCACTGGTTCGCGGCGAGCCGCTTCCCGGCGCGGAAGAACTGGACGTGCCCGGCAGCACCTATCTGAATGGCCTGGCCGAAGCCGCCAGCGAGATGCGCCGCACCATCCTCGACATCATCCGGCGCGATCATGACGAAAAGGCCGAACAACTGCTCGAAGACATGGACACGATCTACAACCTGTTGATGACGTTTGATTTTCCCGACGCCATCACCTATGGTCTTCGCCGCCGTGTCGACAGCCTGCGCGGGGTCGCAGAACGGACACGCGGCGATCTCACCAACAGCCTGCGCCAGAAGCGATTGCAGGAGGCCCTCAGCAATTTAGAGGAACGCCTCAAAGATACTCTGGAATAGTCTCGCAGCGATGAAACAACCGGCGGAAAGGTTGAGCGGCGATTCGCAGCACGCCACCCTGATCACCGTTCAGGGGATCGGCGCTTATCTGACCTGTCACCGGGCCTGGTGGCTGGCCGAGGTTCTGGCCTATGCGCCGGGCGATGAGAGCCACACAGCCCGCCAAATACTGTCACGGCGAAAGAAGCTGGCCCAACGATTGATACTGATTGGCGGCCTGATGATTGCTACTGCCATTCTGATCATGGTGTTGGGCCTGCTGCTGGGGTCGAGCTGATATGGCCGCCGCCGGGCAGATCATCCCGCTGCTGCTTTTTGTGATCGGGGCGCTGTTTCTGATCGCCGCCTACCGTTTGACCCGCGCCATTCGTCCCACCGGGCATGTCGATCAGGTCGACAGCGATTCCGAAGCCTATGTACCGCACGGCCTGCTGATTCTCATCAAAGACAGGCTGGCCGGTCAGCCTCATGGTCTGCTGCGCTTGGCCGACAGGCAGCAGACCATCCCCATCCAGGTAATCGACAAAACATCTCCTGCAGCTCCCGATCAGATTGCCAGTTACCAGATGGCAGCCCTCTGCTACCTGGTAGAGGCGACCTATGATCAGAAAGTCCCCTATGGAATGCTGCGCTATGCCGATCTCGACGTTCAGTTCGACTGGACGCCGGAGAATCGCCGGGCGCTGACCGGCCTGCTGTCCGAGATGCGTTCGCAGGCGGCAGCGGGCAATGTCGAACGCTCCCACGACAGCCCCTCGACCTGCGCGGCATGTATCGTCAAAGAGTATTGTGACCAGGCCCTGTCTTGAAGCATGGCCTGCCCCTGATGCGGTTTCTTCACGTATCGTTCCGCGCACTGCCGGGTTTTGTAATACATATCCAGACTTTTCTCCCCATTGAACCGGTCTATAGGAGTTCACGATGCTGACTGTTCACGAGATTGACACAACCAGACGCCGCGATGTCAATCGCTTCATACAATTCCCATTTGATCTCTATGAAGACTGCCCGCAGTGGGTGCCGATGCTGGTCGGAGACACCCGCATGCAGCTCAACCGCAAGAAGAATCCTTTCTATAAATACAACGATGCTGCCTTCTTCGTCGCCGAAAAAGACGGCAGGGACGTTGGGCGCATCGCCGTGCTGCATCCTAAATTCTTCAACGAGTTCAAGGGGACTCAAAACGTCCACTTCTATCTATTCGACTCCATCGACGACCAGGAAGTCGCCAGCACGCTGTTCGACACCGCCACCGCCTGGGGTTCCGAACGCGGCCTCAATGTCCTGCGCGGCCCGCTGGGGTTCATGGCCCTCGACGGTTTTGGCATGCTGGCGAAGGGCTTCGACTATCGCCCGGCAGTCGGGGTTCCCTATAACTATGACTACTATCCCCGCCTGGCCGAAGCCTGGGGTTTTGAGTTGGAAGAGCGGGTCTATTCCGGCTATCTGGACGTCTCAGAGGTCAGAAACACCTTCCCCGAAAAAGTCCTCCGGCTCTCCGACAAGATCAAAGAACGCTATGGATTTGAGATCAAGACATTCAAGACAAAGCGTGAGCTTGTAAAATGGGCAACCTCGCGTCTCGCTGATCTTTACAATCGCACCCTGACCCACATCGCCGGTGACACGCCCGTCACACAGGAAGAAGCCGAGGTCGTTGCCGAAAGCGCCATGACCATCACCGATCCCAGGCTGATCAAGATCATCACCAAAGGCGACGATATTGTCGGCTTTCTGTTCTGCTTTTTGAATATCTCTGACGGCCTGAAAAAATCACGCGGGCGGCTGTTCCCGTTCGGGCTGTTTTACATCATGCGCGATCTGAACCACACGATCTATATCGATCTGAATGGAATGGGCGTCTTACCCGAATACCAGGGTCAGGGCGGAACGGCGGTAATGTATGCCGAACTGTACCGGTCGCTCCAGGCGTTTCCGCGCTTCGAGCATGCCGACGTGGTCCAGATTTCGGAGTTCAACGTCCAGAGCCTCAATGAAATGAAACGCTTCGGGGTCGATATGTACAAAACGCACCACATCTATCGCAAGGAACTCTGATATCGGTTCAAAACAAAATTTGCCGTAGCTGCCGGGTCGAGTGATGCTGACCCGGCAGTTCTGTTTTCTGAAAATCACAGGCACCGGTATAATCGGGTGCTGGCAGTTAAACCGGTTCCATAAATTGGTGAGTTTCCAAGAGTCTGATTGATGGCTGTAACACATTGTCATATTTGTGAGAAAAACCCCAACGAAGCCCGCCGCGTCAGAGACACCGGCCACGATCAGGGCCAGGAATGCCCGATCTGCCAGCGCCCCACCTGCCGACACCATCTGGTCAGGGTCAGATGGCGCTGGCGCACCCCCGACCGCGAGATGGATTCGGCATTGATCTGCCGCGAATGCCACCGCAGTTATGCCCACCGTAATTGGGACCCGATCAACCGCGAGTGGATCAGCTAAATTAAGACGCTACAATAATCTATAGGGTAGAGTGACCGCTGCCAGGCAATTGCCAGAAATGACAGTCGATTTCTTAACGGTTCTCATCCGTCGACACTAAAAACGATAAGGAGTTGGTAATGAGTAAAGTCCGGGTGGCGATAATCGGTGTTGGAAACTGCGCCTCCTCGCTGGTTCAAGGTGTGCAATATTATAAGAACGCCGGAGACGGCGATGTCGTCCCCGGGTTGATGCATGTCAATCTGGGTGGATACCACATCAGCGATATCGAGTTCAGCGCTGCTTTTGATATCGACGTGAAGAAAGTTGGCCTCGACCTGTCGAAGGCGATCTGGGCCGGGGAGAACAACGCCCTCAAGTTCGCCGATGTCCCCAATCTCGACGTTCCGGTGCATCGCGGCATGACCCACGACGGCCTGGGCAAGTATCTCAAAGAGAAAATCCAGAAAGCGCCCGGCTGCACGTCGAGCATCACCCAGATACTGAAGGACACGGAGACGCATGTCGTTGTCAATTACCTCCCGGTCGGGTCGGAACAGGCGACCAAGTGGTATGTCGAGCAGGTGCTCAACGCGGGCTGCGCTTTTGTAAACTGCATCCCGGTTTTCATTGCCAACCAGTCTTACTGGCAGCAGCGCTTTGAGGAACGCGGTCTCCCGGTAATCGGCGACGACATCAAGAGCCAGGTCGGTGCGACGATTGTCCACCGTGTCCTCACCCATCTATTCGAGGAGCGCGGCGTGCAGCTTGAGCGCACCAGCCAGCTCAATGT
>DAOUES010000062.1:0-2981 GCA_034430335.1 Anaerolineae bacterium | reverse complement strand
GAGGATGTACAGTTCGTTGTAGGCCCGTGACCCGTCGAGCCATTCCAGTGTATCGAGCGTGATGTAGCCATACGCCTCCTGGAAATACTCGGCTGGCATCTTGGAGATGTCGTGTGCCAGCCCGGCGGCGATCAGGCTGCGCTCGACGCCGTCCTGTGTTTCGATGTGAATGGTGTCGCCGGGGTGATAGCCGGGGAGGTCGAGGATCGAGCGTTCGAGCAGCACTTCACGGCGTTCGGGGGGCCAGCGGCCCTGTTCCGGCGAAAAGGTGCTGATTGCCATCTTGTCGAAGTCGACCGCGTACAGGTGCAGGTTGATCCACTCCTGTGGGCTTAATTCCATGCTGACCGTCGTCATGGCCCGGCCTTCGGCGGACGATACTTCCCGCATCGCCTCGACCGCCTGCACCAGTTCATCGCCAAACGGCGAAACGCTCATCGTGATGCTGGCCGGGTTGGTCTCCATATAGACTTTGTTCAGTTCCCGGTTCAGCACCTCGCCGGAGATGGCGACCATCCCGAACATGAACACGCCCACCGCGACCGCCAGCACGACCAGCAGCGTGCGCAGTGGGCTGCCCAGCAGGTCGCGTATGACTTTCTTCCAGCGGGGCGCAAGGAGCAATGTGACCTCTCCACGGCTTCCTGTTCATGTCTCTATTCATAAGCCAGCGCCTCGCGCACGCTGACCCGCGCCGCCCAGCGTGCGGGCAGCAGCGACGCTCCCGCCGAGATCGCCACCACCGCCGCCAGCCAGATCAGGTAGCCCATCGGCGTGAACACCGGGTCGATGCTGCGGTTGAGGATCAGCGGCCCGGCGAAATGAATCCCGATGATGTTCACCGGCACGCTTATTATCGCTGCGATTGCATAGCTCAACAAGCCGATCACCAGCCCTTCGGCGAGGAAAATCCCGCGCAGCGATCCATCCGCCGCGCCGATGGCCCGCATCACCCCGATCTCGCGGGTGCGTTCGAGGACGTTCAGGCTCATCGTCGTTGCCAGCCCCAGCCCGCCGACCACGCCCAGCAGCGCCGCCATCAGCAGCACGAAATACAGGAAGAAGTTGATCATCCCGGTGATCATCCCGAACATGCTGTTCATCGTCACCGCCTGCTCGACGCCGATCCCGGCCTGCTGGTAGCGCTCCTCTACCGCCCGCCCGACGATCTCCTGGTCTTTCGACGAGCGGCTCTCGGTGCGGATCAGCGCCACCGTCGATTGGCCTGATGTGCCGTCCAGCCGGGCGACCGTGTCATAGGGTGCATAAATCTGGAGCGGGCCGATCAGGTCGACAAAGCCGACGATCTCCATCTTGCAGTTTCTATCGCCAAGATCGATATAGAGTTCGTCTCCCAGTTCGAGATAGGGTTCCTTGCGCCACACCTCGCTGGTGATCACCACCACCATCCCGTCGCCGGGTTCCAGCCAGCGCCCCTCGATCAGCGAGGGAGTGATGAACGCCGAATCGGGTGCCGGGCCGAGGATCGTTACCCCGGTGCCCTCTTTCGACCCGCCGTATAGATCCAGCACCTCATCCGGGCGCAGGATCGTCCCCCCGATGACTGCCCAACCTTCCACACTCTTCACGCCTTCGACGCGGCTCGCCTCGCGCTGCAAGCGCTGGAGGCGCTGCGGCTGGTTCAGGGCGATCTCTATGTCAAAGTCGAACATCCCCCGGAATTCGTCGAGCACCTGCATGCCCGAAGCGTAGCCGTTGAGCACGCCGAGAAAGGTCACCCCGGCGACGGAGAGCGCGGCCAGCGTCAGCAGCAGCCGCTTCTTCTGCCGGAACGTGTTCCGCAGCGAGAGCAGCACCGGGCGAGGCAGACGGGTCCGGCGGGTGGGACGCTTCGCCCGCCGCCCGCTGCCCGTCATCTTGATCCCGTAGTCGCTGACCGTCTCGTAGACCGTCACCTGTGTCCCCTTGATCACCGGGATCAGCGCCGCGATCAGGGGAGCGATCACCGCCGTGAACGCCTGGAGCAGGAATACCCAGGCCGGTACCCAGAAATGGACGATATCGACATTGAAGAAGGTGGCGAGCAGATTGATCGCCCCGCGCGCCAGCAGAATCCCCCCCGGCAGCGCGATCACCAGCGCCAGCACCCCGAACGCCCCGACCAGCGACAGGTAGATGCCCATCACGTCGCCGATGCTCGCCCCGACCGTCTTCATCATCCCCACCTGCCGCTTTTGCTGCGCCATCAGCGAGTTGATCGTGTTGACCACCAGCAGCCCCGACAGGCCCAGCGCCATCAGCCCAAGCCCGGCCAGCGACAGCACGATGATGTTGATGAACTTCGCCGCCCAGTGCTCCTCCGGCAGATCGACCGCGTGGCCGTAGACTGTGTAGCCCTGGCCTTCCAGCCGCTTGACGATCTCCTCGGCGGCCTCTTCGATCTCCGGGCGGGTGGTCAGCGATGGGTCGGTGGTGATCTTTAAGTTTTCGTACAGTGTCGGGATGCCGAGGCTCGCCAGCGTGTCCATCGAGACGTAGCCGCTGACCATCCGGGTCGTTCCTGCCGCCAGCGAGCTGGTATCGTGATAGACGCCCACGACGACGTATTCGTGCGCCTCGCCGTCCTCGATCTCGATCAGCACCGGGTCGCCGATCTCCACGCCGTCGAGCAGCGCAATCGACTGCCTTTCCAGCACGATCTCCCCGCGCTCCATATCCAGCGTGCCCGCTTCCAGCCCGACCCGGTCAACCGACAAAGTGGCGAGATCGTCGGTGCAGTTCAGGTTGCCAATCGACCAGGATTCACCATTCCATACCTGCGCCGACAGACCCTTGAAAGCCTCGACTGCCTCGACCTGGGGCATGCTGCGCACAGTCCGCAGCAGCGACTCGTTGAACGGTTCCATGTACAGACCGACCGTCGCCGGGTTGGTGGCGATGTGGGCGGCGTTCATGTTTTCGATCAAGACCTGCCGGGTGATGAACATCCCGCCGAAGGCGGAAACGCCGATGGTGATGGC
>DAOUES010000061.1:0-4288 GCA_034430335.1 Anaerolineae bacterium | reverse complement strand
GAGGAATCATACCTCGTCGAAGCCGCCGATGTGAGCGACGTTGGGCGGATTGTGAAATACCTGCCGCTGCGCAGACTGACCGACATTGCCCCGAACCCGTACGAAGTAAGGGCGCAGTTCGGCGAGGAGATGCGGCTTTCCGGCTTCGGGCTGGTGACCGATTACCAGGTACAGGACTTCGACGTTCTGCATCCGGGCGATATGCTGGGGATGTCATTGTTATGGTACACTGCCTTACCTATCGACGAAGACTATACGGTCTCGGTTCAACTGCTTGGGCCGGATGGGACAGCGGTGCTTCAACAGGACCGCCCGCCGGTCGCGGGATTTGCTCCCACCTCGTCATGGAGAGTGGGAGAGTTTTATCATGACAATTATGGATTCATCTTACCTTCTGACCTGCCGCCGGGAGAGTACCGGGTTATCATGGTCGTCTACCGGTGGCCTTCACTCGAACGTTTGCCTGTTACCGGCCCGGAGGGTGAACAGTGGGAGGATATTTTATTGCTGGCGACGGTGACCGTCGAGTAAGGTTTACGCTGGCAGCGTGTGTTTATTAGGAGTGCCTGAACAGTGACCGGTATCCGCCAGATCGTCCGACATCGAAGGCTGCGAAGGAAGCAGGCCCGCACGGGTGTGCAACTGCTCCTGCGCGGATTGATGATCGCAGTGATCAGCCTGCTGGGAGTGGTTTTGCTGACGCTGATAACGGGGGTTGGCGCGGCGGTCAGCGTTTATGCATTCTACGCCCAGCAGCTTCCAGAGCCGGGGGCAATCACGGTCGTCGAAGAAGACTTCGAGACGACGCGCATCTACGACCGGACGGGCGAGGTGCTGCTTTACGAGGTAATCGACCCATTGGGCGGCGACCGCACCTGGGTCGAACTCCAGGATATTCCCGCCGATCTGCGCAACGCGACGATTGCCATCGAGGACAAGACCTTTTACGAGAACCCCGGCTACGACGCGGAAGGGATCGCCCGCGCGGTCTGGAACAACCTGACGGGCGGGACGGTGCAGGGCGGTTCGTCGATCACCCAGCAGTTGGTCAAGCAGGTGTTGATCGACCCGGAAAAACGTGCAGAGGTCAGCTACGAGCGTAAATTCCAAGAGTTGATCCTGTCGATCCGGATCAGCAACGAGTACAGCAAGGATCAAATCCTTGAGTGGTACCTGAACACCAATTTCTACGGCAACCTGGCCTACGGCGTCGAGGCTGCTTCACTGGTGTATTACGATAAACCGGCCCGTGAACTGAACCTGGCCGAAGCGGCCATGCTGGCCGCGATCCCCCAATCACCGGCCCTGAACCCGATTGACAACCTGCCGCTCGCCAAAGAACGCCAGCTGCTCGTCCTCGACCAGATGGTCGAGCAGGGGTACATCACCCAGCGGCAGGCCGATCTCGCCTTCGAGACGCCGCTGGATATCAAGCTGCCGGAAGAACGTTTCAATCTGTTAGCGCCGCACTTCTCGATTGCCGCCCGGAAACAGCTTGAGGAGATGGTCGGGCCGGATTTGGTTTACCGGGGTGGATTGGTCGTCTATACGACGCTTGATTACGACCTGTACCTGCAAACTGAATGCGCGGCGCGAACCTATGTCGCGCGCCTGTCCGGGGAAGACCCGGATACGGTCGTGCCGGTTTCGGACGGCTCGGAATGCCTGGCAGCGCAGTATCTCCAGCCTCTACCGGCAGAGCACCGGGGGCGCGATCACAATGTCGACAATGCTGCCGTCGTCGTGTTGAACGCCGACACCGGTGAGGTGCTGACCATGCTGGGCAGCCTCGACTATTATGACGAGGCAATCGCGGGCAATTACAACGTTGCCCTGGCCGAGCGGCAGCCCGGATCGGCCTTCAAGCCGTTTACCTACCTGACGGCTTTCATGCAGGGCTATACCCCGGCGACGATGACGCTCGACGTGCGCACGACCTTCGACACGGGCAGCAACCAGCCCTACGTGCCGGAAAACTTCGACCGTGAGTTTCACGGCCCGCAGAGCATCCGCAGTTCGTTAGCCAATTCCTACAACGTCCCGGCGGTGCAGGTGTTGAACTGGGTCGGGGTCGACAACGTGATCAGGACGGCACACGCGATGGGAATCAACACCCTCGACCGGGGGCTGGATGTCTACGGCCTCTCGCTGACGCTGGGCGGCGGCGAAACCACCCTCTATGATATGACCTATGCCTACAGCGTTTTCGCCAATACCGGGACCATGTCGGGAATGCCGACCCCCCTCGACCAGCGCAGGCCGGGTTTCCGGACGCTCGACCCGACGCTGATCCTGCGGGTCGAAACGCGCGACGGTGACGTGCTGTGGGAATACGGTAAAGGGGCGACGTTCGGGCAGAACTCAATCGTCGAGCCGTCGCTGGCGTACCTGGTCACCGATATCCTGTCCGACGACGAGGCCCGCCGTCCGAGTGTTGGGCGTGACAGTACCTTGCAACTCAGCCGGATATCGGCGGTCAAAACCGGGACGACCAACGACTACCGGGACAATCTGACGATTGGCTATACACCGCAGATCGTGACCGGGGTGTGGGTGGGAAACACAGACAACTCGGCGATGGTCGATCTCCCGGCGATTGTAGGCGCGGCCCCACTCTGGAAGGCGTTGATGGAATACGCGCTCCAGGATCGCCCGGTGGAAGAATGGCAGCGCCCGGATGACATTGTCGAAATGACCGTCTGCGAGACATCGGGGATGCTGCCGACAGAATACTGCCCGACACGGACGGAGATATTCCGGAGCGGCAGCGAGCCGACGGCCATCGACACGGTCTACCAGCCGTTCCTGGTCAACCGGAACACCAATCTGCTGGCGACGGTGTATACACCATCCGAGGATGTGGAAGAACGTGTGTACATGATCCTGCCGGTGGAAGCCGCCGACTGGATTCGGGAGGCGGGGATTCCCCAGCCGCCAACCGAGTATGACGTGGTCGGAACGCCTGATACGTATGGCGACGTGGCGATCATCGACCCGGCCCCGTTCAGCTATGTGCGCGGGGCGGTGACTATCCAGGGAAATGCCCGTGACGACAACTTCCAACTGTACCGGCTGGATTACGGGAAAGGGTTGAATCCCACCGAGTGGACGCAGATCGGCTCGAATCATTTTGCGTCGCGCTATGATGAGGAACTCGGAACCTGGGATGTAGGAATGCTTGATGGACTGTACAGCCTGCGCCTGACCGTCGTGCGGGGCGATACGTCGCTGGAGGAATTCATCATCCCATTGACGGTTGATAACGCGCCGCCAACTGTCGAGATTCTGTATCCTCACGACCGGCAAACCTACACCCTATCGGATGAGTTCGTGACGATCCAGCCAAGTGTCCAGGATAATATCTCGATGGACCGGGTTGAATTTTACGTCGACGGGCAGTTGATCGCAATCAGCACCGTTGCGCCTTATAACGAGCGGTGGATCATCACCGAGCGGGGAACGCATTTCATCGAACTGCGGGCGTATGATGCCGCCGGGAACACGACGGTGAGCGAACGGGTGACAATCGAAGTGGAAATTGACTGATCTCACCCTTGCCAGTGATCATGCCTTCCGGTACACTGAGTTTACTCATCGATAGAGGCTCTGCTATCGACTTGAATTTATCCGCGATAGGCCACTAAGGACCGTCTGATGGGCAAAATACTATGTGCAACGCGCGGCGGTGATGCTGCAATCAAAAACCAGGAAGCGGCGATCAAGCGTGCCAGAGAGCAGGCTGACGAACTGGTTTTTTTCTACGTCGTCGACGTGGAGTTTATGGCGAGCGCACACTACGCGGTGCGTTCGGACGTGGTCACCGACGAGATGGTTCAGATGGCCGACTTCTTGATGGCGATGGCCGTCGAGCGGGCGGAGAAGCAGGCGGTAGATGCCTCGTATATCATCCGGCATGGCAAATTTGCCGACGAACTGAAGGCGACCGTCGGCGAGGCAGAGATTACGCTGGTGATCCTGGGCCGACCGGGTGAAGGTGAAAGTGCTTTTAAGCTGGCGGGGCTTGAGCAGTTCGCCGCCGGTCTGAAAGAAGAAACCGGGGTCGAGGTCTGGATTCCGGGTCTTGACGAAGCCGAATAATAATCACTTCGGCCAATGGTTGAAAAGAGCCACTGGAAATTGTCGAAGTCAATCGCGCCAACCGGCGCGATGTTCGTGATTTTATCCATTTACCTTTTTCGATCTATCGAGATATTCCCCGGTGAGTGCCGCCCCTGATGCCCGGCGAGCGGGCACGCTTCCGGGATGATTATGCTCTCTATGAATGACT
>DAOUES010000060.1:0-12650 GCA_034430335.1 Anaerolineae bacterium | reverse complement strand
TTAAGCGAGACGAAAAGGACTTGAAACGCATCCAGCGCAAAGTCTCTGTCCTGCCCCAGGGAAGCCCTGAACGGCGCAAAGCAGTCCTTGCCCTGAACCACGTCCACCAACGCATTGCCAACCGGCGCAGGGACTTTGCCCACAAGGAAAGCCGAAAACTGGTTGAGAACTATCAGGTCATCGTGTTTGAAGATTTGGACATCGTTGGGATGCAATCCAACGGCAGAAAGACCATCAACAAAGGCGTGGCCGATGTGGCCTGGAATCAATTCGTACAAAGCACAGCCGCCAAAGCGGAAGAAGCTGGGCGAAGTGTGGTATTGGTTGATCCAAAAAACACCACACAACTTTGTTCTGGTTGTGGTCAGATTGTCAAAAAAGAATTGCATCAACGTATACACGCCTGTCCTCATTGTGGTCTCGAGCTGTCGAGAGACCTGAACGCTTCGATAAATATTTTGGCTCGCGGGCTGGCGAGCCTTGGCCATCAGGTCATAGAAGCCCACCGGCTTTAGCGGTGGGAGCAGTCACACCTAACGGATTGTCAACTGAAGTAGCGCTGAAGCCACAGCTCAAATGTGAACAACGGCCAGAGGATATCTCCGGCATCCACTTTCCCGCTGATATGAATATCCAACAGCGCGTGTAAAGCAGAGGAATCAAGCAGGCTGTTTCTGGCCGCATAGCCATCTAACAGCAGTCCCTGCACATCGTCAATCTGCCCATTACGAAACCAATCGTCGACCGGTAGTTCATAAAGGCACTGCTGCCGGTTGATCAGTGTATCGGGCAGGAAAGTTCGTAAAGCCTGCTTCAAAATATACTTCGAGACGCCGCGCCTGACCTTCAACGCAGACGGGATCGTGAGCGCAAAACGAAGCAGGTACCGGTCTAAAAATGGCGTTTTCCACTCCAACGACGCGGCCATTCCGCACCGATCCAGGCGCACCAGCAGGTTGTCGTATACGTAAGTCCGCATGTTGACGTCGAGCAGATGCGAGACGACATCCAGTCGTCTGCCGTCTTTCATCATTCCGAACATGTCCTCGTAATGATGCAAAACCACGTTCTCGGCGTCATCTCCCATCAGGTCGACCAGCCATTCGCGGGGCACAAGCCTGATCAATTCAAGATAGTATTCGACCAGCGATTGATCCGCCGACTGAGAGATCTTCTGTGCTGACTTCAACAGCGTCCCGTAATCGAGTATATCCGGCAGGCGGTCGATTACGCCGCCAATCGCCCGGTTGGCCACCCCGCCTAACTGCATATAACGGCGTGAGAGCCGCCTGATGCGAAAGCTGTCATACCCGGCAAAAAGCGCATCTCCCCCATCACCGGCAAAGAGATTATGACGTTCTCCGCCGATTTGATCGCCCAGTCCCATCATCAGGATGACTGCCGGGTCACCGAAGGGCTGGTCATAGTGCTGAACGGCCCGATCGGCCAGCGCAAAGATATCCGGGGTTATTTCGATATGCCGGTGCTCGGTCACAAAGCGCGCGGAAAGCTGCCGGGTATAGCGGTTCTCCTCGAAACTGCTCCGCCCCGCCAGTCCAACCGACAAAGTTGTGATCGGCTGCTGGCCCTCCTGGGTAAGCAGCGCCACAATCGCCGTCGATTCGGGGCACTCGTTGATCAAAACAGTGCTTGGCCGGTCGGGATCGAGGCGCTGGCGGATCGCACTTCTCAGGTAGGCGAGCAGATCGACCATATACGACTGCTCATGCCGCGCATCACCGGACTCCGGGTAAGGAAGCCGCCAGTAGACTTCGATATGAAACTCCGGTCTATCCTGGCCGAGATCGACCGTCAGCAGGCGTCCGGGCGGCAGCACCTTGATCGAATCGAACAATGTGTCAGGGCCGGGCGAGTACCCGTAGGCAAGATAATGGGAAATCCGCGATTCGTTCAGCCGCCGCGAAACAGCCGGGTGAGCCAGCAGTGCCTTGATCTCCGAGCCAAACAACAGCCATTCGCCATTCTGGAAAATATACAGCGGCTTCTTTCCGATCTGGTCGCGGGCCAACAGCAGTTTTTGACGGGTATCGTCCCAGATAGCGAAGGCAAATGCGCCGCGCATTGATTTCACAAAATTGGGATAGCCATATTTATGATAGGCATACAATATGATCTCTGCATCGGAGCCGGAGGATATCTGGAGTCTGGAGGCTTTCAGCGCCGCCCTGATCTCGCCCCGGTTATACAGCCGTCCATCCAATGCAATCCAGGCTTTCGACGCAGGCCCATCACCGAGAAAGGGCGTCATGTAGTCGATCTGCATCGGCTGGCTGACGGCTTCCGAACCGATGGGGGCCAGGAGGGAGCAACCCAAACCGCAGGGGCCGTTGACGACCACGCCGAGGTGATCCGGCCCCCGGTGGTGAAGCGTCACGGCCATCCTTTGCAGGATTTCATCGTCAGGGCGCTGCCCGTTCAGGGCTAAGGCTCCGCATATTCCAGACATCAGGTTCAGTCAGTCTCCATCACGGATGTATCACATCTTCGTATACAGACAATGTCCCCCGGATCATTTTATCCACAGAAAAGCTGTCGGCCAGCCGCCGGTAACCGGCCTCACCCAATCGCAAAGCCAGAGAATGATCGGACAGCACCAGGATGATCGCTTCGGCCAGCGCCGCCGGGTCGTCGGGCGGCACCAGCAGGCCAGTTTCCCCGTCTCGGACGATCTCCGGCAGGGCACTCACCCGGCTGGCGATCAGCGGGCGGGCGCTGCCCATCGCTTCTAAAGCGACCAGCCCAAAGCCTTCCCAGCGTGACGGCATGGCGATCAGATCACAGATGGGCATTAAATTGTAGGCTTGCGGCACCCACCCGGCAAACGTCACCGCGCCGCCAATGCCGAGGTTTCCGGCCAGTTCTTCCAGCTCGGCCCGTTGATCCCCATCACCCACGATCAACAGGGCCACGTCGGGAATAGTCTGCCGTACAAGCACAAAAGCATTGAGCAGCGTATCGACGCCCTTCTGCCGGATCAGCCGCCCGAACATCCCGACGACAGGCGTATCGCCGCCGTACCCGAACCGGCGGCGGCCCTCTTCGCGTGCATTGGCCGGGAAATCAGGCGGCTCCAGACCATAATGGATCGTCGTGACCTTTTCCGCCGGAACTCCCTCGACTTCCCGGACGAAGCGGTTGAGCGCCTCGGAAATCGCGATCACCCGGTTGGCCCGGCGCATCGCCCGCCGGTTCGCCAGCCTGATCGCCGGGTTATGCCGGAAAGGGTTGTCGTTGTGCCGTGAAGATACTGCCCTCTTCACCCCTGCCCGACGTGCAGCAGCCATCCCATACAGGTCGGCGTGGATCAGGTGGGTATGGACAATATCCGGCTTGAGCCGTTCCAGTTTTCCGGCCAGCCGCCGGGTCAGTGTCAGGTCGATATCGGAGCGAATGGGCACCCGTTCGACGGCCACGCCGCGCGCCGCCATCGCCTCGTAGAAGTCGTCGGCCCGGCGGGCCGGGTCTTCCAACATCACCATCGTAACACCGATGCCCCGCCCGGCCAATCCGGGCAGCAGCATCAAGAGGTGGCTTTCGGAGCCAGCAATCCCGGTCACTTTGCTGATATGCACGACATGCATCGCGATCAGGCCCTGTCCTGTGGTTCGTGCTTGCGCTCGAGTTCGTGCACGCGGGTGTCGAGTAAAGCAATATGCTGCGCCGCTTCTTTGTTCTCCCGTGTCAGCCGGGTGATCACCACCGAAAACTGGATCATGACGAGCAGCAGCAGCCCGAAGCCGATCACGAACAGCGCGGTCGGCGGGTAGGCGATCCCCATCACCCCGGCAATCATTTCGAGCAGGCTGTTTCTGAAAAGCGACAGCCCGACCAGCACGCCAAAAGTCATCAGCCAGAGCAGCGAATAATCTTCCCGCAGGCGGCGGCGGCGGACCAGTTCCAGCACGATCAACAGCATCAGCACCGGGCCGAGGATCATGATCACCTCAACGCGCATGACGTTCGCGTACAATCTCCACCTCCTTTACCGCCTCAGGTCGTTGGCGCAGCAGGCCGATAAAGATCGACATGATCACTTTGACCATGTAATAGCCTGAATGCAGGGGGGTGATCGACGACTGCCCACCATAGCGCGGGTTCATCGTCACCGGCACCTCGGCTGTGCGCAGCCCGGCCCGTTTGAACGTGACCACCGATTCAGGCTCCGGGTAGTCAAAAGGATAGTCTGACGAACAGAAATGGATCGCACGCCGGTTCCACGCCCTGAACCCCGATGTCGGGTCGGTTGTTTTTTGCCCGATAAGCAGCGAAATGATCCCTGAGAGGATTAGAATTCCCAGGCGGCGCAGTTTAGGCGTGATGTAGCCCCGGTTTTCGATGTACCGGGAGCCGATCACTACGTCGGCAGTTCCCTGGATGAGGGGGGTGATCAGTTCGACGATCTCGGCGGGATCATGCTGCCCGTCGCCGTCAACCTGCACCGCGATATCATAGTAATAATCACGGGCGTACATAAACCCGGTCTGCATCGCCGAACCGATCCCGAGGTTATAGGGCAGCGAAGCGACCTTTACGCCGTAGCCATCGGCGATCTCCGGCGTCGCGTCCGCCGACCCGTCATTCACGACCAGGATATCGGCCCCCGGCAGCACTTTCTGAACGCTGCGGATCACCCGCCCGAGGCTGTCTTCCTCGTTATAGGCCGGGATGATCACCAGCAGCCGCTGGTGCGCCTCAGAGTCCGGCGCTTCTTCGTCGAACGTCGCAATGACGTGCGTGGACATACTCTTTACACTCACCCTTTTATTAACCAGTGGTGCTGACACCACTGGTTATCACAGCCGCCAGAGCGGTCGATACGGCATCAAAACGCCCGCGCCAGGTATGGTGTCGGGCTTCGGCCATCCGCTCTATGTCACGTCCATCGGGTGAGTGTACCGCTTGTCTGACCAGTTCTACAAACTCGTCCGCGCTGCCTGCGATGGCGATCAACCCGGAGAACTGCCGCGCCTCCGGCATATCGACCGAAACGATCGGCTTGCCGGTCGCCAGGTACTCGTACAGCTTGAGCGGGCTGCAATGCCCGGCGACATCGTCGAGCACGTAAGGGTTGACGCAGACATCGAACGCTTTGACGTAGCTTGGCACTTCCTCATACGGCACGCGCCCGGTCATCACCATGTTCGATAACCCTTTCAGCGGTTCGAGGTTCGCCAGTAAATCTGCCGGGCCGACCATCACCACAGTCCATTCCGGGTTTTCCTGTGCGATGCGCGCCAGCAGTTTTGTGTCAATCCAGTAGTTGATTCCGCCCAGGCAGCCGACGACCGGGTGTTTGAGTCCGGCCATCGCTTCGGCCACCGGCAGATCGGGGTCGGCGGCGCGGGCTAAATGATCGGCTTCGACGCCGTTCGGCACGACCTCGGTACGCTTCGCCCACGCCTTACGCTTCTCGGCCAGCGCCGGGTGAGTGGCGATGAACAGGTCGACCGCTTCGATCAACCGCCGTTCCAACCGGCCAATTACCTTCGGGTGGATCAGCCCCTTCGACGCGGTGAAATCGTCGACGCACTCGTAAACGGCGGCTTTCTCACCCAGCTTTCCGATGAAGTCAGCCGAATGCGGCGTATACGTCCACACGATTGGCCGGTCGAACCCCAGCCGCCGCAGTTGGGCACGCAGCACCGGCAGCAAGAAGAAATTGTTGATCCGGTTGATCAGTCCCGACATCTGGAAGAAGGGCAGCATGACCGGCAGCGTAAAAACCCACAGGTTGGGGGCGACTTCTCGCGGCCCCCGGAGCCAGCGCCAGGCGCGGCTGAACTGGTTCTTGATATCGACCAGCCACCCGGCGACGTGCATCTGCTGTTCGACGTACAGCACGCGGTTCCCGCCCTCCGCCCACCAGCGTGCAAAGCGATGCTTGCGGGTCGGGAGCGCACCCCAGTCCTGGGTCGAGAGGATGATGAAGTCCTCCCCGCCGATTGGGGATGATGGTTGAACGCCCATCATGAGTCGCCGCCGTCCGAATCAGCCGCCTGGCTCTCCTGCCACGCCCGCAGATCGATTGTCTCGCCGCTGCGCATACTGTCCCGCGCCGCGAGCGCGATCCGCGTTGCCCGCAGGCCATCCAACCCGCCGATCCCCAGCGCCGCCCTGCCCTGAATCGCCTCGCCGAAGTTCTCCAGGAGCGCCCGGTGCCCCTTATCCGCGCCGCCCCGGATCGCCTTGCCCCGCATCCTGCTAAAGGCCAGCGTCTTGAAATCGTCCAGCACCGCCACGCCGCCCCCGGCGAACGCCTCGACTCGCTCCTTCGGGAAGGCCGGGTCGCCCCGCCCGGTATAGACCACCACCCCCAGCGAGTCGTCCGCGAAGCGCAGCGTGATCACGAAGTCCTGCCCGTCCGGGCTGCCCTGCGCGCTGACCGCCAGCGGGTCGCCGCCGATCATCCCGGCCACGAAATCGGCGAAGTGAACGCCTTCGCCCAGCAGCCGACCGCCCCCCTCGTTCAGATCGTTCAGCCAGTGTGAAGCGGCCAACGGCCCGGCGTTGACCCGGAAGATTACCGTTTTTGGCCCGCCGACCTGATCGAGCGCCGCCTTCATCGCCTGCGCGGTCGGGGCCATCCGCCGGTTGAAATCGACCGTCAGCAGCATGCCCGATCCCTGCGCCGCCTCGATCATCGCCCGACAGTCGGCAACGGTAAGCGCCATCGGCTTTTCGACCAGCACGTGCTTTCCCGCCTGTAATGCCCTGACAGCCTGCTTCGCGTGCAGGTGGTGCCGCGTGGCGATCAGCACCGCGTCCACGTCCGGGTCGGCCAGCGCCGCATCCAGATCGGTCGTTGCGATCTTTGCCCCGCTCTTTTCGGCCACCTGCGCCGCCGACACCCCATCGCTGACCACCGCCCGCAGTTCAAAGGCCGCGCTCTTTTTGATGTTCGGGAGATGCTCCGCCCTGGCGAAGCTCCCCGCGCCGACCAGCGCCAATCCGATCTTGCCGCTTTTCGGGGCCATCGCCCTGACCAGCACCTTCTCGACAATCGGTGTGTCATCTTTGGAGGGTTCGCCGTAGGTCAGCAGCACCCCGACCGCGCCTTCCTGCACGGCCTGATACGCTTCTCCGGCCTGCTCGACCGGGAACTCGGCGGTAATCAGCGAATCGAGGTCGAGCTTGCCATCGGCGACAAGCTGCAAGAACGCTGCCATATTGCGCTGTTCCGTCCAGCGCACCAGGCCATACGGGTAATCGATCCCCCGTTCCTCGTAGTCCCGGTCGTAGCGCCCCGGCCCGGTCGAACGCGAGATCACAAAGTCGAGTTCGCGGTTGTAAAACTCGCTGCGCTCGATATCCATTCCCATCGCCCCGACCATCACCACCCGCCCGCGCTCGTGGCACATCTCGAATGCCTCGTTGGTCGGGCCGCTTGATTTCGTCGCCGCACACAGGATCACCTTATCCGCCCCCAGCCCGCCGGTCAGCGCCATCACCTGCGATGGCGCATCGCCCAGTGCCGGGTCGATGGTCTGCGCCCCGGCCAGCTTTGCTGCCAGTTCGCGCCGCCTGGCGACCGGGTCGGAGCCGACAACTTTGCAGCCCGCCGCGTCGAGCAGTTGGGTGGTGATCTGCCCGATCAGCCCCAGCCCGACCACGACGACCGTTTCGCCCAGCGCGATTTCCGCCCGGCGGACGCCTTGCAGCGCAATCGCCCCGACCGAGGTAAACGCCGCCTGTTTGTAGGTCACCCCGTCGGGGATTTCTGCCAGAAGGTTCTGCGGCACAGAATCGATCTCGGCATGGTTGGCGAAGCCCGCCCCGGAGCAGGCGACCCGGTCACCGGCCTGCAAATCACTCGATTCGCGCCCCGGCTCGACGACCATCCCGGCGGCGCTGTAGCCCACCGGGAACCACGACTCGGAAATATCCTGCACCTGCCCCGCCGTGAACCTGACGCCTTCGCGCAGGGCCAGTTGAAATGCCCGCATGATCAGCTCCGGCTGCTCAAGCGCCTTCTTGATCAGGCTCCCCCCGCCCGAAGCGGCGGTCATCTCCGTGCCGCTGGAGATCAGCGAGGCATAGACGCGCACCAGCGCGCCGTTGGCCGGTGCAGCCGGGGCGGGGACATCCTGCACCAGCAGCTTTCCTTTTCCATCAAAAAAGACTTGTTTCATAGGTATTTTGATTTCCGTTTACCGGGTATCGGCGAGGTCTTGACGCTCGCCCCAAACCGTCGAGGGTCAAAACGATGATCGACCATCCAACCTGTGTGAAGTGGCTCTCCGAGCGGCTGTCTACTCTGATCCTAACACTTCCGCCATTTTCGCCAGGGCCTGTTTACCGGCATTCAGCGCAACTTCGGCATCGACCGGCCCCTGGCACGGATAGAAGACGAAAGACTGTTCGGATGGGAGTTTAACGCGCCCCGTAAATCTGGCAACCGGCGCTTGCCGTTTGATTCCATAACGCGGCGCGTACCAACCGTCGACCACTCCGGCGGTGAGCGAGGTCGTTTTCAACGGCAGGATCATCAGGTTCGGGCCGCCGGATTCCTGCGTGATCACTGCATTGTGTTCAGGCAAAACCGACAGCGATAGGGGCGCAAAATGGAACCAGATCGTCACGTCGGCTTCGCCGCCCTGCGAAGGCTTTTCGCCGTAAGCGACGGGCAGAACAAAATCCCGGAGAAGCCACAGCCTGTCGCTTTTGTTGAACCATATCACCCGCCGGTGGATCACGCCCGGCGACAGCCTTGTATAGCCATCATGCTCGGCATCCAGGAGATCGTAGCCAGCTTTGGTATGCCAGCGGTGAATGGTCACTCTGGCCTCGTCAGGCAGGCTGAACAACTGATCGGGCAGCGGGATGATCTCTTCCTCGCCGATCTGTAACACGTTGTGAGAAGCCGTCGAGCGGAAAGCGTTGCGCGCTGCCGGGTCAGAGGTATAGAGATAGCTGCCCGGATCGATCAAAAAAGTTCGGCCATAGGCGCTTAGTGTGATGCTCAACGTGTCGTTGTGCGCATGTCCGCCCGCGCCACCCTGTCCCACCCCGCCCGCGTCGACCGTCAGGTGGCAGCCGCCGTGCCGCATGATGCAAAGGCCGCCGTTCGGAAAGACGCTCGATGCAGCGACATCGCTGGCCGAGACGGGCTTTTTAGCCAGGGCGCGGGCCTTCACCCGGACGCCGGGCTTGACGGGTATCCAATCATCAGGCGATATTCCCTCCGGTCTTGGCGTCGTATAGGTGATCGTATCCGTCATTCGCGAAGCCGCATCCGAGAAGAAGTACCACAGCGCCGCCTGCCATTCGTCGCCCGCCGCGATTGCCCAACCCTTTTCACGCGGATCGACAAAACCCGCCCATTCCCCAAGCTGGCGTTCCAGCACCATCGTTCCAAGCGCCAGCAGTGGCCGGTGATCGTTCACCGCCTTTTCCCGGTCGTCATACACCGACAGCGGGAGCAGCCGCCCGTCGTCGGCGTCGCCAATCGCCGGGGCGGTGCCATCCGGCTGCGTATAGGCCATGATCGCATTCAGCATCTTGCCCAGCCGCACCTCGACCCCGCCGGGAATCTCGATGCCGTTTTGCAAGCACAGCCCGGCCACGCTGAGTCCCATCTCTGCCACCAACCGGTGGTACGAGATCGACGCTTCGTAATCCATCCCGTCGGGATAAACCTGGCTTTGAAGCTCGTCCCACAGCCGCCCCAATCCCACCGACCGCCAGCGTGAGGCATCCGGGAACTCCGGGAACATGATCCCCAGGTAGGCCAGCCCGGTCAGGTTGGCGATCAGGTGGTTGGTGCACGGCCAGCCATCTTCGAGATGCTTGAGCAGGTATTCGCCGTGCTGTTCGAGGCTCGCCAGCCACTTCGACAGGAAGGCGGGCGTCAGCATCGCCGATTCGATGAGCATGTAATACACCCAAATCCAGTTCACCACCCTTATCGCCACGTCCATCGGCCCGGCCCAGTTGACGCCGAACTTGTAAGGGTTGTTTTCGACCCAGTGTGTAATCTGGTTGACCGCTTCCTGCGCGTAGAATTCGTCCTGGGTGAAAAGATAAGCCTGCCCCAGCCGCAGCGCATGGTGAAAACGACTCAGTTCCCAGGGCACTTTGACGTCGAACCCGCCATCAGGGGAAGTCAGCGCCAACCGGGTATGATGCTCAAGCGGCCAGCGGTGCCTGCTCCTGAAGTCCGTGTGCCAGTCGATCTCGTCGCCCAGTTCCACCTCGACGCCAAGCAGGTCGAACCGGTGTTCCCGGATCGAGTCCGCCTGCTCGATAGTAAGCCGTGCTACCTCCGGGTAGAACTTTCGAATCAACGAAGCCTGTTCGGGAAGCAGCCCGAAGAAGCGGGGAACCTGCCGCTCGCGGAGCTGCTCGGCGATCTTCTGGATGCTCGATCCAACCAGGATCGCACGCGGCTCATGGGGTGCGGTACGGGTGCGCAGCTCGCGGACGATTCGACGCCATGCGACCTGCGGTAATTTTCGGCCTGGGACAGAAGATGTTTTACTCATGACTATTGCATATACAGGATTTTGTCGTAAATGGCAACCGTCGCCGCTGCATTTTGGGCAGAATCGAAATGTTTTTGTGCCCTTTGATAGGCCGCTTCGCCCAGTTGATGGGCATACTGCCGGTCGCCAACGATGCTCGCCAGCGCTCCGGCCAGCGCCGCCGGATCGTTGGGTGGAACCAGCAGCCCGGTCTCGCCGTGAACGATCAGTTCGCGCGGGCCGCCCAGATCGGAAGCGACCGAGGGGATGCCCATCGCCGCCGCCTCGATGATCGGGCGGGCGAAATGCGGCACCGACGAGGGAAACACGAGGCAGGTGCCTGCCGCCAGGATGTCGGGAACATCGCGCCGGATTCCGGTGAACAGGATCGCCCGCCGGGCGCTTTCGTCCAGCCCGTTGATCTCGCGCTGAACCGCCTTCTGGTAAGCATCCACGCCCAGCAGCCGTTTCGCCAGCCCCTTGATCCCTGCTTCTCGCAGCGGCTTTGGCTCCGGCCCGGCGATCACCACCCGCACGCCGGGAACGGCCTCGACCAGTTCCGGCAGCGCCCTGACCAGCGTCAGCGTCCCTTTCGGCTCTGCGACACCGCCCAACATGACCACAACGGGCGCATCCTCGTCGATCCCCATCTCCTGCCGGAAATTCTCACCGGTCAGCGACCGGTCGAACTGGCCGAAATCCACAAAATTATAGATGACGTGTACCCGGTCGCCCGGTTTTAGCTGATCGGCGTCGTTCTGGCAGATTGCAATCACCGCCGCCGCGTTTCGATCCACCACCCGCCTGATCCACGCCCGACACAGCCCAAAATAACCTTTTGCCAGCGGTTCGCGGATGTGCCAGACCACCGGCACCCCTTCCCGCCCGCAGCCAATCGCTGCTGGGGCCAGCGTCGACGAGTTCAGGTGAACCAGATCGGGCTGGAAACGCCGCACCAGTTTCCGCGTCCGCCGGATCGACGGCCCGATCCGCAGCAGTTTCCCCGGCAAGCGCCACAGGTCCCGCCCGCCGTACCATTCCAGCGTCGTATGGCTGAAATCGCCGATTCCCGGCTCGACGTGCGTCTCGATCCCCTCCTGCCGGTACAGGTCGACGATTGGGCCTTGTTTGAGCGTCACGACCACCGGCTCGTAGCGTGATCGGTCTAGCTGCCGCAGCAGGTAGAGCAGACTGAGCGGTGCCCCGCCGATCCCGCCCCCGTGATGGATGTAGAGGATTCGTTTCATGCCGTTTCGTTCAGGCCCAGCCGGGCGATCTCCCGGCAGCCGTTCCAGTAACCGGCCCCGGTCGCCGCCATTTCGACGGTCCGCGCCCACCACAGCGCCAGCAGGTCGCGCCTGCCGCGCGGCGAGTAGGGTGTCAGCCGCCAGGCGTCGATCAGCGCGGGCACGCCGATCAGCGTCAGCAGCCACGTGCCGATCACCGACCGCACGACCGTCCCCCAGCGCAGGGGGCGCTTCTCGTGGACGTACAGCCGGTACGCGCCGCCGCGCCCCCGGCCAAGCCGCTGAACCCAGTATTCGCGGAATGCCGCCGGAGCGACGTGGGGAACGACAATCGAAAAATCGGAAGCATGCCGGTAGCTGCGACTCAACCGCCCGGTAAAAACGCCGTCCTCCCCGGCGGTATTGCGTCCGAACTCCTCCGGGAATCCCCCGGCATCCAGTGCGGCGGCGAGTCGGCACGAAAAGCCCTCCGTCCAGGCTGCTTCTTCGGGGTTGTTCTGCTGATCGTAAACGTGCTGGGCCTGTATGAAGCGGGGGAAAGCATGATCGAGATTCGCCACTTTCGAATCGACCGAGAGGTAGTCGGCCCCGTTCTGGTAATGGGGGACGATCCGCTCGACGAAATCCGGCTCCGGGAAAACGTCGGCGTTCAAAATCACGACGATCTCCCCGGACGCCGCCCTCAGCCCATCGTTCCGCGCCACCGAAACCCCCGGCCTGGGCCGCTGGCGCAGCAGGCGCAAATGGGGAATGCGATCTGCATAGCTCTGCACGATATCCGGCGTGCGGTCGCGCGAGGCATCGACGACCACGACTTCGATTGGCCGGTAAGTTTGGGCGGCGAGGGCATCCATCGTCCGGGCGATATCGGACTCCTCGTTGTAGGTCGGCACGATGATACTGACCAATAGATTTTGCAATT
>DAOUES010000059.1:0-63199 GCA_034430335.1 Anaerolineae bacterium | reverse complement strand
TTCGGGCGCATAGTCCTGTACCCAGCGGTAGATGGTCGTGTGTTCAATCAACAATCCGCGCTCGCTCATCATTTCTGCCAGGTCACGATAACTGAGGGCGTATCTCAAGTACCACGTCACGCACAATAGAATGACCGATGCTTCGTAATGCCGCCATTTGAAGGGATTTCCCATGTTTGTCGCTTTGTTTTACACTGGACAGTAGTCAAAGCGATGGAGCGTATCTACTCCTGATATTTTTTGCAACAGAACCCATCGACCCGGATAGCACCGATGCCTCGTCGACAAGAATGTCACCGAACATATTGGCCGTCACCACCATGTCGAGCGACGCGGGCCACTGGATCAGCCGGTGCTGAGTGCCGATACCAAGAAGAAGGAACTGGTCGGCAACTTCAAGAACGCCGGTCAAATCTGGTGTCAACGCCCCGAACAGGTCAATACGCACGACTTTCCCAGTCAAGCGCTGGGGCGGGCTGCCCCTTGCGTTCGTTTGAGGATGTCTTGTTTTATATTCGGAACACGACTACTGCGACCGGGTTGACGGTTCTCGCCCACCTGGTCACTCAATCATATGCCAAAGGTGTTGAGGTGCCAGAGCAAGAGATGGATGCTCTCGGTCTTCATGCTCACGAGGTATGTCCTCAATGGAACTATACCCTTTGCCCGCGCTCCCATCCGCTCTCCATTTGACGGTGTCGGGAAGTTATATTTTTACGGACCCTAAGCTTACAGCGAAAGCAGGTACCGGTCGAGTTCCCACTGCGAAACACGGATGCGGTACTCGTCCCATTCGGCGCGCTTGGCACCGATGTACCACGGTGCGATGTGATCGCCGAGGGCGTCAAGCAGCAGCGGGTCGTTTTCCAGCGCTTCGACGGCGTCGCCGAGCGTGCCGGGGAGCTGGTAAATGCCGCGCTCGTTGAGGTCTTCGTCTGAGAAGTGATAGACATCTTCGTTGACCGGCTCCCTTGCGGGCAGGTTCTGCTCGATGCCGTCAATGCCTGCGCGCAGCATCGTGGCGAAAGCCATATACGGATTGCAGCTCGGATCGGGGAAGCGAAGTTCGGCGCGGGTACTCTGTTCGCGGCCCGGCGAATAACGCGGAATACGGATCAGCGCCGACCGGTTGATCTGCGCCCAGCAGATATAAACCGGGGCTTCGTAACCGGGGGTCAGGCGCTTGTAACTGTTGACCGTCGGCGCGACGACTGCCGCGAGTCCCTTGGCATGGGTCAACTGACCGGCGATGAAGCTGTAGGCGGTCGCCGAAAGCTTGTACGGGTCATTCGCATCGAAGAAGACATTCTCTCCGGTAGTGACGTCGACCAGGCTCTGGTGGACGTGCATGCCGGAGCCGTTGATCCCGAAGATCGGCTTGGGCATAAAGGTGGCGAAAACGCCGTACTTGGCGGCGATAGCTTTGACGGTGTACTTGAAGGTCATCGCGTTGTCGGCAGCGGTCAGCGCGTCGGCATATTTGAAGTCGATCTCGTGCTGGCCGGTCGCCACTTCGTGGTGGCTGGCCTCGACGATCAGGCCCATTGCCTCAAGCGCGACCACGATGTCGGCGCGGATCGACTGGGCCTCGTCTTTCGGCGAAAAGTCGAAGTAGCCGCCGATGTCGTGGGGAATGGGGGCAAGAGGCGCTTCGCCGTCATTTTTCTTGAACAGGAAGAACTCAAGCTCCGGGCCGCAGTTATATTTGAAGCCCATCTCTTCTGCGTAGGCCATCGCCCGGCGGAGAATAGCGCGCGGGTCGCCCAGGAACGACTGGCCGTCTGGACGCTTCAAGTCACAGATCAGGCGGGCGCGGCGGCGTTCCGGTGCAGTCCAGGGCATGACGCGGTAGGTGGACTGGTCGGGCATCAGGAACATGTCGCTCTCCTGGATGCGCATGAACCCCTGAATGCTTGACCCGTCAAACCAGGCCCCCATTTCCAGTACCTCTTCCAGCCCGGAAATGGGAATGGTGACGCTCTTGGTCGTGCCCATAATATCGGTAAACTGTAGATCGATGAATCTCACTCCGTCATCTATTGCCTGTTGTACCAGGTCAGCCATCTTTTTACTCCTTAGCAGTGATGAAATTTTTATCAGGCTTATTTAATTGGTCGATGCACCGCCGGTGGGAAACGATCACGTCGGCAATGCATATTTACTGGTCTGTCTAAAGTTACCGGCGTTGATTGTAGAGTAACCCGTTCGGGTATGCTATTACCCAAATGGATCATAAATCACGATTGACGGCAATTTGATTGTATTTGATCTGGGGGAAAAAGATAGTAGGGCGCAGATGCGACCAACATCGCGCCCTACTATTGCTAAGGAGCTGGCAAGTGGCACTGTTTACCAGTAACCACATAACCACAAAGGAAGGACTACATATCGTAGTAAAGCGCATACTCATACGGATGCGTGCGCATACGGATCGCGTCCACTTCGTTCTTGAGCTTGTAATCGATCCAGGCGTCGATGACATCCTGAGTGAAGACGCCGCCGCGCAGCAGGAATTCGTGGTCCGCTTTAAGCGCTGCAAGAACGGCTTCGAGTGATCCGGGAACCTGCTCGACTTCGACGTCGGACTCGTAGAGGTCCATGTCCATCGGGGTACCGGGATCAATCTTGTTGATGACGCCGTCGATACCGGCCATCAGCATGGCCGAGAAGGACAGGTACGGGTTGCCGGTCGGGTCGGGGCTGCGGTACTCGATACGCTTGGCGCTTGGGCTGGAAGAGTACATCGGGATACGGATGCAGGCCGAACGGTTGCGCTGGCTGTAGGCCATCATCACCGGGGCTTCGTAGCCGGGTACCAGGCGCTTGTAGCTGTTGGTGGTCGGCGCGACGATGCCGAGCAGGGCGGGCGTGTGCTTGAGGATACCGCCGATATACCACAGACCCATCTGGCTGAGTCCGGCATAGCCGTTCTCGTCGTAGAACAGGTTCGAGCTGCCGTTCCACAAACTCTGGTGGGTGTGCATCCCGGAGCCGTTGTCCTCGAACATGGGCTTGGGCATGAAGGTGACCGTCTTGCCGTGAGCAACCGCGACGTTCTTGAGGATGTACTTGTACCACTGCATCTGGTCGGCGGCTTTGGTCAAGGTGGTGTATTTCAGGTCGATTTCCTGCTGGCCTGCCGAGGCGACCTCACCGTGATGAACTTCGACGTTGATGCCCACCAGCATCATGCGAAGGATGGCTTCCGAGCGCCAGTCCTGGAGCTTGTCGACGGGCGGAACGCGGAAGTAGCCGCGCTTCATTTCGGGGCGATAGCCCAGATTGGCCCCCCAGCGCTGGTCGTAGGCGCGGCGCATTTCCCAGTGCCCCATATCGCTCTCGATGGTGAAATGAGCGCCGCGCGTCTTGTAGTCGAAGCTCACGCCATCAAAGACGAAGAACTCGGCTTCGGGACCCCAGTAGCTCAGGCTGGCCAGGCCCCCGTCGACCAGGAACTTCTCAGCCTTCATCGCGATATAGCGAACGTCCTTATTGTACGGGCCGAGGGTCAGCGGGTCGTAGATGTTGCAGGTCAGGCTGAGGGTCGGGATTTCCATGATCGGGTCGACGACAGCCGTTGCCGGGTCGGGGAAAAGGATCATGTCCGACTCGTGGATACTCTGGAACGAGCGGATACTTGAGCCGTCAAAGCCCAATCCTTCTTCAAACATATCCGCATTCAGGTAGTTGATCGGCATGCTGAAATGGTGCCAGCGCCCAAACAGGTCGGTGAACTTGATATCGACGATTGACAGGCCGCGAGCACGAGCATATTCGAAAACGTCGTCAGCCGTTTCACAGCGCTCCATGTCGGGAGTGATGGCTCGACCGGGTTCTCCGTAAGCCAGTTCTGCTGCCTCTTCAAGTGAACGTAGTTTGATTGTCATTGTTTGTCTCCTTACGCTATTGCTGATAAGATTCTCTTGTTGTGAAGTGCCGGGTGCCGGGTATGTTTCCATACCCAGACATCCCGGCCTTTCTTTTCGCTAGAGCGCGACCGGATACAACTGCAAGTCGGCGGGCGATAGGGAAAAGACTTCCAGATCACCGGCATTTTCTACCCGACCGGTCCCCTTGAAATGATTGGCTAACCACTTGCGCAAATCCTGGATAGTAAAGGCCCTGAACACAGGCCCGCCCGGATAGCGTGTCACCAGTTCGTCACCCAGCTTGTAGATCGGCCAGGCTGTTGACCCTACCCGGAAGACATACTCTGGAAGCTGGTCGAAGCGAATGAGTACCTTCAGATACCCGTCCAGAATCGACTGTAGAGCATGCAGGTTGCCCCTCTCGACCGGCAGCCCTGCCGGGTAGACACTGTAGACATCACGCACCGGCCCGATCGGTTTTTCAAGGCGTTTGAAGAATACCGGCAGTTCTGTCACCTCGATCATTTCACCTTTGACTCCGTAGGGACGTAAATCGATGGTTGCAAAGAATCGCGGTCCTGTTCCGTTTCCTGTGTATGCCGGGTTTTTTCTATAGGCGATTTTCAGGTCTGACATGGCGCTAGCTCCTCTCTGATGATTGCTATTTAACCGGCGGCCAACCTAATCGCCTGGAGCCGGAACGGGTTCGATCATGTCGCCAATCCGGACGCCCTGAAGCTCGACGCCCGCAAACTCCGGGTAGGACTCGATGCCATGGTAGTACAGGTCGATCCCGGCGCTTTCGACCTCTGGTGAAACACGCAGGCCAACCAGGAACTTGATGCCCAGGAATAGGAGCAAAGAGATCGGGAAGACAAAGGCGATGACAGCTACAAGACCCAGCGACTGGACGCCAAGTTGAGCCAGGCCGCCGCCGTAGAACAGGCCGCCTTCGACGGCGAAGAGGCCGCAGGCCAGCGTACCGAAGATACCGTTGAGGCCATGCACCGGGAACGCACCCACCGGGTCGTCGATCCGCAGGCGTTCCATCAATTCGACGCCGTACCAGCACACCACGCCGGAAAGCGCGCCGATAATCAGGGCGGCTTCAGGCGTCACAAAGGCGCAGGGAGCGGTAATCGCGACCAGCCCGGCCAGCGAACCGTTGAAAGCCATGCTGACGTCCCACTTCCTGGTGTAGGCGTAGCCGATGAAGATGGCGACAATAGCGCCGGTTGTTGCCGCAAAGTCGGTGTTAAGAACAATCAAGGCGATAGCATTAGCGTCGGTCGCGCCCAGCGTTGAGCCGGGGTTGAAGCCGAACCAGCCCAGCCACAGCACGAACGTGCCGATGGCCGCCAGGGGAATGTTGTGGCCGCGAATCTGCTTCGCAGTCTGGCCGAATTCTTTGTCGGCGCGCTTGCCGAGTACGAGCGTACCGGCCAGCCCGACCAGCGCCCCGACCAGGTGTACAACGGTCGATCCGGCAAAGTCCATGTACCCCCGTGTGGAAAGCCAGCCGTCGCTCCCCCAGCACCAGTGGCCGACGATGGGGTAGATCAATAAGCCGACGACGAAGCTGTAGATCAGGTCGGCGACAAAGTCGGTGCGTTCGGCCATCAGGCCGGAAGCAATCGTCGAAGCGGCTGCCGAGAATGCAAACTGGAAGAAGAAGAACGCATACGGGGGAAGTCCGTTGATTTCCGAGGGCAGCCCCTGAAGGAAGAACCACTCGCTTCCCATAAAGCCATTACCACTGCCAAACATGATGCCGAAACCTAAAGACCAGAAACCGATCGTGGTCATCGTGGTATCGAGGAAGTTCTCGGCCATGATGTTGACCACGTTCTTGGAACGGACGAAGCCTGCTTCCAGGAAGCCGAACCCCGCCTGCATAAAGAAGACCAGGAACCCGGCAATCAGCACCCACATGGTGTTGATTGACTTTGCCAGGTCAGTGGCGCTGGGTGCGTCGTCCTGGGCGAAGGCGATGCTGGGGATCAAGACCATCAGACCGATGACCAGCATCGAGATGGAAAACAGTCTCCAAAATCGTCTAGTCTTTCGCTTCATAATTTTTCTCCTCTTTTGCGAATTTTTTGCCGAACTTGCCGTAATTGTATGGGCGGGGGGTACCCAAATCCATTACCCGAATGGGCAATAAGGCCCAAAAACGGGCATTTTCTGAGGGGGATAATCCTTATGGGTACTGGCCCCTGAGTACGGCCCGCTCCTAGAATGACCGCAAATAATAGTGAGAAAGCAAAGGGAGTGATGAGCGAAAACATACAGACTGTTGAGCAGGCCGGTACGGTCGATGTTTCACTGAGCCGCGATCTAAAGCTCTTTGACATCACCATGATCGGCGTTGGTGCGATGATCGGTGCCGGTATTTTCGTCCTGACGGGTATCGCGGCAGGCGAAGCAGGCCCGGCCCTGGTGTTGGCCTTCTTTTTGAACGGTATTGTCACCACCTTCACCGCGATGAGCTACGCCGAGCTGGGTTCCGCCTTCCCGGAGGCAGGCGGCGGCTACCTGTGGGTCAAAGAAGCGCTGGGAGGCGTTCAGGGGTTCCTGTCGGGATGGATGAGCTGGTTCGCCCATGCCGTCGCCGGGAGCCTCTATGCGCTGGCCTTTGGCGCATTCACCCTTGAACTCTGGGGGAAAGTTGCCGGGCTGCCGGTCATAGAGACCAGCGTCCTCGGCTTTGAGGGGCCTGAGTTCATGCGGCTGGCTTTTATGACGCTTATCGCCATCCTGTTTACCTTCATCAACTACCTCGGCGCATCCGAGGCAGGGCTGGTAGGCAATATCATCACCATGTCAAAGGTCGTGATCCTGCTGCTGTTTGTGGTCGTCGGTCTCGGCGTTATGTTTGGCGATCCGGAATGGCCGGCAGTGTTCACTATCGACTTCCTCCCGAAAGGAATAGGCGGCGTGTTCACCGCGATGGGGTTGACCTTTATCGCCTTCGAAGGCTACGAGATCATCGCCCAGAGCGGCGAAGAGGTGATTAACCCCAAGCGCAACGTCCCGCGTGCCATCTTCGCGTCAATCGTCATCGTGGTGATCGTCTACGTGCTGGTCGCTTTTACCGCCATCGGCGCGACGAAAGTCCCGGCTTCCTATGGCGATATCCCCGTCTGGGAGTATCTCAGCATCGAAAAAGAAACGGCGATTGTCCGTGCCGCCGAGCAGGTTCTGGGGGGCTGGGGCGGGCTGCTGATCTTGATCAGCGCCGTCGCCAGTACAATGTCGGCCTTGAACGCCACCACCTACTCGTCGGCGCGTGTCTCGTTTGCGATGGGGCGGGGCAACAACCTGCCCAAACTGTTCGGCCAGATCAGCCCAAAGAGGCACACCCCGGTCTGGGCGGTCATCCTGTCGGGGATGCTGATCATCGTCATGGCCTGGTCTTTGCCGATTGAGGCGGTCGCTGCCGCCGCCGATATTATGTTCCTGCTGCTCTTTATCCAGGTGAATATCGCCGTGATGATCCTCCGGCACAAGATGCCGGATTTAGATCGCGGGTTCCTGATCCCCGGCTTCCCGATTGTGCCCTTGATCGGGATCGCCAGCCAGGTTGGGCTGCTGGTGTTCCTGTTCATGTACGAGGCATCGGCCTTTCTCACCGCCGTTGGCTGGATCGTCGGCGGGCTGCTGCTTTACTTCAGCGTGTTTTCCCGGATGGAAGAACGCGAAACGCCTGGTGATATCCTACTCGAAGAGATGCTCGTCACCAGGAACTATTCGGTGCTGATTCCGGTGGCGACATCGGAGAAAGGCCACGTGCCGAGTTTGCTGGGCGCGATGATCGCCAAAGATAGGAACGGCGATATCTTCGCGGTGCACGTCGCGCGGGTGCCGCAGCAGTTGACCCTGAGCGACGGGCGCTATTTCCTGCGGGAAGGCCGCGCCTACCTCGATTCGGTGATTGCCAACGCGCGCAAACTCGATGTCCCGGTGCGCACCATGATCCGCCTGGGGCGGAACATCGCCGAGAGCATTCGCCTGACCGCCGTCCAGAACGCCAGCGACCTCATGGTAATGGGCTGGCCGGGTTTCACCGGCACGACCGAGCGCCTGTTTGGGGCGGTGATCGACGAGGTGATCGACAACCCGCCCACCGATCTGGCGCTGGTACGCTACCGCGACTGGCATCCGATCCGCTCGATCCTGGTGCCGGTGATCGCCCGCCCGAACAGCCGGTTGGCGATCAAAGTCGCCTTGAGCATCGCGCGGCAGGCGCAGCAAGGCCCGGCCCATATCCACGTCATCTCGATTGTCCCCCCCGGCAGCCCGGAGCACACTCGCCGCAGGGCCGAACAGTCCATCGCCTCGGCGATGAACGGCAGCAAGACCTACGAAAAGCTGACTACCGAGTTGGTCGAAGGTGTAAAAACCGTCGACACGATATTGGAAAAAGCCGCCGGTTATGATCTGGTCGTCATGGGGGCGACCGAAGAGCCGCTGTTCAACAACCGGCTGACAGGGCGAATCCCGGCGCGGATCGCAAAAATGGCCGATGCGACCGTCGTCATCGTCAAGCGGCGCAGCGGGATCGTCCGATCAGTCTTGCGGCAGACGGTTCTTCTGCCAAGCACCGGGCTTGGGTCGAAGGTCATGGACGTGCCCGAAGCGCAGGTATTCAAAAGCGAAACATAAACATCTTTTTCCTCTCTCCTTATTCATGAAAGAGCCAGCCGGGGCGCTGGCTCTTTCGCTGTGTGTACTTCTCTGATAGACAATCTCTACTCGACAAACACATTCCGATGTAAAATGGCGGGGCAAAGTGAAGAGAGCGTCTCAAACCATGAATATCAATGTCAAAAAGCTGCTCCAATCGGTAGGCGATTTCATCAGGCGATTGTTCAAGGGCGAGTTAGTCGTTACGCGCTTCCATTCATCGACCAGTGATGTGGATATCACGTTTATCTGCCCGGCCCCGCTGCTGATCTTTGCCGTCGTGCTGATCGTCGAATTGATCTGGCCTTCCCGCGCCTGGGTGGTCATGCTGTCCGGGCTGGCCGTAATGATGATCACCGGCTACGGTTGGGCGCTTAACTCGGCCCGGCGGGTGAGTCTGTTCCGCGAAATGCTCTACGGCTGGATGCAGGTTGGTGACCTGCTTGAAGAATCGCTCACGCTGAGAAATAAATCGGTGTTCCCCGTGCTGGCTATGGAGATCGAAGACCTTTCCAACGTGCCGGGCTATGACATCTCAGGGGTGGGATCGATCAATTACGAGGGCGATCATTCCTGGCGCAAAAAGGCCGTCAGCCAGCGGCGCGGGAAGTTTCACCTGGGGCCAACCATCAGCCGGATCACCGATCCGCTTGGGTTGTTTCTTGTGACCTGCCACTATAAGGGGCAGCGCGAGGTGCTGGTCTTACCCCCTGTCTTGCAGGAGTTGGGCTTTACGCTGCCGTCGGGCGGCGGCCAGGGGCGGGTATCCTCCCGTGACCGCAGCTTTCGAGAGACAATGGCGATTGGCGGTGTTCGTGATTACGTGCCGGGCGACCCGATGCGCCGTATACACTGGGCGCTGTCCATGCGCCACCAGCATCTGCTCATCAAAGAGTTCGATGTCGAACGTGGCACAGACATCTGGTTGGTACCCGACCTGAATCGCGAGGTTCAGGCCGGTGAAGGCGCTGATTCTACGCTGGAATACTGCGTCGTCTGGGCGGCAAGCTGGGCCTGGTATCTGATCGGGCAGGGAAAGGGCGTCGGCCTCTATACCTACGGCCCGGAGCGCATCCTCATTCCCCCGGCAACCGGCAGTGACCAGTTGTGGACGATCATGCAGGTGCTGGCACAGGTCGACTGTTGTTCTGGACGCCCGGTAGCCGCGGTCTTGCAGGAACTTCGTCCCTTTATCCGGCGCGGGCATTCGCTGGTGGTTTTCACCCCTTCCCTATCCCCTGATTGGCCGCCGATGCTGTCCCAGGCTGGCGCAGGGACCGCCGCCCACGCAGCGGTTCTGCTCGATCCCGAATCATTCCAGGAGCCTGATACAGAAGAAGAATCCCGGCGGGCCGAATCGCCGATTGATGCCATGTTATCGCAGTTGGCGCGGCTGGGGATCGCGGCTCATGTTGTCCACCGCCAGGAACAATTCGAACTGCGGCCCACCGGAGAGAGGGGGGGCAACTGGGAGATGAAGACTACTCCCTGGGGCAAAGTAGTCGTCGACTCACGTCCAACGAAGGTCTAGACAATGGCAATGGAACTGGCTTCTCGAACATTCAAACGGATACAGGAACGCTTGCCACTGAGTCAGGCCGTTGTCGTAATCTTGCTGGCCGGAATGCTGGTCTGCCTGCCGATAGCAATAAACGAGGCGAAATGGCTGGAAGACACTTCGATAGCCTGGATCATGGGCATATACAGCGCGTTGTCCGGCATTTTGATCGCTTATCTTTTTCGCCGACCGGCTGCCGCTGTTTTGGCAATCGTCATCTCCGGGACGGTGATCGTGCCCTTGATACAGGGCAATCTCTTACCTCCATTCAAACCAGCTTATCAGGAATTGGCGCTGGTCGAACAGTGGCTGCGGGTCTGCCTGGGGCGGATCGTCCACATGATCGCCGATCCTGATATCGCTATCGTTTATCTTCCCCATCCTCCCATCCTCCCGGAATGGCGCGCGGCGATTGAGCGCCTGTCTCTGTATGTGTGGAACCTTCAATCTGATTGGCCGCTCAGATTGACATCGGGTAACCGGAAAAGCAGCCAGGTGCTGCTCGGCACGCTTATCCGCTGGCTTATATGGATGGTGACTGGCCTGTCGATCTGGCTGACCGCCAACGACAGGCCCTCCTGGGGAAGTGTGTTCCTGGTGATCGGGCTGCTCCTGCTGAGTGTCTTTTTCTCAGGCGATGGTTTCATCTGGCTGACCCTGGAAACGACCATCGGGTTGATGCTGATCAGCGCCAACACCCTCCGGCAGATCGAAGGACGCTGGCCGGATCGGCTGCTGCCTTACGGCATGGCAAATGACTGGCTGATCTGGGGGACGGTGGTCGTCCTGACCGGCACGGTCGTGATGACGGCCAGCACCTGGTTGACCAGCCAGGAATTCGCCGATTGGGTCGATGAGATCAACCCCTTAAAGGAACCCGAACCCACCGGAACAGCCGGTGCCAGTGCAAGCAGCGTTCGCAAAATGTCTGTCTGGCCCACTTCTCACCTGCTTGGCGCGGGGCCGGAGGTCACCGAGATGCCGGTGATGACCGTACATCTCGAAGAACAGCCGGAGTATCGCCTTTATTGGCGGGCGACTGTCTATGATCAATACACCGGGGTGGGCTGGATCCGGCAGACATACGCCGTCAATAACCCTGTGACCCCGCTGAACCCGGAGAATCTCGATCCACCCGACCACAATGAATTGATCCGCCAGACCTTCCGCTTTGACTACCCCGTATCGACCGTGTATGCCACCGGACGCCCGGTGCGAGTCTCTACGACTACCGTCAGCCGCTGGGTCGATCAGGCAGGCTCCGACCTGGTTTACCTGTATACATCCTATCCGATCGCCGCTTACGAGGTTCAGTCATGGCTGCCGGTCGCCGCGCCCGAAGAACTCAGGGCAACCGCCGGTGAGCCTTACCCCGACTGGGTAACGAGAAGCTACCTTGCTTTACCCGCCAATCTCCCGGAACATCTCGCGTTATTTGCCGAAGCGATCACCGCCGGGCAGGATACGCCTTATGACAAGGCGTTTGCGCTTCAACAAACGCTCCGATCATATGAATACACCATCGATCTCGACGATCCGCCAACCGACCGCGACGTGGTCGACTACTACCTGTTTGACTTGCAGCGGGGCTATTGTGACTATTCGGCGACGGCGATGGTGGTTCTGGCCCGCACGCTTGGAATCCCCGCCCGGTTAGCCTCTGGATTTGCGATGGGCACCTACGATCCTGAGATCGACGCCTACAACGTCACCTATGGCGATTCCCACGCCTGGCCCGAACTGTACTTCCCCGGTTATGGCTGGATCATCTTCGAGCCGACCGCCGCCTATCCAGAACCGACGGTTGGCCTGGATAACGAAAACCTCCAACTGCCTTCGCTGCCCTCGATACTCGCCGAGATAGAAGATGAACGGCAAAATGAAACGATGGAAGAACTCGATCTGAACCTACCCTGGTATGTGTGGGGAATCCCGCTCATTTTTGTCGGCGCAGTGGGGCAGATCGTGATGATGGTGATCGCCGTTCGCCGCAGCAGGCTTCGCCGCATGGAACCCGGCAAGATGGTCGAGGCGCTGTACGGGATGATGCTCAGGGCCGGGCAGCGAATGGGACTCGAACTGTCTGACACCCGCACCCCTTACGAATTTCTGGAAGCCCTGAAGGATGTTCTGGCGGAGCGCATGAAGATCGTGCCGCGCTGGGGCGGCGATTGGGAAAAGCGCCGGGACTGGTTGCTGCGGGACGTTGCAGAGATATTCCTGCTCTACACCGAGCACTGCTACAGTCCCCGGACAGTTCAGCGCGGCCAGGCGGACGATGTCTTCGCGCTCTGGCCGTTCGTCATTCGCTCATTGTGGCAGTTCTGGCTGGTGGGCGTTCTCTATCCGCGCAAATTAGATGATCTACGCCCCGGCGCGGCCCTGGGATCGGCTTCATAGCTTGCCGGGCAGCGATCTGGAATCAAAATGCCCCCGACAGGAGTCGAACCTGTAACCTTCAACTTAGGAGGTTGCTGCTCTATCCTTTGAGCTACGGGGGCCTGATTGCCATTATAGCAACCGGCGGCATCGTTGCCAACGAATACCCTACACCAGCTTGTTGCGCTATTTCATCGCTGGTAGAATCCCGCGTCGTTGATCCTGTTACTGCTGGTACACCTGGGTCTGGCACCGGAGCGAGGTAATGACTGACAAAGCCCGATTATTCTGGTCTCGTGTATTCCTGATTCTTCTCGCGGTGATCACCGCCTATCAACTCATCGCCCACCAATCCAGCGACACAGAAAACCTGCTGCTCGGACGTTACACCCCGCGCTATCTCGCCCTGCTGATCGGCGGCGTGCTGCTTTCGGCAGCGATTGGCTACGCGGCGTTGAGCAAATGGCCCCGCGTGGCGATCACCGGCGGCCATGAGAAGGCCAAGACCATCGCGGCGGCGGCCTGGCTTCCGGCCCATCTCCTGATCTACACACTGGGATTCATCGCTGCTCCCACCTACCTTGAGCCGTTTTACAACCAACTTTACGGGCAGTTCTCCGCCCTCACCACCCTCACCCTGATCCTGATCTGCCTGGATGCGCTGAGAGCGATCATCCGCAAGCCTGAGTTCTACATGGTGCTGATCAGCGTCCTGATCGCCGCCGTTGGCGCTGAGTGGGGGTTGAACCGGTATATCCGCAGCTTCCCCGACAGTGACCTCGCCAGAAGAGCCGAAGCCTTCGAAGCGACCAACGCCCAACTCCTGCGCTACCAGCCCCATCCCTACGAAGGCTATATCCCGGCACCGGGCTGGCAGTCCCCCGATGGCCTGGACGAGATCAACTCACGCGGTTTTCGCGGCGAGGAGATCGCCGTTCCCAAGCCCGACGGCGTCTACCGGATTGTCGCCATCGGCGGATCGACCACCTACGGCACGGGCGTCGCCGACTGGCATGACTCTTACCCCGCCCAACTCGAACGTATTTTACAGGAAGATTTCGGATACCGGAATGTCGAGGTGATCAACGGCGGCGTCGGCGGGCATAATTCGTGGGAGACGCTGGCTAATCTCACCTACCGGGTTCTCGATCTGGAACCCGATCTGGTCATCGTCTACCAGAACACCAACGACGTTCACTGCCGTTTGGTTTCACCGGAAACCTACCGGGGCGACAATACGGGACATCGCCACGCCTGGGACTCGCAAGTCATCGAGGAAGCACGGGCTTCGTGGGCGGCAAAGGTGCCGATCACGCTGTGGCGTGTGATCGGATCGGCTTTCGGCTGGTTCAAAACACCGCTGGGACTGTCCATCGACGACGTGATGAATGTCGAATGCACCGGGCTGACGGCTGAACAATCCTGCCTGGGGATGTCGCTGGAAGACGCGCTCGAAGCCAACCCGCCGGTTTTCTACGAGCGGAACATTCGCAATATCATTGCCGTATCGCAGGCCAACGATGCCGAAGTCCTGCTGGTTAGCTGGGCCTCGAACCCGAACATGGGAGATTACGCCGCGTCTCCGGAATACCGGTCGGCCTATGAGGAACAGAATGCAGTCATCGAGGGCCTGGCCAGGGAACTCGATACGTACTATTTCGATTTTGCCGCCCAAATGCCCCTCGACGAAGAATACTGGGCCGACAGCCGCCATTTGACCCGCCTGGGCAATCACCTGAAGGCGGAGATGATCGCCGCCTACCTTGACGGAGAAGCCGCCATTCCTGAAAACTGAACCCGGCCCTTCCGTGCCGGGTCGGTTCTGCTTTTTACTGCACTGGCCAGAATGCCCCCCAGCTTGCTGGGGGGATGAATGGCTGGAGCCGAAGGCTCCACAGGGCGAAGCCCTGGTGCAGTTGGCAAGCAACCCCGTACCCGCAAGGGGCAAAATCCCGTAAAGCCTCGCAGCTTGCTGCGGGGATAGGGATTTTGAGGGGTTGCCAATTTACTTTCATTTCTTCCCGATCCGGTTGCCCGAAAAAGGCCGCTCGTTTACACTAACAGAGTAGTTTACAAGTGTAGAGGATCAACTAACATGGCGGATAACTCAGACAACTTTGTTCCCGACTTCGAGGATGAAAATACCGGCGGGCCGCCGACTCCGCCAGTGCTCCCTGACCGTGCGGATGTCTCCGCGCACGCATCGGGGAGTGTTGAGGCCAGCCCCGTACCGGATTTCTCCGGCGATTCACCGGAGGCTGCGCCCGCCGAGCGGTTCGAACAGTTGGTCATCTCAGATGACCTGTTTATCCCTGCCTTTGAAGATGAAGTCGCTTCGACGCCAGCGCCAAAGCTGGTTTCCATCAGCAACCTGCTGGATGGCAGCGACGAACTCTTGCTGGGAATAGATGAACCACCAGAAGCGCCCGGAGCTTCTTCTCCTCCGGCCCCGCCAGCCTTTGTGAGCGATAAGAAATCTTCCGACCTGCCGGATACACCGGACGATGTCGAGGAAGTTGTGGTGCGTGTTTTCTTCGCGCCGGGGAGTAAGGAATCCGGGCCGCCCATCAAAAGGCCGAAAACACCCGCCGCCGCACCTCCAAACGAACCGTTCCCGGCACCCAGGCCGCCTGAGATCAGCCGGTCTCAACCGACCGGCCTCCCGGCTCAACCGGCGGGGCCTATCGAAGATGCGAATGACACCCGGCCTGAATGGGAGCCTTTCGGGATCGATCTGCCCGTCGAGCAGCCGGAATCGCTGCTCCCCGGCCAGGACTGGGAAGAGAAATCGTCGCCGCCGACCGGTGACTACCCGGAATTGAGGCGAGATATCCGGCGGGAAGCAGGTCGGCAGCGTTTGAAGTTAAGCCCGGCCCTGGTATTCATCATTTCGGCGCTGGCGACTCTGGTGTTGTTGGGAGGGGGGCTTCTTGCCTTCGGCTACTTCACCGACAACCTGCCGCCGCAGGCCGAGGAATTGATCGAGAGCGGTATAGCGTTGTTCGGCGGCGAACCCGGAGGCACCGGTCCGGAAGCACCGGATGCAACCGCCACACTCTTAACCGGGATCATCATCGAACCCTCCCCGGAGCCAGGCGAAACACCTTCTGCCCAGGTGACGATGCTGCCGACCCTCACCGCCACGCCTTCCCCCATCCCCGGCGATGCACCTGTACGGCTTGAGGACAACCAGATCAAACTGAAAGGCGTTGTGATGGTCTATGTGCCGGAAGGCCGCTTCCAGATGGGATCGAGCAGCAGCGCCCATACGGTGACCCTTGACGCCTACTACATCGACAGGACGGAAGTAACCAACAGGCAGTGGCAGGAATGTGTCGCCGCCGGAGACTGCGAGCTGCCTGCATCGACCACCGACTACATCGGCGATGAATATTATGGTGTTGACGAGTTTGACGATTACCCGGTGATCTATATCGACTGGAATCAGGCTGACGCCTACTGCCGCTGGCGTGGAGCGCGGCTCCCCACCGAAGCCGAGTGGGAGAAGGCCGCCCGCTGGGACGCTGATACAGCCTCGGCGCTGAATTATCCCTGGGGCAATGACTGGGACCCCGTCCGCTTGAATTTCTGCGATCAGAACTGCCCGCTGAGTGGAGCCAGCGCTTCCGCCGATGATGGCTGGGCGCAGACCGCGCCGGTCGGCAGTTTTACCGCTGGGGCCAGCCCGGTCGGGGCGCTTGACATGGCGGGCAATGTCGCCGAGTGGGTCTACGATTGGTTTGACGACGATTACTATTCTGTCTCGCCGGAATCCAACCCGACCGGCCCGGATGAAGGCACACAGCGCGTGGTGCGCGGTGGAGCCTGGGGCGTCAGCGATTCTCGGCTGCTGCTCAGTTCGATCCGCTCCCGCTTCGAACCCGGCGAAGCCGGGCCGGGCACCGGCTTCCGCTGCGCGATATCGGCTGAGGCGGTGGGACAGTAGACGTATGGCACGGGAAAAGAAGCCGGTCAAAAACCTCGCGATGCGCGTCCTGGAAGGTCAGAACGCGCCCTATGAAGTCATCGAGTTTCCCGACACCATTCACGACGCGACCGCCGTCGCCGCGTATGCTGGCCTGCCGCCCGGCCATGTCTACAAGACCCTGGTCGTCAAAGCCGACCAGCCGGGCGTCAGGCCGATGTTGATCATGATCGCGGCCAACCGGTCGCTCGATCTGAAGAAAGTCGCCGGTGCGGTGGGTCTGAAGAAAGTCCATATGGCACGCCATGCCGACGCCGAACGGATCACCGGCCTGAAAGTCGGCGGTATTTCGGCCCTGGCCCTCTTGAACAGGGGATTCACTGTTTACATTGACCAACCGGCGGCAGCGCTCGACACGGTCGCTATCAGCGCCGGGCAGCGCGGCCTGAACCTCCAGGTGCCCGTCGGCGATTTGATCCGGGTGACCGGCGCACAGATCATTGATGCTTCTATAGAATGAGGAAACAGTCGTGGTAATCACAAAGGAGATTTCTCTAAACACACGCGGGAACGCCGACATGCACGACATCACCGCCGAAGTTGCCCGGCTCGTATCCGAGTCGGAACTCGGCAACGGCGTCGTGACCATTTTCTGCCCCAGCTCCACCAGCGGGCTGACGACCATCGAGTTCGAAAGCGGCGCGCTCTCCGACCTTGAACGTCTATTCGACGAGATCGTCGACCCCCGGCGGGATTATCGCCACGACCAGCGCTGGCACGATGGCAACGGGCACAGCCATGTCCGCGCGGCGCTGCTCGGCCCCAGCCTTTCGGTGCCCTTTGTTTCACAGCGATTGACGCTCGGCACCTGGCAGCAGATTCTCTATGTCGATTTCGACACGCGCCCGCGTAAGCGCCAGCTTGTCGTGCAGATCGTCGGCGAATGAAGAAGCGAAAAATTCTTCAAGCCGCCCTGCTAATCGGGGCGGTCGGGCTGGCGCTGGCATCGCTGGCGCTGACTTATACGGCTGTCCGGCGTGTCTATCGCCCATACCGGCAGGCGGGCGGTGCGGTGGCGGTCGAGGGAGTCGTCACCGAAAAGCTCGTCCAGCAGCAGGCGGATCGTTTTCTCCCGTTCGGTGTCACCACTTATATCCTCCGCTACGCCTTCCCCAACGCCGAGGGCAAGATGCGAACCGGCGAGCAGATCGTTACCCGGCGCTTCTACGATCACACCGGCGGGCAGGGTTCGCCAATCGAAGTGACCTTCGCCGCCGGTGATTCGACGATCAGCGCGGTCGATCCGCGCGGTATGTTTCCCGGCGCTGCCGGATGGCGTCTCTCGATGGGAATGGCGGGGCTTGTCATCGCGGCAGGGCTGGTGGTCGCGACTACCCGGCCCCTCTCAAAAGATACGCCCACCCGATCTGCCCCCTGAAAGGGGGAAGTGGCGGGGCGCAGCCCCGTCGAAGGGGGTGGGGTCGGTCGAAGGGGGTGTGCGTCAATCATCGATGAGGACGCTGCCCAGGATGTCCGTCACCTGGATATCGGCCCGGTTATCGGACTCCTCGTAGCCAGCCGTCACCCAATCGCCCATCTCGGTTTCCTCGAAGCGGTCACTGCGAAATTCGAGGTCCGCCATCCCATCCAGCGTCACCGATGCTTCGATCTCGTCGGGGACTTTGATGGTGATGTCGCCTACCCCGGCAGTCGTCTGCACCTCGTAGTCGCCGTGACCGGGCAGTTCGAGATAAATTGAACCGGCAAGGCCGACCACCTTGATCGACTCCAGGTTCAAATTCGAATCGTCGTCAGGCAGCCGGAGCGTGAACTCCCCGCCCCCGCTCTCGATGTCGACCACGAGATTCTCGGCGTGTGACGGCAGGGTGATATCGTACTTGCCGCCGTTTCCCTCGATCCTCAGCGATTCAACATACAGGTCTTCCAGATCGACGGTCAGTTCACCGGCATCGACGGTCAACGAGAGATTGACCGGGACGGCGTCGGTGATGCCCAACTCAAGGCTGGCCGCCTCGAAGGGATCGAACAGCGAATCCTGGGAAATTTCCAGGGCACCGCTGCCGGACGATTCTCGATAGTCCATTCCCAGGTTCTCGTAGTCTTCGCCGACCCGGTAGCTGCCCTCGACCGCGTTGAGGCTGTCCTCAAGGCCGTAAACCTCGATACCGGCGTGCCCGATTTCAAGCGAAACGTCCAGTTCGTCGACATCCCCTAATTCCTGCTCTATGGGGTAGGTCACACTGTCCATTGCCGGGATCGGCAAAAACGCGCGAACCGAGGGAACCTCCGGCCCGACAAATGGACGCCAGTAGGGTTCGGAGAAGACCGAGAGGACAAGGAGCAGGATCAGAAAGAGAAGGAGCGTAAGAAACGGCCTGCGCCGCCTGGGTTGGCGAACCTGGCGCAAGGCCCGTCGCGAGTGGCGATCCGTCGCCGTGCCCGATTCGGTTTGCGGGGATGGCGGCACCGAGGTGGGTTTGCGAACCACTTTCGTTTTAGGAGCGGTTTTCACCCCGGCGACCTGCTGGGTCTGTGAAACGACGGTGATCTCGCTCAGGTCGGGCGTCGAATAGCGGGTCGGTTCCTGGACGGGAATCTCCGGCACGTTGATCGTGCCCCCGCTGGCAACCAGTTCGATGTCTTTCGCCATCTGAACGGCAGTAGGGTACCGGTCATTGGGATGCTTTGCCAGCGCACGCTGGATCACCGATCCAACGCCCTCCGGCAGATTGGGATCGACATCCAGGATATTGGGCACCGGGTCGAGGATGTGCTTCATCGCGACGCCCATCGGGGTATTTGCCTCGTAGGGCATTTCGCCGGTGAGCATCTCGAACAGGATCACTCCCAGCGAGTAGATGTCGCTGCGTCCGTCGATATCACTGTTGCCGTAAGCCTGCTCAGGACTCATATAGGCAGGCGTGCCGATCACGGCGCTGCCGGTCAGGGCCGCCGTCACTTCGCTGAGTTTTGCGATTCCAAAATCAGAAAGGTACGCTTCACCGTATCGATCAAACAGGATGTTGGCCGGTTTGAGGTCGCGGTGGATGACCCCCCGCTGGTGCGCTTCGTCAAGCGCCGCACCGATGCGGCCTAACACAGTAGCAGAATCGCTTAACTTTAGCGAGCCGTTGTTAACACGTTCCGAGAGCGAGCCGCCGGTCATATACCGCATGACCAGGTAGGGCGTTTCCTCTTGCTGCCCGAAATCATAGACGGGGACAATCGCGAAGTGTTCCAGTGCAGCGACCGTCTTGGCCTCCCGGTCGAAGCGGTCACGAAACAGGGGATCGTGCAGATATTGTGAAGGTAAAATTTTGATTGCTACTTCACGGTCAAAGTTTGGATCGCGGGCCAGGTAGACGGTCGCCATCCCACCCCGACCGATCTCTTTCTGGATGATGTACCGACCAATCTTCTCCAGAGCCATTATTTTACATCCCGGGTTACGAAAAGTGACATTGAAAACACATGACGGGTGGATTTTATACCGGAAACGACAAGGATGCTATCAAAAAAAGTCACAATGCCACGATGGTACTATCCGATCCATCGTGGCATTGTCAGTTAGCCGGGCCAGGTGCCAGGCTATTCGTGGACTTGGATTTCGCCAACCCCGGAATCGATGTTGATGACGAGGCCGCTGCTCTCGCTATAGTCACGGGTTTCCCATTTGTCATCGTCGACTTTTTGGAAGCGTTCTGATAGGTTGACGCTGGTCAGCCCGCCGTCGAGTTCGACACGGGCTTCCTGACTGCCGGGGACGGTCAGTTCGACCCGCCCCACCCCGGCATTGATATCTACCTCGAATGAACCTTCATCAGGCAGAACGATGACGACCTCGCCCGCGCCGCCGTCAACTTTCAAGGATGTAAGATCGATGCCGGACAGGTCCATATTGAGCGACCCAACGCCGGTATCGACCTTCAGGTCGACGGGCACACTCTCGGTGATCTTCAAATCCAGATCGCCGATATAACCCGGACCGGTCGGAAACCAGAAATCCGGGCCTTCCTGCGAGATACTCAAGTCACCCCGTGAACCGTGACGGTCATACTCGACCAGGAGAGCGATGCTCTCGTCGGTCGTATACGTTCCATCGACGACATAAGGACTGTCAGTCAACCCTTCGATAGTGGCCGAAGCAGCCCCGATATCGACGTAGGCTTCAATCCGATCCACATCGCCCAGCTCAACCTGCTCGATATCCCTCGTAATCGACTGCCCGGAAGGTCTCGGCATCGAGGATTCGGTCGTCCCGACCCAGTAGATCATACCGACCACGACCACCAACCCGATCATCGCGGCGACAATACTGCCAATTGTCGTACGCCCCAGGACAATGTCCAGACCGATCAGAATAAAAAAGATGGGCCACAATCGCCACAACGCCCACCACTGAAAATTGATCACGCCAAGATTGCTAAGTAGAAACGCGACGCCAAGCCCGATCAGGATGACGGCCCCCGATATCCCTCGCGCACCGCGCTGGTGCGAACGCTCTTGAAAAGTTTGTTCTTCTGTCATTGATATTCTCGCTATCCTCTCAACCTGAATTCACTCCCGCCGAAAGATATGCCCTCGACGAGAAAATGGAACACCATCACACCGAGCCGTTCATTCTCGATTGCGAGAGAACAGTAAATAAGCCCCTACCAGGATCAGCGCCAGCGGCCAGACAATCGCCGGGCTAACCTGTGGCACGAACGTCTTCAACAGGAAGACGCCGCCGATGGCAACCAGCACAACCCCGATCAGCACCCCACCCTGGTCTGTATCCCGCAGCGACTGGCCGAAACGCGAGACGCTCTGGCTGATATCGTTAAAATTGGAACGCACCACGTCTTCCCCGGCCAACTCCCCGCCGCCCTTTTCCGGAACGATCAACCAGAGGATCAGGTAGGCCAGAACGCCCATTCCGTTCACCAGGGCTAAAGCAACGAACACCAGCCGGATAAGCACCGGGTCGACTCCAAAGTAGTCGCCCAGGCCGGTGCATACGCCCCCGATGATCCGGTTATCATGGCTCCGGTAAAGTTTTTTAGATTCAGACATCAATCCACTCTCTCAATTGCAAGTCACCCTATTGTTGCATCTCACAATACATTACGCACTGAACGGGTAAAGGTTGCGGCTGCCGCAAAATTTATTGTAACCGAATGCACAGCGTGATACTATTGCAACATGGTCAACCAGAACATCAAAATTCACCCGGTGTCCGAACTCGATATCCAGCAGTTCGTAAAGGCGCTCAATGCTGCCTACGCGGATTACCACGTACCAATTCAGCTTACCAGACATTCTTTTCTCGACCTCGCCGACCGCGAATCGGTCAGCCTCGATGCGTCCTGCGCGGCAGTGGAGAACGGTAAGATTGTCGGGATGGGGCTGCTGGGGATGCGCCAGCGGCGGGGATGGATCGGCGGAATGGGGGTGATCCCCAACTACAGGCGGCAGGGAATCGGGCGCTTGATCATGCAGGCTTTACTGGAACGCGCCTGGCATCTTTCTCTGGGCACTGTCCAGCTCGAAGTGATCAACGGCAACACGGCGGCCCATTCGCTCTACCAGTCATTAGGTTTTCAAACCAGACGCCAACTGCTGATCTTGAACTGCACTCACTCGCGGCAAAGACCAATCAGGGGCAGAAATAATCTCGTGATCCAGGAAGAACCGGCGGAGGAGTTGATCGAGCACCTGGCCGAGTTTGCTGCACCGCTCCCTTCCTGGCAGACTGAAATCGATGCACAGCGGGTGATCCTCCCGACACTTTATGGATTATCGGCCCGGCAGCAGTCTGATCGCCAACTGGTAGGGATGTGCTTTTACCAGTATAACGGTCACCAGGGCAGCGTGACACAATTGAGCGCCATCGATCAGAATTGCGGCAGCCTGCTGCTTTCGCATCTGCTGGATCATTACCGGGTAACCAGTTTTTCCTACCTCAACGTTCCAGAAACCGACCCGATGCTGCCGCCATTAGAAATGGCAGGGTTCAGGGTGAGTCTCAGACAGCATGAGATGATACTCAACAACCCACAGGAGTCATCATGAGCGATCCGCGATCATTTCGACATAAACTGCTGCACCTCACCTGTGTGATGCTTGTTGTCACTGCCGGTTTTGCCACCGGTGGATGCCAGCCCCAGCCCACGCTCGCGCCCACGCCAACCCGGACAGCCGTTCCCCCCGACGAGCAGGTTACCGCGACCGAAGAAGCCCGGCAACCGGAGGCGGAAGCAGATGAAGAAACCGTGCGAGAAGACCCGACGATCATCTCCATCGACCTGGGCAGCCAGCCGAAAACAATCGACCCGGCCAGGGTCGCCCCGCTCAACGGCGCAGAAAATGACCTGGTCGACAACCTGTTCGCCGGGTTGTTCAGGATCGACCCGGAAACAAACCGGCTTGAACCGGGTCTGGCCGAGAGTTGGGAAAAGACCGAAGATGGCCTGACCTGGTGGATCAGGTTGCGTCAGGATATCTACTGGGTGAAGATCAACCCGCAGACCGAGCAGATCGAACCGGTGAGGCCGGTCGATGCCGGGGATATCGTTTACTCGGTCAGGCGCATCTGCCATCCATCGACCGGCGCACTGCTTGGCTACCAGCCCGGCATGTTCCTGATCGAAGGCTGCGAAGCGATCAACGCCATGCAAAACCCGCTGCCCACCGAAGAGGATATCGAACAAACGCTGGGCGTGAAGGTCATCGACGACTACATCGTCGAGTTCAAGCTGACCGAAGATTCGGCGGTCTTTCCGTCGATCCTTGCCATGCCGATGCTCCACCCCGTCCCTGCCGACCTGGTCGACGTGGAGGGCGATGCCTGGACTGACCCGGACAAAATCTGGACGAGCGGCCCGTACACTCTTCAACCGACCATCCCGGCAGCGGAAGGCTATACGCTGATCGCCAACCCGCACTGGCCGATTGAACGCGCCGGGAACATCGACATCGTCCTGATCGGTTTTGACTCAACCGGGCAGGCATACCGCGCCTGGCAAAACGGGTCACTCGAACTGGCGACCGTTCCCCCCGATCAACTGGTCAACACACCCTTCCGCACCGATCCATCTTACCGGATGCTGGCGCTGCCCGGTGCCTCGTTCATCGTCTTTTCCTACGAATCTTACCCGGTCGACGATCCGCTTGTCCGCCGGGCGCTCTCGCTGTCAATCGACCGGGAAGCGTTTGTTTATGAGACGCTCGCCGCAACTGGCGAGGCAGGGCTGCCCGCCGCATCGCTCGTCCCGCCGGGAACCGTCCTCGCGCCGCCTTTCGACGAAACAGAAACCGGCTACGATCCGGACGCGGCACGGGCGGCGCTCGAAGAGGCCGGGTATCCGGGCTGCTACGGGTTCCCAAGATCGTATTTCTATACGGACGATACATTCCCCAACGCGCTTGAGATCGCCAACACCTACATCGCCATGTGGGAAAAAGAGTTAGGCTGCACGGGAAGGTTCATCGTCAGGCGCAAGCCGCTGCGCGAACTGTACGATCTGCTACAGACACCGCAGACGATGATCATCGACAACGAGGAAACGCAGCGCCCGATTATGATCACGCTTGCCTGGGAAGCCGATTATCCTGATACACAGCACTGGCTGGCCGACATACTGGGCTGCCAGGAATTGTTCCCCGACGCCTATCTCGACCAGATGCGCACCTGCGATACATTCGACCGGCAGTTGGCGCGAGCGCCCGGCGAATTCGATGACGAGGCGCGCGCCGAGATTTATGCATCCATTCTTGACAGCCTGTTCGGTGATACAGGCGAAATGCCCGTCATCCCGCTCTACTACTACGCCCGCCCCCTGGCGATTGGCGACGGGCTGGATATCACGTCCGCTCAGGCCGGTCCGCTGCAATTCGACCGGTGGGTGCTCGAAAGCGAGTAGGGGCCAGCCGCGTGCTTCAATTTGACATCTTTACCCTGTTCCCGGAAATGTTCGCCGGGCCGCTGACCGAGTCGATGCTCAAGCGCGCCCAGGAAAACGCCATCGTATCGATCAACCTGCACGACATCCGGGATTATACGACCGACAAACACCATACCGCCGACGGCACTCCCTACGGCGGCGGCGGCGGGATGATCCTCAAGCCGGAGCCGCTCATCGCTGCGATTGAGGCGACACTCCCGGCGGGCGAAGCCGTCCCGGTGATCCTACTCAGCCCGCAGGGGCGGGTTTTCGACCAGCGAATCGCCCAGGAGTTGAGCCAGCATCCGCGCCTCGCATTGATCTGCGGGCATTACGAAGGGATCGACGAGCGGGCCAGAAAATTGGTGATCACCGATGAGTTGTCCATCGGCGATTACGTGCTGACCGGCGGTGAATTGGCCGCGATGGTCGTCGTCGACGCGGTCACCCGGCTTTTGCCCGGCGCGCTGGGCGACCCCACCGGCCCGGTCGACGACAGCCACGCGACCGGCCTGCTGGAATATCCACACTACACACGCCCGCCTGAATTCAGGAGGCTGGAAGTGCCGGAGATACTGCTGTCGGGCCACGAGGCGAAGATCGATGCGTGGCGGCGGGAACAATCGCTGCGGCGAACGTGGCAGCGCCGCCCCGATCTGCTACTGACCGCCCCACTGACCGACGCCGACCGGGAAACCCTGCTGATGCTGGCAAAAGAGGAGATCGAAAAGCGCGGCGGAAGCAGCCAGTAGAAACATTTTACGTAACAATAACGTACTTTCCTTCAAATAATGCCCCCCGGTCGGGTATAATCCCGGAGACGGTAAAAACGAGAACAGGTGGACATCTTCCGCCGAGAGACAATTAATGAGCAGCAGCGATCCCCACAGCGAAATAGTCTACGAACCGGAACCCGACGAGGATTCCCCGGTTACCGGCTGGCGGGTGATCAAGCCCAGGGTCACGCTGAATCGCGGCGAAGCCGCGCGGCAGGCCGAGGAAGAGGAAGCAAAGCGCCCGGTCTCCTTCCTGACCCTGGCGATCCGCTTCCTGCCGGTGTGGGCCTTGCTGATCATGATCCTGATCATCGAACCTTCGCTGCCCGTCAAGGCGATTGGGACAGTTGCGGGCTGGTTCAGAGGCCCGGAAGCGCCCGCTGCTGCCACCCTGCCCCCCGCCGAACCGGTGTTCATCGTCGAGGGGATGGAGATTCCACCCGATTCGGAGCTTCCTACCCCCAACTGGGATTTGTCGATCTCGCCGATCTTCACCAAGGAAGTCCAGCACTGGGCCGGTTCGATTGCTCAATGGTCGATTACTTACCGGGTGAAGCCTAATCTGATCGCCACCTTGATGCAGATCGAATCGTGCGGGAACCCGGCGGCAGTTTCACCGGTGGGGGCATCGGGACTGTTTCAGTTGATGCCGCTGCACTTCGAGGAGGGCGAAGACCCCTACGACGCGGATACCAACGCCTACCGGGGGCTGACCTACTTCACCGAGATGTACGCCCTGGCAAACGGCGACCTGGGCCTGACCTTCGCCGCCTACAACGGCGGCCCCGGCGCGATCTATCTTTCCCCCGCCGAATGGGACGCCGAGACGCAGTATTATCAATACTGGGGAAGCGGCATCTACGAAGAAGCCGAACTGCATCTTCAGCAAAGCCCGACGCTGATCGAGTGGCTGGAGTCGGGCGGCAGCGATCTTTGCACCGTCGCTGCCGGGGCGCTTGGGCTGCCGCCGGAATAATCAATTGGCCGGTGGGCACCCGCCGGTGACGTTCCCCGAAAACCCTCTCCGGTGTTATAATCGCCCGCGCTTGAAATCACAGATAAGGATATTCGATGAAATTAGGATTAGTTGGCTTGCCAATGTGTGGCAAAACAACCATTTTTAACGCCCTGACCGGGGCCAACCGCCCGACCAGCATTGCCGCACCGGGCAAATTGGACGTTCAGATGGCGGTCGTCGACGTACCGGATCACCGGCTCGACGCCCTGTACGACATCTACCTGCCGGAGCGAAAGGTCAATGCCAAGATCACCTACGCGGATATCGGCGGGCTGGCGAAGGGGATCAGCGAAGGCGGGTTGAGCGGGTCGTTCCGCAATCAACTCAGCCAGTTGGACGGCTACCTGCACGTGGTGCGCGTCTTTGACGATCCAAACGTCCCGCACCCGGAAGAGACCATCGACCCGCAGCGCGACCTGGACATCCTCGACGACGAGTTCCTGCTAACAGACCTGATCACGGTCGAGAACCGGATCGGACGGTTGAAGGACGAACTCTCGAAGGGTAAAGACAAAGCCGCCAACCAGAAAGAACTCGATCTGTTCGAGCGGCTGCTCGAAACCCTCGAATCGGAGCAGCCCCTCCGCGAACTGGACCTGTCGGAAAGCGAACTTCAACAGGTGAGCGGCTACGGGTTCCTGACGCTGAAGCCCAAGCTGGTTCTCCTGAACCTGGGCGAAGAACTGATCGCCCCCGATGAGTTGGTCAGCGTGGCGGGCAGGAAGACGGGCGTCCTCGCCCTGCAAGGGCAGATCGAGGCGGAGATCGGCCAGTTGGACCCCGGTGAGGCAGCCGAGTTCCTGGCCGAATACGGCATCGAGGAGCCAATGCGCGACCGCGTGATCCACGAATCGTATGAACTGATGACCATCCAGACCTTCTTCACGGTCGGCGACGACGAGGTGCGCGCCTGGCCGGTCAAAATCGGGGCGACGGCGCAGGAAGGCGCGGGTGTGATCCACAGCGATCTGGAACGCGGGTTCATCCGGGCCGAGATCACCCCCTGGAATTTGCTGGTCGAACTGGGCGGCGAGGCCGGGGCACGGCAGGCCGGGAAATTGCGACTCGAGGGGAAAACCTACATCCTGCAAGACGGGGACGTGATGACGGTGCGCTTCAACGTGTAACTGGCATCTTCAATAGGCATCATTTGAAAACCCGTGCTCGCCGATCAGCGGCACGAAACGGACGGGGATCAGCTTCTCGACATGAATCTGATCCTCTTTGCGTCTTATGCGCTGGATCACCTGGTTGACGCTGGTGCCGACCGGGATCACCAGCCGCCCGCCTTCGGCCAACTGGTCGACGAGCGGCTGCGGCACGGAAGGCGCTGCCGCCGCCACCAGGATGCCATCGTATGGCGCGGCGGATGGATATCCCAGCGTGCCATCAGATTCGATGACGGTGACGTTCTTGTACCCCATCGATGCCAGCCGCTCGCGGGCCTGGTTCGCCAGCACGTTGATCCGCTCGATACCGACGACCTCTTGAACCAGTTCGGCCAGGACAGCCGTCTGGTAGCCGGAGCCGACGCCGATCTCCAGCACGCGGTCGGTGGGATTGAGGGCCAGCAGCTCGGTCATCAGGGCAACCACATACGGCTGCGAGATGGTTTGCCGGGAGCCGATTGACAGCGGGCCATCTTCGTAAGCCATATGGCGATATTCGGATGGCACGAACAGGTGGCGGGGCACCGTTTGCATCGCCCTGAGCACATGGGGATTGACGATCTTCCGGCGGACAAGCTGCTTCTTCACCATTCGCTCGCGCGCGGCGGCGTATCGATCTGTTTCACGATCCGTTCTTGGGGAATCACCCACCGGTCGACTGCTCCCTTGTATCACAACGTTTCACCTGCCCATAACTATAAATCAAAAGAGACCTTTGGAAAAAGGTCTCCCTGAACAGGTTCAACTTATACACCCGGATCGCTATTTCGATCCAGACTCGGCGGGAGCCTCGGTGCTTTCCGGGTAGAGTTCTGTTTGCAGGCGCGTCATCAGGGCCTGACGCTCATCGTCAGGCAGGAAAGCGGCTTCAGCCGCGTTGATGACCTGCTCTTTAAGGGTGTCAAGGCTGTAGCCCATCTCCGCCGAAGCGGCGACGAACTCGTCGGTCAGGTTCACCCCCTGCACGCTCGGATCGTCGGTATTGAGGGTGGTTCGTAAACCCATTGCATACAGGTCGCGAAAAGGATGGTTGTCCAGCGAATCGACGACGCCGGACAGGATATTACTCGAGAGGCAGACCTCGAAGGTGATATCGCGATCCTGGGCCAGCTTGACCGCGTCAAGGTCTTCGACGATCCGCACACCGTGCCCCAACCGCTGCGCCCCCAGCACGTTGATCGCTTCAAGGACGCTCTCCGGTCCGGCCCATTCACCGGCATGGCTGGTGATCGACAGCCCGGCCTCACGCGCTTTGGCGAAAACATGCTCGAACGGCCTGCCTGGGAACTTGTTCTCCGAACCGGCAAGATCGATAGCCACGACGCCGCGATCCATATTCGCGATGGCAATGTCGACCATCTCTTCACCCAGTTCGACGCTCTCGTGCCGGTTCATGCTCACGATCAACCGCACGTCGATGCCGAAATCCGCCTGGGCGCGGTCGACGGCTTTGATCACCCAGTCGGCGGCGTCGCTCATCGCGTATTCTTTCTCCCTGGCAAGCGCGATGGGCGTGAAGCGAAGTTCCATATAGACGATATTCTCGGCGGCGGCATCGGCGACCGTCTCGTAGGTGATCCGGTCGATGATCTCCGGAGACTGGTAAAAATTACGCAGGGTAAAGAATTTGGAGATAAAAACGTTTGCATTTGGCTCATCTTCCGGAACCATCTGAACCAGGTGGCGGAAGTCTTCAACTGCATACCCCGGCAAATCAAGCTGATGTTCACGCGCAATATCGGCCAGCGTATTCAATCGCAAGGAACCTTCAAGATGGCGGTGCAGTTCGATCTTGGGCAGCGCCTTCAGCGATTCGTAGAGCTGGGGATTATCGTTTTTCCCGTGATTGACTTCGCGATAATCCATCGTGTCATCCTCGGTGTGGTGTATTCTGGTAAGCCGGGGGCCAGACCGGTATACCCGTCAAGTGCTTTCGTGTCTTATTTACTATAGCGCAACACACTATCAACCCTGGCAATAAGTGGTTACAAAATCCATACGGTCTTTTGCCTAGTGTATGGTCAAGTAAAGAAGCGTGCAACTGCGGCACGCTTCTGTTATATCTCAACGCCGACGGCGTCCCTGTTTGCGGCCCGCGCTGCTGCGCATAACCGAATCCTGTGCAACGGTTTGCTGCTGCTTCTGGATTTCGCGGTAGTGGCAGTCTTTGAACTTCTTGCCGCTGCCGCAGGGGCAGGGATCGTTGCGCCCGACGTTGCTCCACAGGTCTTTGTGGACGGTCTGGCTGACCTTCTGCCTGCCCGTCGATTTGCTGCGTGTCGCCTTGCGCTCGACGCGGTAACCGGCCTGGCTTAAATTATCGAGAAGCTGTTCCTGGCGCTTCTGCGCTTCAACGATCTGGCGGTGGCGCGAAAGATCGGTGAAGAAACGCCGGGCGATTCCCTCCTCGACATCCTCGCGAAGCTTGTCGAACATCTCGAACGCGCGGCGCTTGAACTGGACCTTCGGGTCGCGCTGGCCGAACGCTTCCAGCCCGGCGGCCTGGCGAAGATCGTCGATCGCGTTGAGGTACTGCCGCCACTCACCGTCGATCACCGAGAGCATCAGCGCCCGTTCATAGCGGATCAGTTCCTCTTCGCCAATGGCGAAAAGACGCCGTTCGACTTCACGGATCGCGTCGCCATCTTCGTCCTGTCCGGCCTCGTCTTTACTGCCGGGAGGTGACTGGCGGGCCACCACCAGCAGATCGTCGGCGCGGCCCATGATCGCGGTGACAAGGTCGTCCGTCTCCAGATCACCCAGCACCATCTCGTAGACCTCGGCAAGCGCCGCGCCGACAACGTTATGCAGCATACTTTGAGCTTCGGGCAGATTCGCCCCGCGTCCCAGCGCCGAAACAACATCACGGTGAACATTTTTGAGTGTTGAGGAAAGGTTTTCCCACAGTTCGGCGGCCTGTTCGGTAGGGAGATACTCGGCATATCGCTCGAAGTTGATCCGGGTCTGGTCGACAAACGCCGGCCAACCCTCGATCCCGTGCGGGTGAACGACTGGCGGCACTGGCCACAGCGGGACCACCCGGCTGATCTCGGCCAGCATCATGCGAATATTGTGCCCGGCCTCGATTCCGTCCAGCACCATCTCGTAGAGTTCTTCGGAAAGCGCCTCGCCGTCGGTGATCTGGAGCAGCGACTGTATCTGCTCCCCGGAAGGGCGCGGGAAAAGCGGCAGCACGCGCTGGACGATCCCGCGTGTATTGACTTCGCCCGTTTCGATGTTGGAGAAATCGCCGATCACCGTCTCGATCTCGCCCATCGCCCAGGCCTCGTAGCCATCGCGATAGCGCTCGATCAGCCGGGCCAGCGTGTTCCTGATGAATCGTGCCACCAGTTCGTCAAGTTCGGCGACGTTGCCCTTGAGGATCGCGCTGCGCTCGTCGTAGACGATCTGGCGCTGGCGGTTGACCGCCTCGTCATATTCGACGAGGTTCTTACGGATGTCGAAATAGAAGCTCTCGAAGCGCGCCTGTGACTGCTCGATGGCGTTGCTGAGGAGGTTGGCCGAGATCGGCACGTCTTCGGGAATGTTGAGCCGCTCCATGATCCGCTTGGTGCGGTCGCTGCCGAAGCGCAGCATCAGTTCGTCTTCGAGCGAGAGATAAAACCGCGACGAACCGGGGTCGCCCTGGCGGGCGGCGCGCCCGCGAAGCTGGTCATCGATGCGCCGCGCCTCGTGGCGTTCGGTGCCGATCACGTGCAGGCCGCCCCGCTCCCAGACCAACTGGCGATTCTGGCGGCAGTCTTCGCGAATGCGCTGGATATCGTCGATCAGCGATTCGGGCAGCGCCGGGATTTCGGATGTGATCCGCCGGGCCGCGTCCAGGTCATCGGAGAGGACGGCGCGGATCAGGGCAGCGCGGGCGTTGTAGTGCTTTTCGAACAGGCGGCGGGCCAGCGTTTCGGCCTGCTCGTTCTCGCCCAGCACACCGCTCAGGTTGCGGTACTCCTGGAGGCGATATTGCAGGTCGGGGAGGATCGAGAGCGGCGCGCCGCCTTCTTCGGCGATCTGGCGGGCGCGATCCAGGCGGCGGGCATCGACACTCGCCAGGTCAAGCTGCTGGATGATCTTCACCAGCAGGTCATAGGAGAGATCGCGGTAGGCCGGGTCTTCCCGAATCTCGTCGACAACTGCCCCCAGCACGTCGTCCACACTGGCTTTACGCACCAGGTCTTCATGTGCCTCGATGACCCAGTCGACGAGCGCCAGGTACATCGACCTGTTGGCCTGGGCACGCTTGCGGGCGGCTTCAATGTCGCCGCCGATCACTTCGGCAGCCAGATGTTTGAAAGCCGCAGCATCGAACAATTCGTCGGCCAGGAACTTGGCGGCCAAGCCCTCCGGGTTGCCGCCCAGCAGGATGTCGGTGCCGCGCCCGGCCATGCTGGTCGAAATGGTAATCGCGCCGGAACGCCCCGCCTGGGCAACAATCAGCGCCTCGCGCTGGTGGTTCTTCGCGTTCAGTACCTCGTGTGAGAAGCCCAGTTTGTCGAGCTTCTGGCTCAACACTTCGGAGGCTTCGACCGAGCCGGTGCCGACCAGGATCGGGCGGCCCCTGGAACTGATGTCGGTGATCTCGCGGCTGACCGCTTCGAACTTGCCTCCGATTGACTGGAAAACCTGGTCGGGGAAATCGACCCGTTTGAAACAGGCGGGATGATCAGGGTTATCCGCATTCCAGTAGCTGGTCATCGCGACCATGTCGTCGAAGTCGAGGCTGCCTAAAGCAGGAAGCACCTCGCCCACTTTCCCTTTGCGAGTCTCGTATTCCTCGTTATCGGCCATGAACTCGACGTTGGTTGGGATCGGGGCGACATCCAGCGTGTAGACCTCGTCGAACTCCTCCGCCTGGGTGATGGCGGTGCCGGTCATCCCGGCCAGCTTGTCGTAGAGGCGAAAGTAGTTCTGGACGGTAATCGTCGCAATGGTCACGTCCTCGCGCCGTACCTGCACGCCCTCTTTGGCCTCGATTGCCTGGTGCAGCCCTTCGCTGTAGCGGCGGGAAGGCATCGGGCGTCCGGTCGTCTGGTCGATCAGAATCACCCGCCCGTCCTGGACGATGTAATCCTTGTCGCGCTTGAAGGTGTATTTCGCCTTGAGCGCATTCTCCAGGTAGTGAACTAACTCATAATACTGCGGATCGTAGAGGCTCTCGCCGCCCTCCGTATCGATCTCGTCAAGCTGGCTCTCGATCTTCTCGATGCCCCGGTCGGTCAGCGAGACGGTCTGGGTGCGGTCGTCAAGGACGTAGTCACCGTCGGCTTCCTCGAACTCAAGATCGCTGGTATTGCGGCGCAAACGGGCACGCTCGACGATTTCGGCGAAGCGCTGGTAGGTGCTCGACGCCTGCTCCGCCGGGCCGGAGATGATCAGTGGCGTGCGTGCCCCGTCGATCAGCACCGAGTCGACCTCGTCGACGATGGTATAGGCATGTTCGCCCTGAACCAGCCGTGTGGGTTCGATGGTGGTGTGATCGCGGAGATAATCAAAGCCAAACTCGGAGGCCGTGCCATAGGTAATATCGGCCTGGTAGCATTCCTTACGGAGCGTGGGCCGCCAGTGGACGAGCCGCTCGTCTTCCAGATCGCCGCCCGGATCGACATAGCCTGGATCGTAGACCGCCGAATACTGCTCCCTGCCGATCACACTCGTGCTCATCCCAAGCAGGTTGAAGATCGGCCCCATCCAGCCACCGTCACGGCGGGCCAGGTAATCGTTGACCGTCACCAGGTGCGCCCCTCGGCCCGCCAGGGCGTTCAGGTAAAGCGGCAGCGAGGCGACGAGGGTCTTACCCTCACCGGTCTTCATCTCGGCGATTTTGCCCTCGTGGAGCACCACCCCGCCGATGATCTGCACGTCGTAGTGGCGCAGGCCAATCGTCCGCACCGATGCCTCGCGGACGGCGGCGAAAGCCATCGGCAGCACCTCGTCGAGCGCTTCCGCTTCCGCAGCCAGAAACGCCTCCCGATCCTCGATCTCGGCCACCCAATCCTGCACCTGCGCCCGCAGGTCGTCGGTCAGGGCGCGGAGATCGTCGTCGGAGCGCTCCTGCATCTCCGGTTCCAGCGCATTAACCCGGCTGAGTATCTCCTTGTAGCGCTCCAACTCCCGCTCGTAAGGATTGCCCGCCAGGGTTTTCATCAGGTTCTTAAACATCGATCCGTTTTATCCTCGTCATATAGAAACTCAAGCTATATTAGTGTATCGCACCCGGCAGAAGGTGGCGACCAAAATCGAGCGCACGGTTATTCACGCGCAAAAGCCGGAAACGCCAAACCGGTTCCCGGCTTAATTTTGACACCCGTCGTCTACCGGCACGACCTGAGATAACGTCCTTCAGTCGTAATCGTCCTTGAAGTTGCGCCTGCCGCGCTTCTCGACCTCCGCCTCGCGTCCCCGGCGGTGAACGTCGTCGAAGCCTTCCGGCTTGATCGTCATATGCTCGCCGGAAGACAGCCCGGAGACGCCCTTCTGAACGATGTCTTCCTGCGCCGCCTTCGGTTCAAGGTACCTGCGCATCTGCTCGTCGTCACGCTGGTAGGCTTCATCCGGCTCTGAATAGGTGGTGATGAATCCCTCGTAGTTGCGCAGCACGATCCGGTTTGCGCCTTCGCTGATCACATAGTTGGGCATCACCGGAATCTTGCCGCCGCCGCCGGGCGCATCGACCACGTAAGTCGGAACGGCATAGCCTGACGTATGGCCGCGCAGCGCCTCGATGATCTCGATGCCGACGGACACCGGCGTGCGAAAATGTCCCGCCCCCTGCACCAGATCGCACTGGTAGAGGTAATAGGGGCGCACCCGGTTTTTGACCAGCTTTTGGACTAACTCCATCTGCACTTCGGGGCTGTCGTTGACGCCGCGCAGCAGCACCGACTGGTTGCCCAGTGGAATCCCCGCATCGGCGAGTTTGTCCAGTGCCCGGCTCAGTTCCGGCGTGATCTCGCGCGGGTGGTTGACGTGAATATTCAACCACAGCGGGTGGAACTGGCGCAGCATCTCGACCAGGTCGTCGGTGATGCGCTGCGGCAAGAAAACCGGCACCCGCGACCCGATGCGGATGATCTCCAGGTGGGGGATTTCGTGCAGGCGAGCCAGTATATCTTCGAGCATCCGTTCCGGCATGGTGAGCGGATCGCCGCCGGAGAGCAGCACGTCCCGCACCTGCGGCGTATTCCTGATGTACTCGATCTGCGCTTCGTGGTCGCTGCGGCTGTAATTCGCCGAAGGATCGCCGACCACCCGCGAGCGGGTGCAGTAGCGGCAGTAGCTGGCGCACTGCGTGGTGACCAGCATCAAGACCCGGTCGGGGTAGCGATGCACCAGCCCCGGCACCGGCGAATGCGCGTCCTCCGCGAGCGAGTCGGCCATCATCGAATCGAAGCTGACCATCTCGCTCCCTTTTGGGATCACCTGCAAGCGAACCGGCCCGCGCGGGTCGTCCGCTTCCAACAGGCTGGCAAAGTACGGTGTGACATCGACGCGGAACTTGCCCTCGGCGCTGAGGCCCTCGATCTCCTCGTCTGTCAGGTCGATGACCTGTTGGAGTTCTTCGAGCGAGTTGAGCCGGTTGCTCATCTGCCAGCGCCAGTCGTTCCATTTTTCGTCGGGCACGTCGGCCCACAGCGCCGGGCGCGGAGTCATCTCAATGGGTTGATCTCCTGGGGTCGATTCTGCCTGAAGATGACCGGCGGTTGTTGTCGCTTCCATGCTCTGGTCTCCATTTCATCTCAACTGAGGCTGCTTTGAGGATAACGCACGGGTATTGTTGTCACAAACGCTCAGGCTAAAATCCGGTCAATCTTCGTCACGAGTCAGTTCCGACCGGCATCTTTCGCACAGACCAAAAATCGCGAAATGATCGATCCGGGGGGTGAACCGGTATTTCTCCAGGAGCGTCTCCCGCAAACCGGCAAAGAGATCGTCGGACACGTCGATAATATGGTTGCAGTTCAGGCAGATCAAATGGTGGTGAGGCTGATCGCCGATCAGACAATAGACATCGGCTCCCTGGCCGATATCGGTCTGCGATACGGCCTCGTTCTCTTTCAACCACTGCAAGGTGCGGTAGACGGTCGCCTCGTCCACTTTGATGTCGTTTTCCACCAGGCAGCGGTGAACCTGTTCGACGGTCAGGTGACGATCCGCTTCACACAGCACCCGGATGATCCAGCGGCGGGGAACTGTCATCCGGTGCCCTTTTGATTGAAGCTGCTCGACGATCGTTTCGGGTTCCATTTTCAGCCTTCAGTATCCCGTTTCCCCCACCATTGTAAGCCGGGCCGATGTGGAAAACAACCGAAAAAGAACACGCCCACCAAAAATCGAGGGCGGGCGATTATATACCATCTGACCGGCGATCAGGATCAGGTGCGGAAGACAATACCGTCTTCCTCGGTGGCATCGACAATGACATGCGACCCAGATTCGAAATCACCGCGCAGGAGCTGCACCGAGAGCGGACTCTCGACGCTTTTCTGAAGCGCCCGGCGCAGCGGGCGCGCCCCAAAAGCCGGGTCATAGCCCTGTCGGGCCAGCCATGCACGGGCGGCTTCGGTCAGTTCGACGGTCAGACCCTGCTCTTCAAGCCGCGTGGCGATCTCGGCCATTTGCAGATCGACGATCTGCTCGACCTCCTCAATCGACAGCGGCGAGAAGATGATGATCTCGTCAACGCGATTCAGGAACTCAGGCCGGAAGGTTTCCTTCAGCGCCTTTTCGATCTTGCTGTGATCGGCCACCGTCTCCGGGTCCTGGCTTGAGACGAAGCCCAGCGTGCCGCCCTTGCGGGCAAACTCCGTTCCCAGATTGCTGGTCATGATGATCACCGTGTTGCGGAAGTCGATGGTGCGCCCCTGCCCATCCGTCAGGCGGCCATCGTCCAGGATTTGCAGCAGCGCATTCCAGACATCCTGGTGCGCCTTTTCGACCTCGTCGAAGAGGATGACGCGGTATGGGCGGCGGCGGACGGCTTCGGTAAGCTGGCCGCCTTCCTCATAACCGACGTATCCGGGCGGCGCGCCGAACAGCCGGGCGGTGGTGTGCTGCTCACGATATTCGCTCATATCGATGCGCAGCAGCGCGTCCGGGTCGTCGAACATGAACTCGGCCAGCGCTTTAGCCAGTTCGGTTTTGCCCACCCCCGACGATCCGAGGAAGATGAACGACCCGATCGGGCGTTTGGGGTCTTTCAGGCCGGAGCGTGCCCGGCGGATCGCATCGGAGACGGCGGCGACCGCTTCGTCCTGGCCGACGATCCGCTCGTGGAGCGCCTCCTCCATCCGGAGCAGTTTCTCGGCTTCCGTTTCCATCATCTGGTTGACCGGAATCCCCGTCCAGCGGGCGACGACGGCAGCGACATCTTTCTCGTCGACGATTTCGTCGAGCGTATTGTCCTTCTGCCACTTGCCATATCGTTCGTCGTATTCACCTTTGAGCTGCAAACGCTGTGTTTTGTACTGCGCCGCGGCCTGGTAATCGCCGTTCAGCGCTGCCTGTTCTTCCTCGGCGGTCAGCCGGTCGATCTCGTTCCGCATCTCTTTCAGTTCGTTGGGCATCGAGTAAAGCGCGACCCGCACGCTGGCCGCCGCCTCGTCGATCAGGTCGATGGCTTTGTCGGGCAGGAAGCGGTCGGTCACATAGCGGTGACTGAGCCGTGCCGCCGCGACCAGCGCCGCATCGGAATAAGTGACGTTGTGATGCGCCTCATAGCGGGCTTTCAGCCCTTTGAGCATTTCAATCGTTTCGTCAATCGAGGGTTCTTCGACGTAAACCGGCGCGAAGCGCCGCTCCAGCGCCGAGTCCTTCTCGATGTGCTGGCGATATTCGTCAAGCGTCGTTGCGCCGATGGTCTGGAGTTCGCCGCGCGCCAGGGCGGGCTTCATCATGTTCGAAGCGTCGAGCGCACCCTGGGCAGCGCCCGCGCCGACCACCTGGTGAATCTCGTCAATGAAGAGGATGATCTCCCCCTCAGAGCGCTGCACTTCTTCTATGGCGGATTTGAGGCGCTCCTCGAACTCGCCCCGGAAACGCGACCCGGCGATCATCGCCGCCAGGTCCATTTCGATCACCCGCTTGCCCATCAGGATTTCGGGCACGTCGTTGGCGACGATCTTCTGCGCCAGTCCCTCGACGATAGCGGTTTTGCCTACCCCCGCTTCGCCGATCAGCACCGGGTTGTTCTTGGTGCGACGGCTTAGAATCTGGATCACGCGCAGGATTTCATCGTCCCGCCCGATGACCGGGTCGAGTTTCCCCTCGGCAGCCATCCGCGAGAGATCGCGGCTGTAGCGTGCCAGCGTCCGGTAGCGGCTCTCGGCCTGCGGGTCGGTGACCCGCTGCCCGCCGCGTATTTCCCGGATCACCTCCTGGACCCGTTCACGGGTCACCCCCGCCTCGCGCAGAAAACGCGACGACGGCGTCGAGCGATCTCCCAGGATCGCCAGGAAGATATGCTCGGTCGAGATGTATTCGTCGTTGAGCCGGCTGGCCTCTTCCTGTGCGCCTTCGATCACCCGGTTGACACGCGGCGTGATAAATACCGGCACTGCCCCCTGCCCGTAGACGGCGGCAGAATGGGGCGAATTGCGCAGATCGTCGTCAAGGCGCTGGGTGAGCTGCTCCTGGTCGACGTTCAACTTCTCAAGAATCTGGCCCGTCACGCCATCTGGTTGTTCCAACAGGGCCAGCATGATGTGTTCGGTATCGATTTGTGTATGTCCATAACGCTGGAGTATCTCGAGCGCACGCTGAACCGCATCCTGCGCACGTTCGGTAAAACGATCGGAACGATACATCAGCTAGAAATCCTCACTACTATGTCATTCTCGACAGAAAGGCAGCGCCATTACTACACCAGACGACCACAGTATACAACAGGCAGCAGGCTGGCGATAAAGCCACCTTTTCTTACAAGAAATTGTCCTGTATTCTCGGTGGGATGTCCATCAAATAAGTATTAGAACGCTGCCAGTTCCCGGTAGATGGCGACCGTCCGGCTGGCGACCTGCGCCTGGGTGTAGCGTTCGAGTACCCGTTCACGCCCCGCTGTGGACAACACGCGGCGTTGATCGGGATCGTCGATCAGCGTTTGAAGCTGGCGCTGCAAGGCGGCGGCGTCGCCTTCGGGAAAGGTCAGCCCCGCCGCGCCGATCACGCCGGGGATCGCCCCCGACTCCGCCCCGACGACCGGCACGCCGCAGGCCATCGCCTCGATCAAGACGCGGCCAAACTGCTCTTTCCAGTTGGGATAGGTGCGCGAGGGGAGAACGAGCGCATCAAGCTGGTGGTAAAAGCCGGGCATTTCGGTGGAGGGAATCTTCTCCTCGAACCGGACGCTCCCGGAGATATTGTAAACGCCCGCCAGCGTTTGAATTTCTTCGCGCAGTGGGCCATCACCCAGCAGGCGCATCACCCATTTCCCCGACAGCCCGGCGGCGGCCTGGATCAATAAATCCAGTCCCTTTTCGGGGACAAATCGCCCCGCATAGCCGATGGTGAAATGCTCGCGGTCGGGCGCTTGATCGGCGGGCGAAAATATGACAGGGTCGACGCCAAACTGGGGGATGACGGCCAGCGGGCCTTTGTAGCCCTTTTCCTGCCACACCTCGACTGCCTCCTCGTTGCCGGCGATCCCGTAATCGGCATGGCGCAGCACCCAGCACTCTATCTGGGCAAAGGGCGGCGGGTAGCGCCGCAGCAGGTTTTGCCAGGAGAAGAACAGGCCCTGAGCTTCATAACGGTGGGCCAGCCGCAGCGCGTGGAACGTCGAGAAATTGTACGGCTCCTCGTCGATATGGATGATCTGCGGCCTGATCGCCTCGATCAGTTCCCGCAGGCCGGGGTGATAATGCAGGTGGAAGTTCCCGTTGAAGCGCAGCGGGAGCACTTCCATCCGGTAGCCTTCCAGGTGCTTGCGCTCAAGGGGGATATAGTTGCCTTTGCCGTTCCAGAAGGGCGGCACGACGACGGTCAGATCGATCTCCGGGTAGGCGGCGATCTCTTCCAGCTTGCGCTGGTAGGCCCCCATCAGGCAGGCTTTGGAGATCATCAGGACACGCAGGGAAGTAGAAGCAGGTTTCTCAGGCAAAACACGATCCTTAACAGGCAGGTCACCAATTCAATTGCCCACCTACTTATAATCGGTGGCGGGCGGTTCGTCAAGATAGAGGTCGATCAGAGGATACTCATCGGGTGGTGATTAATCGTATCCAACAGTGGAAGCAGGTTGAACTGCTCGGCCAGCAGCCGGGCGCGAGTCAGCGCTTCACGGGCATCGGTTTCCTGATCGGCTTTCCAATACATATCGGCCAGGTTGTACCAGGTATAGGCCATGCCAACCCGGTCATCGAGGCTTTGCTGAAGCCCCATCGCCTGCTCCCAGGTAGAACGAGCGCCGTCCCACTGTTCCTGCAAGGCATAGACAGCCCCCAGGTTGGTGAGGATGCGGGCACGGCCCAGCGCGTCTCCCAGCGACTCCATGATGAGCAGGCCCTCGGTAAAGTGATCGAGCGCCGCCTCATAGTCACCCGCTGTTGAGTAAGCCATCCCCAACCGCAGGTGAGTCCGCGATTGGCCGGGGATATTCCCTTCGGCGTGGAAATGATCAAGCGCCTCCAGTTGAACACTCAACGCCTCGTCGACGGCCCCTGCCCGGAGTAAGGCGACGCCATGTGTGCTGAGAGTCTGTCCGTCCGGTGCTTCGTCGTCAAATGTGTCTAAAGCCTGCTGGGACAGTGCCATCGCCTGCTCGACTCGATCATTATGCAGGGCCAGGTTTACCAGGCCATTCAAAGCCTGCCGCCGGATTTCCGGACACTGGTACCGGAGCGCGGCGGCGGCAGCCCGTTGAAACGCCTCGTATGCCGGTTGGGTGTGGCCCAGGTCCTGCGACAGCCGCCCAACCTCGATCAACGCCTCGGCCTGTCGAGCGTAGTCACCTGACTCTCCAAACAGGGCAACCGCCTCGGACAGCAGCTTCCCGGCCACCGAGAATTTGCCGAGCCACCGGTAAGCGACCCCCAGTTCCAGCAGGATCACTGCCATGCTGGACGGATCGCCGGTGGTCGGGCGAAGCTGCTCGGCGGCTTCCGAAAGCACATCCCGCCACAAGGCCCATTGACCTGATCGGCGGATGACCGGCGACAGTTGGACGATGAGTCCCGCCACCTGCCGGGCATCCCCGCCGGAAATCTGGACGGGGAGTAGATCGATCAGGTAAGGCAACAGAGACGTGTCCCCCTGCGCCTGCGCCGATTCGACGATTTGCCTTAAATACCCCTGGCCCCGTTCCCTGACGAACCGCCGGGCCAGGGGTGACATCACATAAAGAGGCTCGTCGCCCGACGCATCGACCAGCGAGCAGGTGGTCAGCACCTCCAGCGCCGAATCCAGATCGCCGGGATCGAGTCGAGACATGGCTGATACTTTCTCCCAGGTCGCCCCCTTCGATGGCAAAAGGCTGATCGCTGCGGCAGTCTGCCGGGAAGATTCGTCTAAGGCTTCCCAGACCGAGCCAAACATCGATTGTAGCAGGCCATCGCCCTGATCGGTCTGGATGGAGGAAAGATTCTCCATCACCCTCTCGAGCGGCAGAAAAGCCATCTGGCCGATCACCATCCGCCCGACCAGCGGATTGCCCCCCAACATGGCATGCAGGTCTCTCAACGCCGTTTCGTCGAGATGAAACGTCCGCGAAATGCGGCGGCGGCGGGCAGTATCGAGCAGCAGGTCGGAAAAGCCGTCCAGGTCGAGGGGGGAAACCTGAACGGCGCGCACCGGCGCTTCGACCGGCGGGTGGCGGCGCGAAATGATCAGCGCGTGCCCCGGTGTAACCAATCTCCCCAAACGGGGGAGGAGATTGTCGAGGTCTTCGATATGATCGGCAGAATCGAGCACCACCAGGATAGGCACCGACGACAGCCTGGCCCGCAGCCCGGCTTCGACTTCGTCCGGGTTGGTGCTGGACAGGTGAAGATATCCCAACTCGCGGGCCAGGTTGTGCAGCACGGTCGTGTAAGCTGTCTGCACGTCAAAATCCAACCAGGCAAAATCCTGATAACGATCAGCTTCGATCAATCGCTGGACAACCGCCTGGGCCAGGGCCGTTTTGCCGATTCCCCGCGCGCCGACCAGCACTGTTACATGGGGAGGAGATAGATCATGCAAGAACTCGTAAAGATCATCCCCTGCCCTGTCATCGCCAAATAGTTGGACGGATGAGGGCGCAGGGAGCTTCAATTGCAGCCAGAGGCGGCGGTTTTCCAGGCGAGCCTTGATCTCGAGCTGGCCGATAATCTCTGTCAGGCGGCGCAGGCCCAGCGACATCCGGCGGTTTACCTGCCGGGTAGACACGCCCAACACGTTCGAAAGTTCCTGCACCTGCAAATCAAGATCGATCTGGACATAACGATGGTAAAGCAGGCTCCAACCTTCCAACTCGCTGTTCGCCTGCTGAAAATCACGGAGCAAAGCATTGAGTGCTTCCTCCCGGTGTTCACTCACATCGGTAGGGATTCTGTGAATAACTCGAAACTGCCGCAGCCGCCCCGTGATCAGATCGGTCAGAATCGCCGAAAGGGCAACATCGTGTTCAACCGGTGAAGTCACCGCGCCATACGAATCAATCTGGGCATGGACCCAGACCAGGCGGCGCAGAGGATTATCGTCATCAATCGGTCTGGCGGATCGCATACATTCGAGAACGTGTTGGACGGCGGACTCGTCAACCAGCATGATTTTCGTCGAGCCAGACATAGCAGCGTCTTCACCAACCTTAAAAATTTCGTCTTTTAGGTAATTTTTAACACGCCAGCTTGCGTCTCAAGAGACTGACAAGGTATGCTTGCCTTGGCGTCGAAATTCGACAAGCTGCCGATCATCTGTCAGTAAGCTGCCACCGGGTTTGTTGCTTAATTCTTCGCAACAGTGGACGGCCCCGGATAGTAACAGGCAAAACAATCCAATCATCTTGTATCAGCCTCCAGGAAACCTGAGCTGTTTTTATTTCCAAGGGCATTTTGGCTTTTCTGGCAGTAGTTCCTTTCGCAGGTCGTTGACAGTGAACTGCTTTAGCACAATGAAATAACAGTGATATGAATCGTCATCCCTTTATTGCCATTGAAGGCGCGATCGGGGTTGGCAAGACCACTCTCGCGCGCCTGCTTCAACCAGAAATGGGCGGCACCATCTTGCTTGAAGAATTCGAAGAGAACCCCTTTCTCTCCGATTTCTATGCCGACCGCGCCCGGTATGCCTTCCAGACTCAACTGTTCTTTTTACTCAGCCGCTACCGCCAACAGTTGTCGACCGTCACCGATGGGCTGGGACGAGGCCCGGTGACCTCAGACTATATCTTTGCCAAAGATAGTCTGTTCGCTCACCTCAACCTGTCCGGTGACGAACTGGCGATGTATGACCGGGTTTACGCCGCACTCAACGAAAAAATCCCTACGCCCGACCTGCTGGTATTCCTTCGCGCCGATTTGGATGTGCTGATGGAGCGCATCGCTGCCCGCGACCGGCCATACGAGCGTGACATGGACCCCGATTATATCGAAGAATTAAGGATTGCCTACGAGGAATTTGTCGGCAGTTATGACGAAGCCCCTGTCCTGGTCATCGACACGAACGCGCTCGACTTCGTGCGCAGCGAAGACGATTTGACTTATGTCCTCCAACGCATCAAGAGCGATCTGAAGTTTGGCGTTTATCAGGCGCAGTTGCCCGGCGTGGGCGAAACGCAGTCGATCCGCGAGACTAAGGCCATTCTCGAAGAAATGGAAAATGGCGCGCACAGCCTGGCCGATATGCAGGAATTTCACCTATCGCTGGACGCCGAAAAAGGGTTCGATCCTGACCCATTTATGAATTTCATTGCGCTCAACGAAGAGGTGGGAGAACTGGCCCGTGCGCTAAAAAAGACCTGGCTGGCACAGGCCGAGTATCATAAGGCAGGCAAAGAGCAGCGCGAAGCGCAGCGGATGGCCCTCACAAAACACCGGGCGCAAATACAGGAAGAACTGGCCGACTGCCTGGCGTATCTGCTCAAGCTCAGTAATTATGCCGGTATTGATTTAGAAAAAGCCTGTATTGACAAGATGGAAATCGTCACTAACGATCAGTCAAAGTATGGAACAAAAATAAGGGAGGCGGAATGACGATTGCAAGCAAGAAATTCCTGGCAATCGCCGGGAATGTAGGCGTTGGTAAAAGCACGTTGACCGGGTTGATCGCCGAGCGATTGGAGTGGGAACCGTTCTACGAAGCCGTCGACGACAATCCTTATCTGGCCGATTTCTACCAGGATATGCACACCTGGAGCTTTCATTCGCAGATTTTTTTCCTTTCACGGCGCTTGCTCCACCATTACCAGTTGATCGAGCATCCCAACTCGGTGGTGCAGGACCGGAGCGTATACGAGGATGCCGAGATATTTGCCAAGAACCTGCATCGACAGGGGCATATTTCCGACCGTGACTACCGCACGTATCGCGAATTATATGAAACGATGACCCGGTTCCTGCCCGCTCCTGACCTGGTGATCTACCTGCGCGCGGGGGTCGACACGCTGTTGGATCGCATCCGCAAGCGGGGACGCGAATTCGAGCAGGATATTGACCCGAAGTACCTCGAACAATTAAATAAGCTTTATGAAGACTGGAACGCCAGCTTTACGTTGAGCCAGGTGCTCATCGTGCCATCCGACGACCTGGATTTTGTTTCCAACGGCAAACACCTTGACCTGGTCATTCGAAAGGTCCGCGAAAAGCTGGAAGGCAAACACGAGGTTGTTTTCTCAGACGAAGAAATCGCAAAGGTCAACGGTTGGCATTAGTCAACTGTCCCCACAAAGATAAACAGGGACGAACCGTTGAACGTTCGTCCCTTTATATTTCTGATGTCACCAGATAGAGGTTTACTGCTGCGGAACATAATCCCGGCCCAGGATGACCTCGATATCGTAGGCGGCGTTTTCCGATTCGACTTCCACAATCGCTGACTGAGGCACGCGCAGCAGTTCGGCGATGCGCTGGGCGGTGTAGATTTTGCCCGTATATACGGTGATGACCGTGTTGGCGTAGTCGAAGCCTTCGGCGTTCCCCAGCCCGGCGATTTTTATCCCCTGCGCGGACAGGAAATCCCCTGTTTGGGTCGCCAATCCCTCGTTGGCCGTTCCATTCAGGATATTGACCGTTGCATTTTCACTCGATGCCCCAACAGCAGGATCGACATAGCCGGGAGCACAGCGCCCGGTGCCGCTGTAAACATCCTCGATAAGCAGGCGAATATCGGTGCGATCCGGGATCGCCACCTGGCTGCCGTCGGCCAGCGTTTGCAACTGTTCGATGTAGTCGCCGCTGATCACCGCCGAGCAGATATTCTCCTCAGGGATTTCGGCCCCTACCTGGGCAAGCTGGATGATATCGGCTTCGGTCAGGTTGGTATTCACATTATCGGCCAGCGCATCATAAATATCAGGCGCGCGGGTGATCAAATTGGGAAGCTGCCCGGTGCTGAGAATATGATCCCTGATCGCGTAGATCACCTGCTGCTGGCGCTGCGCCCGGTCGAAGTCGCCGCCGAAAGTGGCGCGTGTTCGGGCGTACTTGAGGAGGGTTTCACCCCCCAGGCAGTATTCACCGGCTTCCAGGTAAAACGGATCGTAGCCCGAACCTGACGGGGCCGGGTAATCCGGGTCGTCGATTGTTTCAGGGACTTCGATGTCGATGCAGCCCAGGTGATCGATGATGGTGACAAAAGCCGCAAAGTTGACCGTCACAAAATATCTGACCTGGACGCCGAGATTCTGTTCGATGGTTTTCATCGCCAGCGCCGGGCCGCCCCCGCCCGGATAGTGATCCCGGTCGCCGATGAAATGCGCGTTGTTGACACGGTCGTATATTTCGTAGTCGGGGATGGCAACCCACAGGTCACGCGGGATCGAAATCATCCCGGCGGTTTGCGACCTGGGATCGACCGTCAGCAGGATCATCGTATCGGTGCGCCAGGGACCGTATTCGGCCTCGCGCTCGTCGATCCCCATCAACAAGACGGTAACCCGGCCTTCACTCAAAATCGGCGTATCACCGGCAACTGCTGCCTCTGCCTGGGCGGTGGCCTCGGCAGGCGAAAACACCGGCGAAGAACTCGAATCGCCGATCCCCAGGGGCGCGCCTGCGAAGATATTCTTGACCCCCCTGAAAGTCAGCATTGCCAGCCCGACGATCGCCCCAACAAATACGACCAGCAGGACAACCGTCAACCACGTGGGAAGATCAAGGCCCTGGCGGGGGAGCCGTACGTGTTGGGTTTCGTTTGAACGACGCATAAAGGGACTCATTTAACTCTTATCGGTTACAATCCAGCGGGGCGGGATTATAGCACGGCTTCAGGGGCGCGGAAAGGTATACAGCCCATTTCCGGCAGTCAGGTAGACGAACTCCGGCCTATCCTGGCTGAAAACACCGGACAGCGTATCGAAGACTGTGTCATTGGCATCTTTGTAGTTCAGCAGGAAAGTGCCGTTCGATGCCGTCGCGTACAATCTCCCGCCGCCGGGGTCGGCGACATACAGTGTCCGGTCGTAGAGGCTCAGGTTGAGAAACATTGCCGTCGGGCGGGCAAGCGGTTGGGGAAGGCCGCTGAAAACAAAGGTTTCCGGCTGCCCGAAGAAATACTTGGTGATCCGCCCACCGGTATGCAGCACATAGACGTTGCCGTTGCTGTCGATCTCCATATCGATGGCGTCACCCAGTTCGGGGAGGACATCGGTAAAGTAGCGCTGTGGGGCGCTGGAATAGGCCCCGGCCCCGGCCTTGTACACCCAGATTTCATTCGCTCCGGCGTCGAGCACGTACAGGTCCCGATCATAGATGACAAACGCACGCGGTTCGACCCAGGCTTCGAACCCCGGCAGCAGGCTGGCCGAAACATCCCAACTGGGTGAATAGGTGATCAGCAGGCCGTTGCGAGAGAGGACGCCCAGCACATTTTTCTGCTGGACACCCCCATCCTCGATCCAGTTCAGGTCGATCAACCCGCCGACGACCTGGTTGTTGACTACGTCTCCCTGGCGGGTGACCACCTGGGGTTCATGGTTCACCAGGCTGGTGCCATCTTCGCTCAGGTCTTCGCGGTAAAGGATATCCTGCGTGGTATCAATGGTGTAGAGATTCAATCCCTGAACAATTGGACCTCTTAAATAGGTGCCCGGGCTGTATTCACGTAACTGCGTTAACTCGACGCGGGTGACGTGATCGTAAGAATCGAGGGCAGCGAGGGCCTGCTCACGCAGACTCAGGATTTCCTTGCTCGGTGTCCTGATCTCGGATGCCTGGTCGAGCAGGTAAACCGCCGCCTCCCAGTGTGGGCGCGCCTCGGCCTGATCGGAGCCGCCTTCGCGGGCCAGTTGAATCTCGGCGTTGGCCGAGCGCACCCATGAAGCATACTGTGAACTCTGTCCCTGCCACTGGTACACGACCGTCGTCAGCAGCGCAACCAATACCGCGACGGCGACCGCCACGCCGATCTGCATCGGCGTCGAAAAGAGCGCCTGAGACTCCGATTCCGGTTCCTCTTCGGGCAGCATCTTTTCGACCAGTGTGCGCGACCGGCTGATCACGTTGGATAATCCAATCGCCAGCCGGTGGCGGAATCGCTGGAACGCATTGGCATCGCCCGCCGGTGTATGCTCGACGATACGTCTTTCTACTGCCGATGTTGATTCGATACCGGCAGGTCGGGATCGCGCTGGCGCAGGGACCGCGGCCTCATCTGGTGAAGAGAAAGTCGGCAGGGGAGAAACCGGCCTCCGCTCAGGAACCGGGACGGTGTCCTCTTCGCCCTCGGTGAGTGGAGAGACAAATTTGATCACTTCGGCGGAACTCACCGGGCCGGCAACCCCGGCCAGGTTGTTCAAAGCACTGTTGACTTCGCCATCGGCGATGGCATGCTGAAAAGTTGCATCGGTGAGCCGGTTGAAAGAAGAATCGGCCAGCAGCAGGAAATCACCGGACCTGATCTCGCGGCGGAAAAACTGGACATCCGGCTCCAGGCCGGTGCCTAATCCGACCACTCGCTCATCCAGGTCTTCGTCGTCGGGCAGACGCTCGATAAACCCTTCTCTTGCCAGGAAGCAGCGGGCGGCACCAACCACCGCCAGATAGACTTCCTGCTCACGCATGATCGCACAGGAAAGGCCAACCGCCAGAGGCTCGGCGCGGGACACGTTTATTCTTCGAACCGACTCGTTCACTGCCTGGATCGCCGTGCGGAGGGCCGAGGTGACGCTCCCCGATGCTTTGAAATAGGTCGATGTCAGTTCCTCGACGAGTGATTCATAGAACGCGGCTGGCTGGTGTTCTCCCACCCCCAACGAGATCAGGCCAAACAGGGTATCGTTATGACGCCCCCGCGCCGCCCTGCGTGGAGGAGGCATCGCAACGGAACCCGGAGAAGCCGCGCTGATAGCACGCCCTCCAACCACAAACAAATGTCCGACCAGCGCTTCCAATTCCGATGTAGTCATTTTCCCTGATCTGATGATGTGATGAATGACAAACTCAGTGCATTGTACCTGAGTTTAACAGAGAGCGAAACCATTCACGAGATGGAAAAGATATCAGCCCGGTGCTTCAGCGCCGGTACGGGAGCCTGGCGATTTACCGCTTGGTTCCAACTGCACCCGTGGAGCCTTCTACGCTTCCTGTTCCGCCTCGTCGGGCAGGCTGTGCAGTTCTTCGTAGATCGCCTCAAGCCCGACTTTCACCCGCCGCTGAATCTGCTCCCGGTCATCAGCCGAATATGGGAACAACTCCATGAACTCCGGGACTAGCTGCCCGATCTCCGAACGCGAACGATCCGCGCGGCAGATACTCGTCATCCGGCGGCGGGCCGTCCGCAGGTAGTCGGACAGCGGGGCAGTCTCCGCCCGGTCGACCAGGCCATCTCGCCCGGAGACGACTTTCCAGCCGTCATAACGTTCAAGACGCAGCAGCCGCAGGATATCCAGCCAGCTTTTTGATGCGCCATCGTGGATATACGGGTGCCGCCCAACGACAATCGAATCCCCGGCAAAAATGATTTTCTGCTTTTTCAGGATCACCCACAGGCTGCCCAGTGAAGCGCTGGGCTTGCTGACCAGTTCGATGTCGTAGTCATCGCCGACCAGGTGGAGCGAGTCACTGAAGGCAATTTGAGGCGGAACCAATTTTATATTAGAGAGCATTGCCCGCTCGCTGTCACCGAAACCCAGTTCAATCGCCGCTTGCGTGATAACGCCCGGTTCCATTTCCTGCAAAATACGGGCGCTCGCCCGGTGAGCTACGGCAGGCGCGCCAAACCAGGCATTGCCGATTACACGGTCGCGGTGGTGGTCGGTGTTAATGATATAGCGGAACGGCACCGGGCTGATTTCGTGGAGAGCCTGCCGCCAGGCGCGAGTCTCGTTGGGCAGCGGGGGCGTATCGATGCCGATCCAGCCATCCGCCGTCAGGATTGCTCCGACCGTCACAAAGTGATAGCCATTTTCGATATAGACGTTTGGCGTGATCTGTTCCATTAGCCTATCCCCTCGTCAGCGGTTTGCCGGAAACAGCGACTGTTCAGCGGCATCCAACGCAGTGTTGATCTGTACCTCGGTCGCAGGCACCCCACCGCCCTGGCAGAAATCGGGCCGCCCTCCCCCGCGTTCGCTGCCCAGCACGTCAAGCGCGGCTTTCAGCGCGACGTTCATATCCTGGGGAAGATTCCCACTGCGGGCGGCGATCACCTGCGCTTTCTCACCCGGCACGCCGAACAACACGACGGTATCCGGCTCCCCGATCAGGCGGCTGGCGAGCGCACGGATGTCGCTCGTGTCCCCATCGGGGAATGCCAGCTTGATCACCCGGACGCCGCCGGTGTTGGGCTGTGTTTCGTTTACCAACCGGTCTACTTCGTAGGTCAACAACTGCTTGCTGGCCGATTTCAATTCGCGCCGCGTCTCTTTCAGATCGCTTTGCAGCCGCTCGATGGCCCTGTCGATTTCCCAGTAGCCGCAGGTCAGGCTGGCCGAGAGGTCACCGAGGATCGCGTGCTTTTGCCGGTAATCTCGTAGCGCCCGGTTGCCGCACAGAAACTCGACATGGGTTTCGTCACCGTGTTTTTCCAGCCGGATGATCTTCAATAAGCCGATCTCGCCCGTCCGCGCAACATGGGTGCCGCCGCAGGCCGTCGCGTCGAACCCTTCGACCTCGACCACGCGCAGCCCACCGGTCGAGAGGTGATCGGGCATCTTCCGCACGCGCACGTTGTCGGCCTCATCCGGGTCGATCACCCGCACGGCGACCGGTCGATCTTCGAAGATCACCTGGTTGGTAAGTTCTTCGACGGCTACTAAATCAGCAGGATCGATCTGCGGGGTATCCAGGTCGATGCTGACCACTTCCGCGCCGAGGTGGAACCCAATCGTATTCGCCCCGATCAGTTGAACGAACGCCTGGGTGAGAATGTGCTGCCCGGTGTGATGCTGCATGTGATCGAACCGGCGCGGCCAATCGATCCGGCAGGCGACGGCATCGTCGGAGATTTCCTCGCCCAGCACATGGACGACCTCGTTATCGTCCTCACGGGTAAAAACGTCAAGAACCTCGACCTCCACAATCGACCCCCGGTCGGCGGGCTGGCCGCCCCCTTCCGGGTAAAAATAGGTCTGGTCGAGAACGACCGCAGGTTGACCGTCAATAGTCAGCCGTTCGATAATCCTGGCCTCGAACGCTGTCGTATAAGCATCGTCATAATACAATCGTTTGGTCATTTGTTTCCATGCTGTGATCAAGAGGCGGTCACCTGGTATCCCGTAAACCCGATTCTTGAAATCCAATATACAGGTCCGTGTGCGCCCATCGGTCAACCGATCTATTTTAGCCCGGTGCTTCAGCGCCGGGAGATGATCCAACTGCACAAAGCATTTCGTCTAGTGTAGCAGGCAATCTCCCCCCCACACAAGCATCACTCTTCTGTGTCACAGGCAGGCAGGTCGTTGAGATCGCGCGGCCATTCGGCGGTGTAGAACGCCAGGTAGTCGGCGACATGCTCTGACCAGTACGCCTCGGTGTGATCGCCCTGCTCGTTGATGACATATTCGACCACGATCCCCTGGCGGCGCAGGCGTGAGACGAATTCGCCGACGCCTTCCAACACCTGGGGATAATCCTGTTTGCCGTGATCGAAATAAATCGCCATGTGCCCGATTCCGAGTATACCGTCGACCAGGTTGTTGGGATTCTTCTCCGTGCTGGATTCCGGTTCGAAGAAGTAAGGACTGTGCCCGCCCAGGCGTGAAAAAAGATCGGGATACGAGAAAGCGATCCAGGTGGCCCAATACCCCCCGCGTGAGAGGCCTCCAATCGCCCAGCCGGTGGGATGATCCAGCGTGCAGTACAGGCTCTCGATGCGCGGGATGAGTTCCTCGACCAGGATTTTTGGGTAGTCGCCGTAGGAACTTTCGTGCCCGGCGTCGTTTCCGTTGGGCATCACGATGATCAATGGCGAAAGTGACCCATCGGCGAAGCCTGCGTCGGCGGCTTCGTCCAGACCCATCTCGTCCCATTGGGCATCGTCCATACCGACGCCCAGGCCGTGCAGCATGATCAGCACCGGGAAGCGCTTCCCGGATAGGGCATAGCAGGGTGGGAGATAAACCCGGTAATTGACCATACCACCGGTATAACTACTGCTGAAAGCATCGAATACCATCACGCCTTTTGTGTCAGGGCAGGTGATCCGGGTCGGCTCCGGGGGTGCAGTTTCGGTTGGCGGTGGGAGCGGGGTCAGTGTTTCGGTGGGAACGGCGCGCACCGTCGAAACCGGCGTGGCGGTGGAACCGGTAGGTGGGAGCGGCGTCGGGATCAGGGTGGGCGTCGATGGATCGATCTCCACGCCGGGGTAGTTTTCCGGCGTCAGGTAATAACCCTGCTGCAACTGATCACAGGCCACAAGGCTGAGTACCAGAACGACGAATAATGCTAACTGGAGAATACGGATGATCTGTTTCACAACGGGGAGAATTATAGCGGTGCCCTTTCGCAAGGGTCAAACAAGTTAACAATCTAGTCCAGCAGCGCGCACATTTCCGCGACAATCTGATCGACCGCGTGCTGCACCGGGCCGGAAAGCGGGCCGCCGAACGAAAGCGCCTGGGGTTGGATGCCCAATAGCGCCACTTTACACTGCAATTCTTCGACCAGGTAGCGTGACAGGATCGACAGCGGCAGGGTGTGCGAGGAGGCGCTGATGCCGCCCGTCTCGTTCCAATCCAGCCAGCGCAGGGTGCCCGGTTCTTCGTCCATCTCAGCCGCGTCGATCAGCAGCACCCAGTCCGGGTCGAACCGCCGAAGCATCCCGGTCAGGTTTTCCGGTGCCGACCCCGCATTGACCACGATCACATACTCGCAGTCGTCGATCAGCAGGCTCAACTCATGGGCCGCCTCGACTCCGGCGGCGTCGTCCCCTTGCAGGGTATTGCCAATGCCAACAATCGCGACTTTTGCGCGCTGTTCCTGGCTTGCAGGTTTTAAGATTGATTGCAGCTTATCCTGCCAGGGTTCCTTCGACATTCACCGGACTCCAGAACGTTATCTCTCAATTCGAATTAATCGAGGATACCATAGAAAGCAGTAGAAAAGAAAGACTGTCAGGAGAAAAAACTCCGCCCGAAGACGGTGACGGCCAACTGGATGACCGCCAGCAGCGTCCCGTAGCGCCACCACAGCCCCACCGTCTGGTCGATGCGTAGCCGGGTGACCAGCACCTCGATAAATGCGATCAAGACGAGCAGCGCCAGCGTTTTGGCGAAGAAAGCCAGCGGATTGGCGAACCCGCCCAGGTACAGCGCGGCGATCAGCGCCAGGCCGACCACCAGCTCGACATTGCGCCCCAGGTAGAACAGGGCCAGCCCGCGCCCGCTGTACTCGGTCAAGGCCCCGGCGACGATCTCAGTCTCGGCTTCCGGCGCGTCGAAGGGCGGCATCTCCAGTTTACCCATCAAGGCGACCAGCGCGATGACGAACGTGATCGGCTGGGTCAGCGCCAACCAGCGCCCTCCGGTCGAGGCGACGATCTCCCCAATCTGCCAGCTCTGGGTGACAATCGCCGGGCCGATCAGCGCCAGCAGGAAGGGCGCTTCGTAAGAAAAGAACTGCGTCAGCGTGCGGGTGACGCCTACCAGTGAATAGCGTCCGGGCGGATTGGTCCCGGCCAGTCCGGTGCAGAGAGTCAGCAGGCCGAGGAGATACAGCGCGGCGATCAGATCGCCGGGGAAGCTGAACGCGGGCGGCAGTCCGGCAATCGGCACGTACAATGCAGCGGTCAGCACACCGGCCAGGGCGACAATCGGCAGGCCGATGAAAAGCACCGCGTTTCCCTCGCCGGGGACGATCTCCTCTTTAGTCAGCAGTTTGACGATATCGGCCAGGGGTTGGAACCAGCGCGGCCCGACCCGGTTTTGCAGGCGTGCGATCAGTTTGCGGTTGATCCAGGTATAAACAAGCCCTAACACAAACAGGAACAGTCCGCCGGGGAATAATATTAGCGTGACAATCTGCTTAAAAATATCCATTATCGAACCTATTCTCAGATCACCCTAGAATCAGGGCGATCAAGGCCAGCACCAGCCCCAGCATGTAAAAGCCGACCATCGGCGAGATGCCGCCGCTTCCGGCGACCAGTATCCCCAGGTGGACGATGGCGAAGAACAGGGCGGTCACGAAAAACGGGCGATAGCCAGGGGCAGCGGCATGAACCGGGGGCAGTTCCCCGCTGGAATAGACCGCCGCTTTTGCCTTCGATACCTTGCTCGAAGCAGACAGGTTCCGCCCGGCCAGTGAGATCAGGCCGACCAGCCCGGCATAAATCAAAAATGCGACAGGAGGCCACAATAATATCGACTGCATACTCAACTACCCTTCCTCAAAACCAATCTCACCCACCCAGAGCCGCCATCAGTGCCAACCCGGACGGCATCGACAGCCAATCGAGCAGCACCGGCCACAGCCCGATCACCACAATTGCCAGCGCCATCAGGCCCAGCGGCACCAGCATCGACAGGGGCAGCGAATCCGGCCCGTTCTCGATGACCGCCGACGGCGCTTTCCGATACATTTTGTTGATCAGCGGCGCGTAATAGCCAAGCGAAAGCACGCTGTTCAACGCGCCGAACACCGCCAGCCCGCCGACCCATGCGTTTCCGCTGTCGAAGCAGGCAGCAAATATCTGCCACTTCGACATGAACCCGGCCAGCGGCGGTATTCCACCCAGCGCCAGCAGCGCCAGGCTGAACGCCAGCGCCGCGAAAGGATAGCGCCCCGCAGCGCCGTACAGATCGTCGGCGACCAGCGCGCTGTGATCGCTGTGGGCGGCATGGAGAATATACAGGAAGCACCCGGCGGCCATGAACGCGAGTGACTTCATCAACCCGTGATTGAATACGTGGAACATCGCACCCTGGGCACCGGTCAGGGTGCCGGTGTGGATCGCCACGCCGAAACCGAGCAGCATATAGCCGACATGCACCAGGCTGGAGAAAGCCAGCAGCCGCTTGATTCTCTTCTGGCGCAGGGCCATCAGGTTGCCGAGCAGCATATTGAGCGCGCCGAAGCCCATCAAAATCACACCCCAGTCAGGCGTCACATTGGCAAGCGCCGCCAAGACGCGCAGCAGGGCGAACAACCCGGCTTCGATCACCACCCCCGACAGCAGTGCGCTCACGCCGGTCGGGGCCTGCGAGTGGGCATCGGGCAGCCAGGTGTGAACCGGCACCAGCGCCGCCTTGACGCCGAAGCCGATCAGGAACAACCCACCGGCAGACAGCAGGACGGGAGACGTGGTCGCAGCGGCGTGGATTTCGGATAGATCGAGCGTCCCGGTTTGCATCAAGACCAGCGCGATACCGAGCAGGATCAGCATCGAGCCTGCCGCGCTCTGAACGAGGTACTTGACGCCCGCCTCCAGCGCCCCCGGACGATCATGGTAGAAGGCGACCAGCAGATAAGACGTGATCGCCATCGCCTCGAACCACACCCACATGTTGAACAGGTCGGTCGAGCAGCCCAGCCCGACGATTGCCCCGATCATGGCGACCAGCATCGCGTAGAACTTTTCCTCGTCGTCGCTGCCCGCCATGTAGCCAATCGAGTAGATCACGGCCAGCGTGCCCAGCGTCATTGCCAGAACCGCCAGCAGCAGCGCCAGCCCGTCGAACTCAAGCGCAATCGCGCCGAGCGTGAAGCGGGCCGGGCTACCGGCAAACGAGGCGATAGCCATCCCCAGCGGAACCCACGCGGCGAGCATTGCTGCCAGCGCCGCCCAACGAGCAATCGGCGACCCCGGCGGTTCCTCCCGCTGGCCGATCCTGCCCAGCAGGTAGATTACGGGCGTCAGCCCCCACAATACAACGATACACCAGACGAACGAAGGTAAAGTCATGCTGCCCCCACGATCAGAACAGCCAGGATGACGATCAGGCCCAGGACAAGCCCGAAGATATTCCAGTTCAACTGGCCGGTTTGCGTCACCCGTGCGCCCTCGGCGATACCCTGAACAGCCCCGGCGAAACGATCGCTGATCCAGGAGAACCCGAAGTCCATATCGGCGAAGCGCGCTAGCCAGTCAAAGCGATCCCACAGGGCAGCGAACCTGCGCAGCGCGAGATAGAGCACAAAACCGGCAAAGACAATCGCCAGCGTCAGCGGTGCTCCCCTGAACGCCTCGGCGAACAACTCTGGCAGGGTCAGCCCATGCAGGTGATGATAGGGCAGAGTTCGTTCCATCATCCGCCCAAGGGGGCCGACCAGCAGCCAGCCGACCACCACCCCGGCGGCAAGCACGCCCAGCGAAACACGCATATACGGCGCAGCATCGTGATAGTGTTCCTCGGAGGCCGCGGGCTTGTAGAAAACCATCCACACCATACGAATGGTATAGATCGCCGTCAGGCCAGCGCCGAGCAGCATGATGATATACGCCCAACTCGGCCCTACCGCCGCGCCGCTTTCGAGAACCAGTTCCTTGCTCCAGAAGCCGTTGAAGATCGGGATGCCGGTCAGCGCCAGCGAGCCGACGATGAACACCGCCCGCGCATAGGGCATCGACCGGCCCAGCCCGCCCATTTGACGCATATCGCGCGTGCCAACAGAATGGATCACCGTTCCGGCGGCCAGGAACAACAGCGCCTTGAATATCGCGTGGCTGAACAGGTGGAACTGGCTGGCGAACACCCCGCCCACCCCAATCGCGTAGACCATATATCCAAGCTGGCTGACGGTCGAATAAGCCAGCACGCGCTTCAAATCAACCGCTGTAATCGCCATGATCCCGGCGATCAGGGCTGTCACCGAACCGACGGTGACCACCGCCGTCTTCCAGCCGGGGACGGCTTCGAAGGCCGGGTAAAAGCGGGCCAGCAGGTACACCCCGGCGTTGACCATCGTCGCAGCGTGGATCAGCGCGGTGACCGGCGTGGGCGCTTCCATCGCGCCCGGCAGCCAGTAATGGAAAGGAGCCTGCGCCGACTTCGCCGCCGCTGCAAACAGGCACCCGAACGCGGCGAGGCTCAATACGCCCGCCGGTAAAGTATGGGCCTCGGCCAGGAAGGTCGATATCTGGTAGGTGCCCAGGTTTGCCTGGATGATCAATGCCCCGGCCAGCAGCCCGACGCCGCCAAGCTGGGTGACGATCAGCGCCTGGAGGCCGCCTTTAACCGCGTTGGGATCGTCATTGTAAAAGGAGATCAGGACATAGGAACACAGCGCGGTGATCTCCCAGAAGAAGAACAGCAGCAGCAGGTTGCCGGAAAGCACCAGCCCCGCCATCGCGCCAATGAAGAGCAGGATGAACGAATAATAGCGTCCTAACTGTGCTTCCCCCTGCATATAGTCGACGGAGAAGATCACCGCCAGGCAGCCGATCACGGCGGCAATCGCCGAAAGTGAAACGCCGAAAGCATCCGGCACGAAGGTGAATGTACCGAACACCTCGCCAAGCGGTAAACTCAGCGCTGCCTCACCCGACGAGGAAAAGAGCAGCGCCACAGAAACAGCGCCGGTGATACAGGCAAAAGCAGCGGCCAAAAAATGTTGAAGCCGCGCCCGCCTGTCATCGACCAGCCGCAGAACTACCGCCCCCAGCCAGGGAACGCCGATTATTAAAACGATCAACCAGCGGCTCATTGTCATCACTTTCGCAGCCTGGAGAGTTCGACAATATCGAGCGTGCCGAGCCGCTGCTGAACCTGAACGGCCAGCGCCAACCCGATCACCGCTACGATGGTATCGGCGACCATCACCATCACGGCGAGGCTCTGCCCCAGCGCCAGCTTATCGACAGAATAGCTGGCCGCGACCAGCGCAAGCATCGCCATCTTGACCAGAATTTGCAGGGCGACGATCACCTTGATCAGGTTGCGAACCGCCAGCAGACCATACAGGCCGATCCCAAAAAGGCAGAACACCCCTACCCAGATAACCGTAACCGGCGAGAGACTCATAGCTCATCACCTTCCGCTTCAAGCCCAACCGGGGGACGTTTTCGCGAACCGGACAGCAGCCCCAGCATCCCGATCACCCCGGCAAATATCAGGAAAACCTGGATCAATGTATCGAGGCTGCGCTCGTGCCAGAGAACCGTCGATTCCACGCAGCCGTTCACCGGAACCATTGACCCACCGGTTGGTAAAACTCGCCACGCGGTGAAGCCGACCGCCAGGACGACAAAAACCCAGGCGAGCGGCCTGGGCACCAGTGACGATAAAGTTACCGGTTCGTCGCTCGCTATGCTGATCGCAAAAACAAAAAGCACCGCGATCAGGCCAGCGCCAACGCTTAATTCAATGACGGCCAGGCGGCAGGCTCCCATGATATAAAACAGCACACTGAGCACCGCGCTGGTGCCGATCAGCCACAGGACGGAGGTTAGCATTTGTTTTGCGCGCACCGCAAAAATGGCGCAAATAACCAATCCCAGTATGAGAACGACGTATAACAACACGTTTTCTCCGTTTTTCGCAAATTTGCTAAGGAGATGCCTTCACGATTATCGACCGGGTTGCAATTTTTTGCATACTACCTCGCAAGGCGCGCTGCAAAACGTGACAAATGCACCATTTTTAATGACAATGTACACATTAAACACCGGCCCCGATTTTAGAATAATCTGGCAAAATCATGAAATTACATTTCGTGCTAAAATGAGGGTCAGCAGTATCCACTCATTGGATTGCGATAGGGACAGTATTATGTTAAAGGCCAATCCTGTAGGACACGATCCATTCGCCGACACGCCTCTTGAAGCCGCTCAGAATCGAAACGCCGACTCGAACATCGCACTGGCTTACGCAATCTACCCGCGTGATGTCAATATGGCGCAGAGCGAAGAACTCCCCCGCTGGCGTATTCGTTTTGAACTGGTAACCGATCCGAGCCGGTTCATGGGGGTGGATATTTATAACGATGTCATCCTGGGCCGTGATGACCGACTGGATAACTGCATCGATCTCAGCTACTTCAAAGCCCTGCCGTTGGGCGTCTCCCGCCGCCACGCTGCCCTGCATCCCACCCCGACCCAACTGCTGGTCACCGATCTGGGCAGCACCAACGGAACGCGGCGAAACGGGCACCCCATCGGTGCCAACACACCCTACAGCCTGGGGGATGGAGATATTCTCGCGCTGGGAGCCTTGAATCTCCTGGTCAGGATCATCGAACGCCCCAGGAGCGAGATTACGCTGCTCTACAAAAAAGCAGACCTGGCCGATGCCCTGGTGATGACCGCCAGGGCGATCACCTCCCAGCTTGAAATCGACCAGGTGTTGAAGCAGGTCGCAGAAGCGACGATGACGCTCACCGCCGCCGACATCACCGCCGCCTGGTTGATCAACGAAAACACCGGAGAACTGACATTAGAAGCCCTGCATGGGTCTGAAGATGAAACCCTGCTGGGCACTCATCAGGCATTGAAAGACTCCTATGTGGGACGGGTGATTGTCACCGGCAAACCGGTGCGCTTGAACCACGAAGACCAGCGCGGGTTCATCGAGGTGATGCCCGACTTTCCGGTCGCGTCGCTGATCCTGATCCCGGTGATGCTTGGCGGAATCTCCTTTGGCGTCCTGGGTGCTTTCAAACGCGAAGAGGGCCACCATTTCAACGACCGTGACGAAAAACTCGTTACTTCCATCGCCGATTTTGCCGCTATCGCCGTTCAGAACGCGCGGCTCTACCAGGCAACCGACCGGGCGCTGGCACGTCGGATTGAGGAACTGGGTGCGCTGAACGAACTCTCGTTTGCGATCTCCTCGTCGCTCGACCTGAATATCGTTCACGTCGTTCTCAAAGACCAGATACGCAAGCACTGGAAAACGGAAAACGTGATGCTGTGGCTGCTCAATGAAGAAACAGGTCATATGGAGCTTTTCGAGGGCGGTGATCCCGACAACGAACCGCTCTCGTCACACGTCAGGAACCAGGTGATGGAGGCCATCGAACGGGTAATCAGGAGCCGGGAGCCGGAGCGCTCCGACTGGATACACCAGCGTGAAGTGCTGAAAGGGCGCATCAAAGATAAGACCGCCAAGCTTACCGCGCGATCCATTGCCTGTATCCCGCTGCTTGTCACCGATCAGGTAGTCGGTGTGCTGGTCATCATCGAAGGTGAGCCGGGAGCCTTCGCAAAAGAAGACCTGGTGCGTTTTCAGGCTTTTGCCAACCCGGTCGCAACCGCGATTCATAATGCCCGGCTGTTCTCGCAGTCCGAACGGGAACGGGCGATTATCAACGCCACCGCTTCCACACTCTCACAGCCAATCATGATCCTGGATGCGCGCGGCGATCTCGTCATCGCCAATGATGCCGCCAACCAGATACTCGACAGCAATCTCTCGAAGATGTTTGACGGGATCAGCCAGGGTATCGGCAAGACCACCGAACTGCAATTTGAAGATCATACGTTCCTGACGACCGTCGAGCGCCAGTCAGAGGTCGGCACCATCGTCGTCATGCAGGACATCACCTATCTCAAGCAGCTCGAGGAAACCCGGCTCGAATTTGTCCATGCCCTGTCACACGATCTGAAAAGTCCCCTGACTTCGATCCAGGGCTATGCCGATCTGGTCAGGCGCGTCGACACGTTGTCAGATAAAGGGAGTAGTTTCATTGATGGCGTCTTGAACGCGGCGCACAGCATGAGCAATATGATCGAGCAGCTTCTCGACATTGCCCTGCTGACCGAATCGCCGCAGTCGCAGCACAAACCCTGCGACCTCGTCGCGGTGATCAACCGGGCGATGAACGATCTGGAAGGAGCGGCGCTGGCAAAATTGATCCCCGTCGACTTTATAACCGACGAAGAAACATTATTCATCAATGGCGATGAAACCCGGCTGTATCGCAGCATTTTGAATCTGCTGGACAACGCTCTCAAGTATTCACCGGAGCAGTCTCCTGTACAGATTTTTCTGGGAGAACACAGGGATTCAATATGGCTACAGGTCAGGGATAACGGGCCGGGGATTCCTGAAGAAGATATCCCCCATATCTTCGAGAAATACTATCGCGGGCAGCAGGAAGCAAGCCGGAGCACCGGGCACGGGTTGGGTCTGGTTCTGGTTCAATCGACCGCAAATGCGCATGGAGGAGCGGCTTCTGTTGCCAATGCAGAGGGGAGTCACGGGGCGATCTTCACCATCAGTTTACCGGCTGATTTGAGATTGGACGGTAAGATCAGCGTATTTTAGGAGAAGACCGGCGATCACCTATTCTTCCGTTGAATCCTTATCGTGATTATGCTTGATGACGAGTGTACTGGGAGTGTCGTCCTTCACTTGGATCTCTGTTTCTTCTGTGATCAGTTGGCTGGGTTCCAGCACAATATCGACCAGGGCAATGAGTTTTATTGTAAACGAGAATTTTCCAAGCGTAATCAGATCGTCAGATTCCAGCAGCCGGGCTTGGCTTCTCGTCAATACGATGCTGTTGATCATCGTGCCGTTGGTGCTGCCAAGATCGATAATGTACAGGCGATTGCCTGCCGGACGCAGCAGCACATGTCGTCTTGATACGCCGGATTTGTGCCCGCTGTACACTTCCAAATCGATATCTGCTGATGCCCCGCGCCCGATGACTGTATCTGCGGCTATCTCGAAGCCGATTGTCTCCGAGCCGGGAGACAGGTCATGCAGTTCGATACGCCAGCATTTAGTCCGTCCCTTCAAATCCCACTCCGTGACATTGTGTGGAACCTGAACATAGCGCGTTGGAGAATTTGGCATCCGTCCCGACAGCATGTGTCCTAAACTGGGCATACCCGACCACATTCGCTGGTCCAGTTTTGATGTCTTGGCCAATTCCTGATCCTGGTCGTCCGGTTGATGATCGTCATGCATATTGACAATGCTCCTTACCTGCCAGACCAAAAAAACGGCCAGGGCAAGAGCTTGTTCGATAATAATATTTTAACAAAAACCTGGAGCGTTCTCCCAAATTGTGAGATCAACGTAATCAGGCGAATTTTTAACTTATTTTATACGGTTCATCAACTTATAGAACAAATCCGCACACAACACGGTGCGAAGACAGGTCTTGATTGTACAATACGGGTGAATTTATGACACTGAATCGTCTATCCATACCAGGGATTTTGATTGTAACGCTTGTGATGGTCGCCTGCACGCAGGGCGATGGTATACCTACGGCGACAGTCGATGCGCCTGCGGCGACGGAAACCGCGACCGCGTCACCGGAGCCGACCACCACCCCGCCCGACACGGCTACCCTGGCTCCGACCGATACGCCAACCCCAACCGACATTCCAATCCCGGTGATCACGCTGCCCTATACCCAGCAGATACCCGAAGGGGCAGTCGCCCGTATCGGGATGGGATCACTCAACAACACAGTGACTTCTCCTGATGGGCAGTATCTGGCCATTGGCACCAATGTTGGCGTCTATCTGTATCGTACGGATACGTTTGAGGAGATATGGAGTGCGCCGGTGTATCTGGCAGCATACCAGCTTGTTTTCTCACCAAACGGTCAATATCTGTCCTGTCAACATGGCCGCCGCATCTCGCTGTGGGAAGTTGAAACTGGAGAGTTACTCCAGACCTTCGAATTTGAATACGGCGAATACCCTGTATGGCGGGTCGATGTTGCCTTTTCACCCAATTCGAGCCTTCTGGCTTACGGCTCCGGCAGCAGTGTGATTGTGTGGAACATTCCAGGCAAATTTCAAGAAACCAGTCTGTTGGGACACATGGATGATGTCTCTTCAGTCGCGTTTATTGAAGACAACCTGCTCTTCTCTGGTGGTTGGGACAGTCGAATCATCCTGTGGAACTTAGAAGCGGGTGAAGCAGTGAAATTCCTGGAAGGGCACGAGAACGCGATTGAATCCCTGGCAATATCGCCCGATAGACAAAAGCTTGCTTCGTTTTCTGTTTTTGGTGATACAGTTCTGTGGAATGTGGCAACTGGCGAAAGATTGTACACAATATCCGAAGAATGTCGTGATGTGACATTCTCTCCAGATGGGTCGATAATTGCCGCCGGGAGTAGATACAACGGAGTTCAACTGTGGGATGCCGACAATGGTGATTTATTATATAGCCTTGATTCATTTCAGGGGGTGATCAGTGTTGACTTTAGCCCGGATGGATACCTGTATGTCGCGGATCAAGACCCTGACATAGTGTACAAGATCGATCCCACCACTGGCGAGACGATCCTGGAGATCGGAGGATTCATCAGCACAGTTGTCCGTGCTATCTTCTCGTCGGACGGTTCGCAATTACTCATAGCAGGGTCAGGTTCTGGAAAATCATTTGTTTCAGTGACCGACCTGGAGAGTGGACAGATTGTTTTCGAAAAGGCTGGATTCACCGAAGAACCGCTCTGGGATGCCGACATCTCGCCGGATGGAAGCCTGATTGTCGCAGGGATCGAGGACACTGTCGAAAATACCGTAGAGGATGTGTTCCTGTGGGAAACCTCGACCGGGAACCTAGTCGCTACATTCCCGGGATACAATACATTCCCGGGATACCACTCTACTGTTGAGTTCTCACCGGATGGGCGGTGGCTGGTGTACCGAACGGCAGCTTCAAGGGCTACTCTCTGGGATGTGGCTGCCCGACAGCCGGTACTTGAAGATATAATGATGTATGGAGAAATGGTGTTCTCGCCGGATAGCAAAACGCTGGCAGTAGAAGATGGCTCTCTGGTTGTTCTGTACAGACTGCCGGACGGAGATGTTCTCCGGGAATTTGAGACGACCGCTCCTATTTCCACAATTGCCTACTCGCCCGACGGCACCCACCTGGCAGCCAGTCTAGATTCTAGTTATCGAGATTATGCAACAATCGTGCTCTGGGATGTTGCCAGCGGTCAGCCTATCTATGAGTTAAATGAGCATAAGTCTAATATCCGCAGTCTGGATTTCTCGCCCGATGGCCGCCTTCTGGCCTCTGGTTCTCTTGACGGTGGTGTCATTCTCTGGGATGTCGAAACCGGACAGCCGCTGGAGACCCTGTTGGCAAGCAACCGCTTGGTTTTATGTGTAGATTTCAGCCCTGATGGGACGCAGTTGGCAACCGGATCGACTGATGGCACAGTGATCATCTGGCCGGTGGAGTAGGGGTAAGCAGAATCAAAAAAAGGTTCTCTGGCGATGGCCTACGTTCCCACCGGGCTGCCCCGGCAGTATCATCGGCGCTGGCGGGCTTAACGACCGGGTTCGAGATGGGACCGGGTGTGTCTCCGCCGCTCTTATCACCAGAAAACCATTTTTAACAAAAGGTTGGCAGCCGTCTCCGGCTGCGGCAGCTA
>DAOUES010000058.1:0-6321 GCA_034430335.1 Anaerolineae bacterium | reverse complement strand
TCGGCGGAACGCTTCAGCCAGGAGACCTACCCGACCGACCGGGCGTTCTTCGGCAGCGAAGCCTCGCCCGGCATCGACGGCGATCCCCGGCTGCATATCCTGCATTCGATCAGCATGGAGGCATGGGTGGCCGGATATTTCTACAGCCCCAGTTCGTACCCGGCCAGCATCGTCCCCTATTCGAACGAGAAGGAAGTGTTCTTCATCAATCTCGACAACACCTGGCCGAACACCGACTGGTACGACGGTTCCCTTGCCCACGAGTTCCAGCACATGATCCATATGAACATCGACCCGAACGAGGAAATCTGGCTCAACGAGGGCTTGAGCGAGATGGCAGTTTACCTGAATGGTTTCGGGCCGTCCGACAAGCTTCCCCTGTTCACCTGGGAACCTGACCTGTCGCTGACCTTCTGGCCCGAAGGCGACGATACCAATGCCTACTACGGGGCAAGCTATCTATTCGCCATGTATTTCCTGGAACGCTTCGGGCAGGACGGGCTGAAGACGCTCGTCGCCAACCCGTTGAACGGCATGGAAGGGGTCGACGATACCCTGGAACAGCTTGGGGCAGGCATCAGCGCCGACCAGCTTTTCATGGATTGGACGGCGGCGAACCTGCTCAACGATCCGGGCGTCGCGCCGGGAATCTACGGCTACCCCAGCCTGCCCGGACTGGATGAGTTTTCCCTGGAAGCGGAAATCGACGCCTATCCATATGATACGGGTTGGACGGATGTCAGCCAGTTCGGAACCGATTATTACCGGCTGGAACAGCCGGGCACGGTGACCGTCACATTCGAAGGGAATACCCAGGTTTCGGTGGCCCCGATCGATACCGTCGACACGGACGGCGACCCGGCGACCGACGACCGGTATGTCTGGTGGTCGAATCGGGGCGATGACAGCGACATGATGCTGACTCACCCGGTCGACCTGAGGGGCGTCGACGAGGCCGTGCTTGAATATGATCTGTGGTACTGGATCGAGACGCTGTGGGACTATGGCTACCTAGCCGTCTCGACCGACGGCGGCCAGACCTGGGAGGCGCTCGAAACGCCGTACACGACCATCGAAAACCCGCACGGGAACAGCTATGGCCCCGGCTATACCGGCCTGAGCAGCGATCAGCGTGACGCCGACGCCGACGGCTGGCTCCACGAGTCAATCGACCTGAGCGCCTACGCCGGGCAGGAGATTTTGATCCGCTTCGAGATGATCACCGACGACGCGGTCAACCAACCCGGGCTGGTGATCGACAACATCTGCGTCGAAGCGATTGGCTGGTGCGACGACATCGAGGGTGGAGTTGGGGAGTGGGAAGCGCGCGGTTTCCTGCGCCACGACAACGTGTTACCCCAGCGCTACGGCGTCCAGGCGGTCACGGTCGAAGGTAGGAACGCGGTCGAGGTCAACACCCTGGCCCTGGACGAGAGCAACCGGGGTGAATGGACGTTCGAGATCGGGCGGGGGGAGCAGGTAACGCTCGTCGTCTCCGGGCTGACCCGCTACACGACCGAGAAGGCCGACTACCGGCTGGCAGTCGCCCCGGCGAACTGAACACAACTGCAATAGTCGAAAACAAAACGGGCCGTGTGTCGATATCAGCGCATGGCTCGTTTTTTTGAAGCAAACGGTAAACCAACCAGGTCAGGAGATCTCGATCTCGCCCTTCTTGAGGGCTTCGAGTTCTGCTTCGAGACGCTGGCGTTCCTCGGCAACCGCCGTCTTGACATCGGCGACGACCTTGTCGATCCGCAGTTGAGTCTCGCTCCGCAGTTTTTCGCCGGACATCGGCGCGAAGAGCAGCGCGAAAATCGCGCCGATCAGCGCACCGCTCAGTATACCTGCCAGGAAACCAAAGAATTTCCGCATTTTTGTCCCTTCCCTGTTTCTGAGCCAGATGGTTTTTCGTAAACCATTCATCTGATCATATTATAGCACGCCTGCAACACAGATAGTATCCGGGTTCGATTGCAGCATGTGTATCGTTGATCGGGCGTACTGTACCCGGTTACAATCAACGCGAAAATGACCGAATGAAATGTTGTAACCAGGTAGAACAATGATCGCTGATCCAACTCTCGACGATATTCGACGGGCATTGACCCTCTCCGGATTCGATCACCTCGATGCCTGGCTGCGGATGGCCCCCAGGCCGCACCACGCGCTGCATGACCTGGATGGCAGCCCCGATCAGGGACGGACGGCGGGCGTTCTGGTCCTGCTCTATCCCGTCGGCGGGCGGCTGACCTTCGTGCTGACCCGCCGCACGGAGACGGTCGCCACGCACCGGGGGCAGATATCACTGCCGGGCGGCGCGTACGAACCCCAGGACAAGACTCTCGGCGATACAGCGCTGCGCGAAACCTGTGAAGAATTATTGACCTGCCAGGATGATATCAGGATGCTGGGGGCGCTGACCCCGCTCCGCGTTGTCGTCAGCGGTTTTGTGATCCATCCCTTCGTCGCCTACATTCCCTACCGGCCTGACTTCCGGGCGGAACCGACGGAAGTCGCGGAGATACTCGAAATGCCGCTCATCGACCTGTTCGACGACGCGATCAAGGTCGAGGAGCGCTGGGACTTCCAGGGACTCTACCGGGACATCCCCTTCTACCGCGTCAATGGGCTGCCGCTGTGGGGGGCGACGGCGATCATCCTCAGCGAGTTCGAGATGCGGCTGCGGGCCGTGCTCGACGGTCGATAGCGCGCTTCTCTAATGCGCCTCTTACGAACCTCTATCAAAACTCTGATGCTGTTCTAAGCGATTTTATATACTTGCCCTCTATACTCCAGTTGTAATGAAAAAACACAACCTTTACCGGTATCCCGTAAACAATGGAGGCAAATAAGATGGCACTGATGAGAGTAGCACCACGTTCGGATTGGATGGATTTACACAGGGCGATGAACCGTATGTTCGAAGAAGAGTGGGACAACGGCGGATCGCGGGTGGCACGGCTGCCGCTCGACGCCTACAGCACCGAGAACGAGATCGTGATGAAAGCAGCGATCCCCGGCGTCGACCCGGAGACGGTCGAGATCACCGTCGAGGGTGACACGCTGACGATCAGCGGCGAGATGCCCGCCCGCCTGGAAGACGCCGACTACCTGTTCTCTGAGCGGTTTCACGGCGCATTCAAGCGCAGCCTGAAGCTCAACTTGCCGATTGATGTCGACAAGATCGAGGCGTCGTTTGAGAACGGCGAACTGACCCTGGTTCTGCCCAAAGCCGAAGAAATCCGGCCCAAGGTCATCAAGGTGAACGCCGCGAAGTAAACGTGCGTAAAACTCCAAATCGCAGGGCGGCTCTCAGATGAAAGCCGCCTTTTGCGTTGGGGATAAATCTCTGATTGGACTGTCGAAGCCCGGGGCTGAAGCCGCCGGGCTAAACTCCCATTCGTGATTGACGGCCTTACACAGGCAGGGTATAGTGACTCTGCGTTTAATTACCCTGACTCACTGCCGCGTGGAGGAAAATTTATCGTGGAGAATCGACCGCGTAAAGCGGGCTTATGGCCGTCACAAGATTCGTCGCTCACCGTCCTCGGCCCCAGCACCGAGTTCACCGGGACGCTCAAAAGCCAGGGTGACGTCCGGCTGGAGGATATCTTCACCGGGACGATCTTCGCGCGCGGGCAGGTCGAGATCGGGCCAAACGCGACGCTCGACGGCGATCTCTACTGCGAGACAGTGACCGTCGCCGGGCTGGTCAGGGGGAATCTCGCGGCCAACACGATATCGATCACCGACACCGGGCGTGTCCTGGGCGACCTCCAATCCGAGAAGCTGATCACCGAGGACGAAGCCTTCATCGAGGGAACGATCACACTGCTGGAAGCGTTCGACCTGAAGGCCGCTATTGCCGAGATAGATGGGGCCTCGGACGAACGGTTTATTCCCGACACCGAAGGCGAATAAGTTCCTGACTGTAAAGGCCAACCGGCGGCTACGCCGTCCATACTTCTGCTAGAGGCGGGCCGAACCCGTGATATGGGGGCTGACAATCGCGGGGAAAGTGGCGGTTTCAAAAGTGTCGATCTCGACAATCGCGAAGCCTGCTGCCCGGATCGCTGCGCCGGTATCGCGGGTGAGGTGGCAGCCATCGCCGACCGTTTTCCAAAGGGGGTTGACGATCCGCTGCATGCGATAGGTCGGGGTGCGAGGCGGGGCGCTGACGTGTTCGAGAAAGAGGAACAACCCGCCGGGACGCAGCACGCGCCTGATCTCGGCCAGCGCCCGGGATTGGTCGGCGACCGAGCAGAGGACATGGATCGAGACGACGGTGTCGAAGTGGCTGTCGGGGAATGGAATATCTTCGGCGGAGGCTTCGATGATGGCGTCACAGATCACGCGCTGCCCGGCGCAGACGCGGTCGAGATGCGGGTGCAGGTGCGGGTTGGGTTCGAGGAAGGTCAGGCGGATACCGGGCGGGTAGAGGGGCAGATTGGCCCCATCGCCCGCGCCGATCTCAAGGACACTGCCCGCAGACCGGGCCAGCAGCGGGGCGCGGACATCCCGTGTCAATGGGTCGCTCATATTCGGGCTGCCCTTGTCACTGAGCAGGTGGTGGTACATCCAGGCGAAGAGCCGTTTTCCGATGGTCATAGCCGGTTCCCTCACATCTATTGGATGATAGCGAGAAAACAAAAGAAGCGCCCGTCTGGGCGCTTCGCAGCGATGGTTATTCGGTAGGTGGTGCTTCTCCGGTCGCTTTGGGTTCATGTTTACGCATGCCGTGAGTCACGTGGCGGTAGACGTAATACAGGCCGCCGCCGACGAGGATGATCGCAATGGGAATATCGAAGGGGCGCATGATGGCGCGGAGTTCTTCCCAGCGGGAGCCAAAATACCAGCCGCCGACGGCCAGCGCCGCGCACCAGAGAAACGATCCGGCGAAGGTCAGCGCGCTGAAGCTCCAGAATCGGACGCGAAACACGCCCGCCGGGAGCGAGATAAAGGTTCGGACGATGGGCAGCAGGCGGGAGAGGAAGGCGGTCCAGCCGCCCCAGCGATTGAACCATTTATCGGCCCGGTCGATGTCGTCCGGGTGAACCATGATGTATTTGCCGTACTTCTCGACGAGCGGACGCCCGCCGTAGTAGCCGAGCGCGTAGCTCAGAACGCTGCCCAACAGACAGCCTGTTCCACCCCAGAGGCCGCCGAGCAGCGCGGCCTGGAGCATCGATCCCCCGCGATCCTCGACCAGCAGCCAGCCGGACAGCGGCATGGTGACCTCGGACGGGATGGGGATGTTGGCGCTTTCAAGGATCATGATGGCAACGACACCGGCCCAGTCCATCATATGGAAAAGGTTGGTCAAAAACTCGATAATCGCTTGTTCCCAGGCGTGTGGCATAAGCGTACTCTCCTTAAAAAAGTAAACCGGCGGGGTCGACAGGCCCCGTCACGGGGGAGAGTATAGCAAAGGGTTGAATGGGCGGCAAAGGGTGGATGGAGACAGGGTTTCGGGCGCAGCACGCTGTGCCCGTACATCATCTTATCATTCATAGAGGCGACTGGTGGACGGCTGGCGCTTACGGAGTTAGTCTCCGATGGGGATACAGATTGAGGTGGGAGGATGATCGTGCAGTTGACCTATCTTGGAGCGGCAGGCTGGCATTTCGAATCAGGGGCGGGCAGCCTGCTCGTCGATCCATACTTTACGCGCCTGTCGATGGGGAAAATGCTATTTGGCCGGGCGATCCCGGATCGGGCGGTGGTCGACAAATTTGCGCCGCCTGCCGGGTGGATATTGATATCGCACCCGCACTACGATCACCTGATGGATGTTCCCGCCATCGTCGAGCGGGGTGGGGCGGTGGTCTATGCATCGGCGCAGGCCAACGACCTGCTGGCGGCGCTGGGCGTGGCGTCGGATAAACGGTCGGCAATCAACCCCGGTGACCGGATCACGGTGGGCGATTTCGAGATCGACGTGTATGGGTCGGTTCACCGCACGATCCTGGGCCGTATTCCTTACGAGGGGCCGCTGAAAAGCCGCTTATCGCCGCCGCTGCGGGCGCGTGACTACCGCATCCGGGAGCAGTTCTCGTTCCGGGTCACAGCGGAGGGCTGCCGCGTGCTGGTAATCAGCGGGATCGACCGGGAACCGGCAGTCGGGGCCGACGTGGTGATCATCGGGGCGGACGCGAGCGCGGATCAACTGGCGCGGGTGCTCGAACCCGCCGCGCCCCGGCTGGTGCTGCCCAATCACTGGGACGATATGTTCAGGCCGCTGCGCGACCCGGTGCGCCCGATACTCCACCCGCCGCGCGGGGTGACGATCCCCGGTCGGCTCGACATGGGGGCCTGGGT
>DAOUES010000057.1:0-4381 GCA_034430335.1 Anaerolineae bacterium | reverse complement strand
CCTGTCCGAAACTATCGCCGGGCGTGTCGGGCCTTCACCCAGCGGCTCGATCACCGCGCCCTGCCCGCGAACCGCGCTGGCGATCACCCCTCGCCCATCGGCAGCGCCGCTGGCCCCGAAGGGCATCAACGGGCAGCCGACCACGCCGACGACCGGCTCGCCGTCGACTACCAGCGCGATGGCGATCGCGAACTGGTCGCCGCGCACGAAGCCCTTCGTCCCGTCAATCGGATCGACCAGCCACATCCGCGATACAGTATGCCCCTTGCCAAAATCCAGCCACTCCCGGATGGAATCCAGGTCGATATCACGGCCAAGCACCTGCCCGACGTGCCGGATGACCTGTTCGTGCTGCTCACCGGTGCCCAGCCGGTCGAAATCTCCCGCGCCTTCTTCGGCCAGAGTCCCGTCGTCGGGGAAATGTTGGGCGATATGCTGCAAGATCAGCGCCTGCGCGCCGTAATCGGCGATGGTTACCGGCTCGTGCCCGGCTTTTTCCATGTGGTTTTCTTTGTGCAGCATTTCGCTGCGAACGGCCAGGCAAAGCCGGGAAGCAAGCCGCGCTGCTTCACAGGCGGCTTTGCGTTCGAGTTCATAGGCTACCATTTACGATATTCTCCTATCCAATGCGGTCTGATGTGGGTTTGATGCGTTTGTCAGTCGACGTGTTGGTCGAGCCAGGCGAGCAGGTCGCCGATGACCGCCGCCCGTTCCGGTTCGTTGAATACTTCGTGATACAGGCCCTCGTAAATCTTCAGCGTCTTGTCTATCGATCCCGCCGCTGTGTAGAATTCCTCGATGGCTTTCGTCGAGGTCAGTTGATCGTTCTCTCCGCCGATCAGGTATAACGGCAGAGTCAGGTTTCCCGCCCCGGCGAGAGTCTCGGCCTGCGCCTTTGTAAACTCGACAAAGCAGCGGGCGGTGATCCGGTCGTGGACGAGCGGATCGCTTCGATATGCCTCGACCACCGCCTTATCACGTGAGAGCCAGTCCGGGTTGATCTCGTTGCTCATCGCCAGCGCGGGCGTCAGGTTCGAGAGGGTTTTAGCCAGTGACACTTTCCACTGTGGTGGGACGAAAGCCAGTCCCAGCCCGGCGCTGCTGGCGACGATCCCGGCGTAATCGCCCGGCGCGGTGATGCCGATATTGAGCGCGATCAGTCCACCCAGCGAGTGCCCACCGGCAAACATGGGAATGCCGGGATAGGCAGCGCGGGCGACGTCGTAGATCGCGGTGAAATCGTCGCGGTAGTCACACCAGGAGTTGATATGCCCGCGCTTACCGGTGCTCTGCCCGTGTCCGCGCAGATCGCCCATGCACAGCCCGCAGCCGTGATCGGCCAGCGCCTGCCCGATATGGGCATACCGTCCGCTGTGTTCGCCGATCCCGTGACTGAAAACGACTATCGCCTTTGGCTCTCCATCGGGCAGCCAGGATTGGGCGTACAGGCGCAGCCCGTCGGTCGTTTCGATTGTACTGGTATGGTGTTTCATGGTATGTCCTTGCCTTGATGCTGGTGATAGCGTGCCGGGTGCCGACAAAAGTATAGCCTGAAGTCTGGAAATCGCTAATCATGGTTGTCTGTCAGGCCGGTACTTGTTAAAATCCGTCCATATCTTTCAAAAAATACTAAAAGTTGTCTCGGCGGCTGCCGGGTGGAATGGAGTCATGATGATCAAAAAAAGCCTGTTGATAGCGGCAATAGTGGGCCTGCTAATCCTGTTATCAGCATGTGGATCGGCACCGGTTGAGGCGGAACCCGCCGAAGTCGGCGAACTCAAGGTCGCCTTGCTGCCCATTCTCGATTCGCTGCCCTATTTCGTCGCCGAGCAGAACGGCTACTTCGCCGAAGAGGGCGTCGAAGTCGAGCCGCTGGTGGTCGTCAGCGCGGTCGACCGCAACCAGTTGATGCAGTCCGGCGAGATCGACGGGATGCTGGCCGAACTCTCGACCGTTGCCACCTTCAACCGTGACGAAATCCAGTTGAAGGCGGTGATCACATCCCGTAAAGCCTACCCGGATGCCCCCCTGTTCCGGGTACTGGCCGCGCCGGGCAGCGATATTACGTCGGCGGCGGACCTGGCCGGGGTGCCGGTCGGTATCGCCGAGAACACGATCATCGAATACGTCACCGACCGCCTGCTCGAATCCGAGGGGCTGTCCGCCGACCAGATCGTCGGCGAGTCGGTTCCGGCCATCCCGGAGCGCTACCAACTGCTGATGGAAGGCCAGATCGCGGCGGCGACACTGCCCGACCCGATGGGACAGAGCGCCATCGAATCCGGCGCGGTGCCGGTGATCGACGACTCCTTGTATCCGGAGGTGGCGATCAGCGTGCTGGCCTTCAGCGCCGACACGGTCGAGAACAACCCGGAGGGGCTGCGCCGCTTCCTGCGGGCCTGGGATCGGGCGGCGGGCGACATCAACGCCGAACCGGAAGCCTATCGCGGGCTGCTGCTCGAACAGGTCAGCGTGCCGCCCAACATCCAGGAAACCTATCAGATTCCGCCCTTCCCGCGCGCCGAAATCCCCACTGCCGAACAGTGGGACGACGTGATCGACTGGCTGATTGAGAAGGGTCTGGTAGAATCGGCGGTGGCCTACGAGGATTCGGTGACCGGCGATTACCTGCCCTGATGCTATGTAAAGCCCACCCTGATCGCCCCCTGTGGGGGAGATGGCGCGTAGCGACAGAGGGGGACGGGGTGCTCCGTCACGCACAACACACAGAACACCCTGATCGCCCCCAAGTTTGGGGGAGATGGCCGACGAAGTCGGTCAGAGGGGGTTGATCTCACGCTTTCCACATCTGCCATCAAGGATTCACCATTGCCCGGATCGATGATTGAGCTAAAAGAGATCACGTTTGCCTATGCGCGGCACCAGCCGGTGTTTGATCTCTACTCCTGGCAGGTTGTGCCGCATGAATCGTGGGCGGTGATCGGCCCATCGGGGTGTGGCAAGACGACCCTGCTGTACCTGCTGGCCGGCTTGCGCCAGCCGCAGGCCGGTTCGATCCAGATTGCCGGGCAGGTGGTCGAACGCCCGCGCCCGCAGACCGGGTTGATTTTACAGGATCACGGCCTGCTGCCCTGGGCGACGGTCGCCGAGAATGCCCGGCTGGGGCTGACCATCCGTGCATTGTACGGCCCCGACGGACGCCACGCGCCTGTCGGTGACGCCCTTGATCCCGGTATCGCGCAGCAGCGGGTCGATCACTGGCTGAACCGCCTGGGGATCGCCGCTCTCCGCGACAAGTATCCGGGCCAGCTATCCGGCGGTCAGCGGCAGCGGACGGCCATTGCCCGCACGCTTGCCCTGGAACCCGACCTGCTGCTGATGGACGAGCCGTTTTCGGCGCTCGACGCCCCCACGCGGGAAGACCTCCAGCGCCTGATCGTCGAACTGCGCCGCGAGGCGAACCTGACATCGGTGATCGTGACGCACAACATCGACGAGGCGCTGTATCTGGGCCGGAAGCTGCTCGTGCTGGGCCAGCCGCCGAACCGAAAAGCGGTCGTCTTCGAGAATCCATTTGCCACCCGGTCTGATCGTTACGATCAGACTGGCTATCAAACTCTGTTCGACCGGGTTCGTGCCGAGTTGGGGAATCACCATGAAGCAGCCGTCTAAACTCGCCAACATCCTGATCGGGATGCTGATGTTCGGGGCGCTCTGGCAGATACTGGCCTGGGTGATCCACCGCCCGATCATGCCCGCGCCCGGCGAAGTGATCCCCGTGTTCGTGCGGCTGCTGCCCGGCGAACTGGGGCGGCATCTGCTGGCGAGCGCCGGTCGGGTGCTGGCGGCTATCGGACTGGCGACGATCACCGCCGCGCCGATTGGCCTGGGCTTGGGCCAGATGCGCAGGCTGGATCGCATCTTCGATCCGCTGATCGCGATCAGCTACCCGATCCCTAAAATCGTCCTGCTGCCGGTGATCTATGTGCTGCTGGGAATTTCCAACTTCTCGAAGATTTTCCTGATCGCGCTGATCCTGTTCTTCCAGATTTTGATCGTCGTGCGCGATGAAGCTGCCAGCCTCCGCCCGGAGCTGATCCTCTCGGTGCGGTCGCTCGGTGCGGGCCGCCGGGCGCTGTTTCGCTATGTCTACCTGCCCGCTTCGCTCCCCGCCGTCCTGACCTCTTTGCGCGTCTCGGTCGGCCTCTCGATTGCTGTCCTGTTCATCGCCGAGCAGTCGCTGACCCGCTACGGGCTGGGCTACTACATTGTCGTCGAGACCTATCAGGTGCTGCTCTATAAAGAGATGTATGCCGGGATTCTGGCGATGAGCCTGCTGGGATTGGTGCTCTACTTTCTCCTCGACTTTTTAGACCGGCAGGTCAACCGTCATCTTTACGTGGAATAGCCGTCATGCGGA
>DAOUES010000056.1:0-19162 GCA_034430335.1 Anaerolineae bacterium | reverse complement strand
TCATGGCCGATCTCGTCCAACTGCCGACGCCGCTCTCGCCCGCTGCCGTTGGTCGAATAGGGGCCGAACGGCTTGCCGATCCGCACGATGACCCGTTCGCGCCTGCCTTCCTTCAGCCGGTTGAAGACATTCTCGACGTTGATCAGGCCGACCGGGACGATCTGCGCGCCTGATTGAGCGGCGAGAAACGACACGCCGGGGCGCGGCGGTCGGAGCACCCTGGCCCAGGTGCCGCCTTCGGGGAAGATGCCGATCACGCCTTTTTGCCTGAGCACGGCAAGCGCCTTTTTCAGGGCCGTCGTCGAGGCGGTGCCGCGCGCTACGCGGAAAACCCCCCACATCGTCGTGAGGAACTGCACCGAACGCGGCGAACCGGGGTTGATCGTCCCGGCAAGGAAATCGAGCATATAGGGAGTCGTGCCGATCACGAACACCGGGTCGATATAGAAGAAATGATTGGCGGCGACGATCAGCGGGCCTTCTTTAGGCAGATTCTCCCGACCTTCGACGTGGAGATCGGTGAGGCCATAAACCAGTGGCTGGGCGACTGTCGCACGAAGCACCCGGCGGAGCAGGGTTCGGCGTGGGTAGTGGATGGTGGCTGTGTTATCTGTCATAGCGGTAGTTTAGGCGATAGCGGGGCGAATCGTCAAATTGAGGATAGCCGCCGGGCTGATTTAACAAAGTAACATCATAAGGCGGCCTGTTGCTTGTCGGGAGAGTCGCCTGCCGGAGTGGTCGGTATGCCTTCACGATTGAGTATCGCATATTTGTATTTACGTTCGAGAACCGGACAGGCTTGAATGGCTCGAAGTATGTCTGATTTTGCCTGCTGGCTTATCGGCCCCATAACTCTGCCTATTCCCACTCAAAAAACTCGTAGATATCCCTGCAATCGACGTAGGAATCGTGGTCGAGAAAAGGATGTTGTTCGACAAGAATACTGGCTTCGCAGGTCAGGAGGTCAGGACGTTTACGAAGCCAGTCAGAAATTTTTGGATTGATCAGGAAGCCCATCGCGTTTTTGTCGATATGGACAACGACGACAAATTTATCCTTTGGGTATGGCCTTACGTGATTACACCTGGGAGCAAAGTAAACATGCCACAGCTTTGCCTTGCGTGCCATCAGGAACCCTAATCGTTATGCTGCGTTGCCAGATGCGCAAGAAGCTCATCGGAGTCTTCTAACAGCCCGGCGATGCTCTCGACGCTCATTTCAGAGGAAGAACTGCTGCCTCGATTGTTCCAGGCCTCTTCCCAGGCTTTATCGTGGCTGTCCTGGGTCTTTTTCCAGAATGGCGTATTTCCATACAGGGCAATGGCAACGTCAAGGCATTCGATATCCGAATCGCTTAATTCGCCAAGCTCCGGCGGGCGCAGCGGCACGATCCGGCGTCCGTTTTCGGCCCGGAATCCAAATTCGCCGCCGGGAGGCGCTTCTTTCAACAGGTCATAGGTATTGGTGGGAACCGGCCCATATTTCATCGCGTAGTAGGTATCGCCACAAATGAACCGGCCATACCTTTCCAGGCTTGTCTTATCGGCAAAGTAAAGACGAAATCCCAAAATCCCTATCCCCGCAGCAAGCTACGGGGCTTTTCGGAATTTTGCCCCTATGGGGTTCGGATTTCGTGACTACAAAAAGCCAGAATCAGGGCTATTGCCCTGCGGAGCCGCTGGCTCCGGCCATTCATCCCACCAGCAAGCTGGCGGGTATTCTGGCTACAATTAATAAAGCAGCTTGCACAGGCTGTGAAACGAGGAATCGGGCGTATGCTCCGCGAGATAAAGAATCGCCTCAATCGCCTTCGCTTTATTGAATTTGAATGAAATAGACTGGGGTGACATCTTTTCACCTCTCAGTGTTTTGAAAATCCATTCAGAACTAATGTTCTAACAATGATAGCAGAAACCTTTTCCGCCGTCAATGTTTTTCAAATATATTATAGACACCGTTTTTATACCAGCGATAGAGTGAGACAGCTACCGGGAAAGGAAGAAATGAATCTACTCCCCGATCCCCGATAGAAACACAAGCACCCTGGCGAGGACTTCGCCGGGAGTCAGATCGCTGGTGTCGATGTAGAGATCGCAGTGCTGGCGGGCATGGGAGAGCCGCTCGACTTCAACCGCGCGGCGATCCGGCCCCCAGGCGATCAGTGGGCGGCGCTGGCGGGAAACCTCAAAGCTGACATCCAGGTAGATCAGCACATCGGGCGGGTGGATTCGCTGCCACATGTCCTTGACGTAGGAATGTTCCTGGGCGACATGGCGCGCAGCATATCCGGCTTCTTTCAGGCACGATACAAGCGTCGATTTGCCGGAGGCGCTCGGCCCGACGACGGCTACTACCAGATCGGACCGGGCGTCCTCATTGTTCATCGCGGCAGGGCCGGTTCCAGTTGCGGGCCAGGTCTTTGATCTGGGGCAGACCGGCCACCACAGCGATCACGTCGCCGGATTGCAGCACCACGTCGTTGTTGGGACTCTGATCGACGGTATCACCGGATTGGAGAAGGACAATCGAAATGTCGAGGGTGTATTCGACGGTATGCACGGTGGCCCCGTCGAGGCGGGAGCAGGGCTGCACTTCGACGCGGCCCATCGCCAACACCTGATCACCCACTTTGAAGGTCTGGACGATCTCGGTGCCAGCGGCGGCCCCGGCAAAAGCGGGGGCGGCCATCATCGAGGCGCTCATCACGGCGCTGACCTCGAAACGGTCGGCCATCGTCTCGGCGAACTGGTCGTCGAACAGCCGCATGACGATGCGGATATCCCTGTTCGTCTCGCGGATGCGGCTGGCGATCTGGAGATTGGCGAGATCGTTGTTGGTGGCGATGATCACCGCCGCTGCGCGGTCGATCCCGGCGGCATCCAGCACTTCGATGCTGCGGGCGTCGCCGGTGATGACCGGGATGTCGTATTCGCGGACTTCGGCGAAGCGGGGCGAAGCCTCATGGATTTCGATCACGACGATGTCTTCGTCGAGGATGACCAGTTCCCGCACGACGCGAATCCCCAGGTGGCCCAGACCGATAACAATAATATGGTTGTTGAATGTGGATGCCACAGCAGCCTCCCATTGATGGTGACGCGAACTACGGTTGAACAACAGCGGCAGAAAATCGGCAAGGCCGGTTGCCAGTGCGATGACGCCCAGCAGGGGCATCAGGAAGTAGTAGAGATCGAGGTACCACTCCGGCGGAAAATCGAGGGCGGGCTGCATCAGGGTGAGCGCCGCCGTCTGGAACAGCGCCTCGATAAAGCGCATCGATTCGCCGGGGTAGGTCCGGTTCCAGAGCGCCCGGAAGCTGATCGCTCCGAGCAGCAGGGCGACCGTAAAAATGATCAACCCCAGGCGGAATTCACGCAGAAGCACCCAGGTATCGCGCAGGCTGGCCCGCAGGCGTCGGCGGACGGCGCGGCGGTGGTAGGCGGCCCTGGCATCGTCGCGGGTGGTGATGGTCATAGGGCGGCTCCCCTTTTCGGTGCCCGGCGCTGAAGCACCGGGCTAAGATCGATACGTCGCCTACGGCGACCCCGGAGGGCAGGGACAAGCCCTGCCCATACGAGATGGTATCGGGTACTGCGAACCATCAGACAATTGTCGACGATTCGGATTTACACAGGTTGTCAGGGCCGCAGCAGGAGCGGCACCGGGAACGAGACACTCAACCGGCGGACGTCGTCGTCCTGGTTGTGGGCGACGGCGACGACCAGCACGGAAATATCGTCCTTAGGACGATTATCGTCACGGCGGAGCGCTTCGGCAAGCAGGGCGTCGGCGATGGGCCGGGCGATATCGTGCTGACCGGCGCAGCGAGTGTAGAGATCGTCGACGAAGGCGGGGACATCAATCACGCCGCAGCCGTTCTCCCCGGCGCACTGGACGCCATCGGTGAAAACAACCGCTACCATCCCGTAGGCGACCGGCATCTCGGCGATCTGGGGCTTGGTGCGGGCGTGGACGCCAATCGGCGGGGCCGGGTCGTCGAGGATGACCTGCTCGCCGGGGGCGGTCTGGATGATCGCCGGGCAGTGGCTGTTGCGCGAGAGGACAAGCGTCTTGGAAGCCATGTCGACGGAGACGATGTTGAGCGTCGCCGAGACTTTGCCGCCGCGCAGCGTGTAGAGGTAATCGTGGGTGGCGCGGGCAGCGGCCCCGTCACGGACACCATCGGCAAGCAGGGCGATGGCTTTACTGGTCACGAGGTTGCTGATTGTCTTGGCCGCTCTGCCCGATCGCTGGCCGTCGGCGAGAACGAACGAGAGTCCCCCCTGGGGACGTTCGATCATTTCGAGTGTGTCGCCGCTTTCGCTGGTGGCGTATTTGCCGATCTTGGCCGCGGCTACCTGAATCTGCACAGGTGGGTTCCTTTTTGCTGGTTGGCGTATTGAATAAATATTTTATCCGCGAATTGCGCGAATTACACGAATTTCTGGTCTTGTTGAGGTTGTTGGCGGATAGGCGAGGGTGGATCGGGGTGGCGAAAGAAAAATTTGATCCACAGATTTCACAGATGCCACAGATAGGGATTATTTATCCGCGAATTGCGCGAATTACGCAAATGCTTAGTGCTCTGTAAATCTGCTCTTTCAACATTTTGCCTGGCGGATCACAAACCCTGATCCCATCTCGTAGGGGCGACTCTTGCGGTCGCCCAGAGCCATTTTAGCCCGGTGCTTCAGCGCCGGGACAGATAGACGAATCATTTAAAACCTTCACTGGTGGGCTACGGGCCTTGCTGCCCGGTGAGGGTGATCGTGCCGACGAAAACCGCGTCCTGGCCGGTGGTGGTGAGCAGGGGCGTGCCGTCGGGGTCGAGGAGGCCGACATAGACTTCGTATGAGGCCGGTTCGAGCGCGGTGGTATCAAGCTGATAGGTATCGGTGACCTTCTCGCCGGTTTCCCAGATCGAGGTGGGGTAAGCGCCGTCGTGCGGCTCGGCGGCGGTCTGCGCGGCGATCAGGCCCGCGCTGCGCACCTGGACAAAGATGCGATAATCGGCCTGGGGCGGGCGGTTGGCCTCCCACATCAGGAGAACCTGCAAGCCCTCCTCCGGGGTGCTGGAAAGCCGGTAGCCCATGAGAGTCAGGTCGCCGAAATCGGCGCGGACGCCTGACATCGCGCCGACGAACACCGACTCTGGAAAAGGAACTTTGCCCTGGGCGATGATCTGCCAGGTGAGCGCTTCGGGATCGGGGCCGATGCCTATCGAGAGGTCGTAGACGCCGGGCATAGGGTCGGGCACCAGGTCGATGGTGTGGAAGGTGGTGATCAGGCGGCGCTGGGGCCAGTTCTGGAAATCGACCCACTGGCCGTTCAGGGCGGCGAGGGCCTCATTGCGGCCCCGGATCACTATCGAAACGTACTGCGGCTCGTCGAACCGCTCGTTGAGCAGCCATTCAAGGCGCATGCGGCCCGTGCGGCCACCATCGAGGGGACTGAGGGAATAATCGACGGCGATGGTGTTCAAGATCAGGCCGTTGGGATAGCCGACCATGCCGAGCAGTTGTTCGGTGAGCGGCGGCGGCGCGGCGGCGCGGGTGTAGATCGCCAGCGGGTCGGTTTCGCCGTAACGGGCTTCTTCGGCGTACAGACCGGCCAGCCAGGGATTCGATTGGGCATCGACCAGATCGGCGGCCTGGGACTCGTGCAGCACGATGACTTCGGGGAGATAGGCGTTGATCCACCAGCGGGTATCGCCGCGCCGGTAGGCTTCGGCGAGATCGGGTTGGAGCCGCCCCTGCGGGTCGAGGATGGGACGTTCGGAAATATAGCCTAATGTGCCCAACTCTGACGTGGCGACGACGGTATCCGGGGCGGTGTTGTCGAGAAGCCAGAACCCGGCCTGCGCCGACTCTTCGTCGATCAGGGCGGGCTGCATCGCCTGCCAGGGGAGATCGTCGGCGGGCGGGGTGAGGGTGAGGCGAAGCAGCGAATCGGCAGCAGCGCCGCCCAGCAGCAAAACGTAGACGCCGATCACGACCGCGCGGATTCCCTTCTCCTTGACCAGGCCAACAATCCAGTTCGCCCCCAGCCCAACCAGCGCAGCCAGCGCCGGGATCAGCGGGGCGAAGTGCCAGGAATAGACGGCGGTGCGGAAAAGAGCGAGGGTGACAAGGTGAAGGGCGGACCATCCGGCCAGCACCAGCGGCCAGCGATCTTCGCGGCGGCGGAGCACCGGCAGGCGGATCAGGCCAGGAACGGCGAGGATCGGGAGGACGATCCACAAAGGCGAGAGGGCAAAACTCGCCCCGCCTACGGCGGCAAGCCCGGCCCAGACGTTGGGGGCGATCACGCCCGTGAGGATGGGGACGGAGCCAACACCGGGAAGGCCGGGCAGCAATAATAAGCCCAGAATGACGATCCCGGTATAAAGGCCGAAAGGGAGAATTTCGAAGCGGCGACCGGTGGCGATGGCGTCGGCGATCAGGATGGCAGCGAGCGCACCGATCTCAGGGCGGATCAGCGTCGCCAGGGCAAGCAGCACTGCGGTGACGACCGCCCGGTCGAGGAGATAGGCCATAATCGCAAGCAGGGCCAGCGCCATCCACAGGCCGATCTCCAGGCCGAGGGTCAGCCAGAGGAGGGGAAAGACGGCGTACAGGGCGCTGACCAGGAGCGCTGTCCACTTGCCGGTGGGGAGCACGGCGAAATACAGCGCCGCCGCGCCCAACCCGATGGAAACGACGCCGATCAGGTTGCCGGTGAGCGGGATATCGGGGGTGAAGCGGGCGGCGAGTGACAACAGGACAACGTAGATAGGGGTGACCGGATCGCCGAGAACCGGCTCCCCGGGATTGTAGGCGAATCCCTGGCCGCTGGCGAGATTGCGGGCGCAGCGATAAGCAATGAAACTCTGGTCGAGGTGCTGGCCGCTGAACAGAAAACCGAGGCCGACGACGATCAGCACGAGGGCGAGCAGACTCAGGATTTCGACGTGACGCTTGGCGATCATTCGCGTGGTGTGGTGGATCAGCGGTTGGCTAACAGGTCAAGGTCGACTTCGCCGGTCTGGACAAACTCGTCCAGGGTCGGGGTGAGAACGACATGCGGCGGCAGGTAGCGCAGCACGGCGGCAGTGATCGCACGGGCGTCGAAGCGGCTCTTGTGGATCATCCCCCGGTCTTCGAAGGTGACATCGAACTCCATCATCTCGCCGTCGCTCTCGATGAAACGGACGATAGGGTATTCGAGGACGTATTCGCCGCGCGGCTCCTGACCCTTGACGAAATCGACACGGATCACGTCTTTGTATTCGAGGGTGGCAGTGCGCTTGCCCTCGCGCCAGGTCAGGCGGTAGGGGGTGACTTCGACCTGGATGGCCTGTTTGAGCCGGGCGAGGGTGACGATCCCGGCGATCAACCCGGCGACCCCGGCGCAGGCGATCCCGCCGGAGAGAGCGAATGACCAGGTGGTCGAGCGGCTGGTAGCAACGGTCACGCCGAAGACGGTCGCGCCGCAGCCCATGAGACCGGCCCCAATACCAAATAACAGATAAGCGGTGCGGCTGATCGAACGGCGGGCGGGGGCCGCTGCCGGGAAAATCTCTGGATTAGCCATAGGTCACACCCTTTTACGTTAAACTCGGTAATGGCCCCCTCTGTCCGACATACGTCGGACATCTCCCCCAACCTGGGGGCGATTGAGTTGGCGTGGTTTGATACGGTTGTAGGAGTTTGCCGAACTCTTTTGTAAAACCTGAAAAGCGTCGTGTCACAAATGATGCGGCGCTCTCTCTGTCAAACGAAACGTACAGCAGGCAGCCGGTTACTGTTTTTCCAGTTCGGCGTCGATGACCTGCTTGAAATTCTCGTAGGGCTGCGCCCCGACGAAGCGGGTGCCGTTGACGAAGAAGGTCGGGATGCCGGAGACACCCAGCGCGCGCGCATCCTGGTAGTCAGCGTTCCACTCGTCACGATACGTCCCCGATTCGATGCAGTCGCGCAGTTCTTCGCCGTCGAGATTGAGAGTCTCGGCCAGGGCGACGAAATCATCGGTCGACGTGTACTCGCGGAAATTCTCGAACAGCGCGTCGTGGTATTCCCAGAAAGAACCCTGGTCGCCTGCGCACTGGGCAGCCTCGGCAGGACGGTCGCCGCCAAGGGCAGGGAAATCACGGTAAACGAAGCGAACCTGATCGCCGTATTCTTCGATGATTTGCGGGAGAATCTGACGTCCGAACACGGCGCAGTACTGGCAGAAAAAGTCACTGAACTCGACGATGGTGACCGGGGCATCTTCCGGGCCTAGATAGGGATCGTCGTCGGTAAGATCGCCGTCGACGTGGGCGGCGGGGGCTGCCGGGGCCGATTCCGAACCGGTGGAGTCTGCCGATGTACTGATGGCTCCGGCAACAGCATCATTGACGGCGTCATCGACGGCGGCGACGGCATCAGTGACGCCGCGATTGTAGACATTGATGGCACCGAAATAGCCGCCCACCGCGCCGACGACCAGGCCGAGCAGCCCGGCGAGCACGGCGTAGAACACTGCACGCGGAATGTATATATAATCATTATCGTTGTCGGCAGTGGTTTCCTGGGTCAGGCTCATCGATCTTCCTCTGGTTGATTTTTTGTCGCTGTTCCAGATAGTAACCAGATTGGGCGTCGGGGGCAAGCGCCAATCAGCCCAGGGTTGATTGATCGGAGTTTTGCCTCCGGCAAAACATCCACTCACGGAGGAAAAAGGGAAAAGCTACAAACAGCATCGGCCCGGCGATTTGTCGTTGTGCGCCGAAAAGTAAAGACATTAGCCCGCTGCTTCAGCGCCGGGTGCCGGGTGGTTGATCGCCGGGTATTCGGATTGCAGGCGGTTTGCGGGGGAATATCAGGGCGTGCTAAACTAGCCGCGCTCTGCGGGTGGCGCATATCGACCGGTCTTTGCACCGCCCCCACAACGAATCATTCCCTGATACACTGACCGATAAACTGCATCAAGGGAGAGAGAAACCAGACAGGCAAGGTTATAGTAGTAAATGCGGGACGTGACAGGCCAATCACCGAAATCGAAGAGAGTTTTGCTGCCCGCGTGCCTGGTCGGGTTGGCGGTGGTCGTATTGATCGTGCTGGCGGGCTGCGGGGGCGGCGATGAAGAATCGACTCCGACTCTGTACGTGCTGCCCAGCCTGGAGGCGAGCCTGACTCCCAGCGCGACGCGGGCGCAGGCGCTCCCGACCGACACCGCCATGCCCTCGCCCGTGCCGACTCTGCCTGATTACAGTTGGTGCAGCCTCGACGCGGCGTTCGTCGCCGACCTGACCGTCCCGGATTACACGACCGTCGAACCGGCGACGATGTTCACCAAGTCGTGGCGGATGCAGAATACGAGCGCCTGCGACTGGGGACCGGGCTTCACCTTGATGTTCCTGTGGGGCGATCAACTGGTCGGGCCGGTGGCGGTCGATGTGCCACCGACCGCGCAGGGCGAGATGGTCGATATTTCGGTCGAGATGCAGGCCCCGCTGGAGATCGGCGAGTACACGATGGTCTGGCAGTTCGTCTCGCCGGACGGCATCTGGTTCGGGACGGAGCCTTACGTGCGAATCGTCGTACCCTGGACGGTGACGGTCACCCCGACGCCGACCACGCCCGAAGAATGCATCTACAACGTCGCCTTCATCGACGACGTGACCGTCCCAGACAATATGCAAATCCTGGCCGGGGCGGAATTCACCAAAGTGTGGCGGATGGTCAATACGAGCAACTGTCACTGGGGCAAAGGCTTCGAACTGGTGTTCATCTCCGGTGACCCGCTCGGCGCGCCCGAATCGAACCCGATCCCGGAAGTCAAGATGGGCGAGCAGTTCGATATCCTGGTCAATATGCGCGCACCGGAGGAAGGCGGGCTGTACCGGAGCATCTGGAAAATACAGAGGCCGGACGGCACGCAGTTCGGGCTGGAACCGTTCGTGCGGATCGAGGTGGTTGCGCCGACTCCGACCCCGACTCAGACGGCGACCGGCACACCGACTCCAACAGTCGGGCCGGGGACTCCGTCTCCAACGCCGCGCCCCACCCAGCGCCCAACCCGGACGCCCACTGCCGGGCCATCGCCAACCGCGAGGCCGGTCGCTACGGCAGCGCCCCCGGTAGACCACCCTGGCTATCCGGCCCTGGTGACGGGGATCACGGCGCATTCGCGGCAAATCTATCTCAAAGGGCAAACGCTGGACAACAGATCGACGGTGTTCTCGAAAGTGGGCGACAGCATCACGCACAGCCCGGCCTTTTTGAACCCAATCGGGCAGGGGCGCACCGATCTGCACGAGGAGTACGCCTACCTGCAACCGGCGATCAACCAGTTCATGGGCACGGCGCGGGTCACCAACTCGTTCGACAACCCGTCGCTGGCCGAGCGCTACGGCTGGACGAGCGCCGACATCCTCGACCCGGCCAGGGCCGAACCGGGCTGCGCGGGACGGTCGCCGCTGGTGTGCGAGTACGAACTGGTGAAGCCCTCGGTGGCGCTGATCATGATCGGGACGAACGACTCGACCGGGCACCTGTCGGTCGACGCATTCCGGGCCAACCTGCAAAAGATAGTCGATATCTCGCTGGAATACGGGGTGATCCCGGTGCTGTATACGATCCCGTGGAACTCTTACGGGGATGTGAGCGGGCTGAACAACGTGATCGTCAGCACAGCCTGGGCCTACGACGTGCCGCTGATCGATTATTATTCGGCGATGGAGGCGCTGCCCAATCACGGGGTGAGCGACGACGGGGTACATCCTTCAATGCCGCCGGATGGGAACACGGCTAATTTCAGCAAGGAGAACGTGCAGTACGGGTACACACTGCGGAATTTAATCACCGTGCAGGCGCTGGATGCGATCTGGCGGCAGGTGATTTATTAGTATTTTTCTCAGTCATATGATGCTGCGGGCAGGGCCAAGCCCTGCCCCTCCGACATCCGATCAGGTGAGGCGGCATATCAAGGATCAGCCAAGTTCCAGTACCTGCTAAAAAGTGTTGCGTCTCCAGCCCTTGCAAGAGAGCCTACCTTTTTGCTCTTTGCACCTTTGCGATTCGACCTTCATCTCTATAAGGATTCTGTTTTCTACACGACCGCCCGGCGGACGTGCCATTCGGTGTACTGCTGGTGGGCATGAGCCGCGCGCAGCAGCGTCGAGGTGTCACGCCCGACCAGTTGCACCCCCACCGGCAGGCCGTCGTCGCTGAACCCGCAGGGCATCGATAGGGCCGGGAGGCGGCTCAGGCTGAACGGGTAGGTGAAGCGCAGCAGCTCCGCCGCTGCCGAGACGCCTTCGCTGCCTTCTATCGCATGGGAGATGACGCCCGTGGCCGGGGTGACCAGCACGTCGATCTCGTCGCGGAAGAGGGTGTGGAGCCTGCGTATCCAGGATCGCTCGAACTGGCGGGCGAGGGCATAGTCGGCGGCGCTGCGGGCGGCTCCCTGTTCGAGGCGCGCCCGGACATCAGCACCAAAAAGCTGCGGGGCATTTGCCAGCCGGTCGCGGTGATAGGCGGCGGCATCACCCATGCTGATCGTCGATGCGGCCTGGTACGCCTGCCGGATATCGGGAAGGCTGATCTCGACCAGCGTCATCCCGGCATCGACGGCCAGCACGTCAATCGCCGAGCGAACCGGCCCGACCAATTCCAACGACAGGTCGGCCCAGATCGAATCATCTTTGGGGACGCCGATATGTAATCCCCGCACCGGCTCGTCGATGGTCTGCGCGTGGGGGATGGCGGCTTCGATGGTCATCGCGTCGAGCATCAGCGCCAGCCCCTGGGCAGAGTGGGCCAGCGGGCCGACCGTATCGAGCGACCAGCTCATCGGGATGACGCCCTGGGTGCTGACCTGCCCCAGCGCCGGGCGAAGCCCGGTCAGGCCGCAGAGGGCGGCGGGCAGGCGCACCGATCCGCCGGTATCGGTGCCGAGCGCACCGGGACACATCGCCGCCGCCACCGCCGCCGCCGATCCGCCGCTCGAACCGCCGGGGCTGAGATCGGGGTTCCAGGGATTGCGGGCCGGGCCGTAATGCGGGTTGACGTTCGTCGCGCCGACGGCGAATTCGTGGAGGTTGGTTTTGCCGATGATGATCGCCCCGGCTGCACGAAGCTGCTGGATCACAATGGCATCTTTCCGGGGGATATTGTCTTTGAAAAACCGGCTCCCGGCGGTGGTCGGCACACCCGCCACGTCGATCAGGTCTTTAACGCCAACCGGGATGCCGTGCAGCGGCCCCCAGTCTTCACCGCGCCCAAGCGCCGCCGTCGCCTGCTGTGCTTCTTCGCGGGCAGAGTCTGCCATGACGGTGAGAAAAGCGTTGATCTCCGGGTTCAGCTTCTCGATCCGCTCCAGGCAGACTTCGACAACTTCGAGCGGCGTCACCTGCCGGTCGTGGATCAATGTCGAGAGGTTTGCCAGCGATAACTTGTCGATCCAGTCGGTGGTCATGATGTCCCCCGGTTCGTGTAATGTAGTCGGGTTTTACAACCCGATATTATTGTACATGGATTCGGTGGGGAGGATGAATTACGATACTGCCAAAGGGAAAAGGAGTAGGCCACTTGCCCACGATCACCCCCCGCTTCTCGCTTCGCGAGAATCTGCCCCCCTTAGCAAAGGGGGCGGCATTACTTTTTATGCGACGGAATTGTTGTGGTTGGATTATTTAAAGTTCATTATCCCGCAGAATACCGGACAAGCCTTAAAAAACTGCCGACTCGCCGCCCGGCTACAGTTAGGATATCCTACAGGCAGATGTGAACCAGTACTGGAAAAAACCCGAATGGCAGTTCTCCCAGAACACGAATCCTGTACGGCTACCGATTCCGTCAGATACACGCTTGTCACACAAGATAATCGCACAGAAATCGACGCCCAGATCATCGACGAGCAGTTGTTCACGATCTACATCAACGGGCAGGAACTCACGACGATGATGTGTACACCCTGTGATCAGGAAGCGCTGGCGCTGGGCTTCTTAGCCAATGAGGGCGTGATCGATTCGCTCGATGGGATTCGGTCGTGGCGGCTGTGCAACACGGGGCGGAGCATCGACATCTGGCTGAACGCGCCGACCACGAAGCCGCTCCGCCGGGTGATCCTGACCTCCGGCAGCGGGGGAAGCATCACCTTCGACGACCTGATCTCCGCCCATGACCCGGTCGAGGAGGAGATAGAGATCACGCCTGTGCAACTGTGGGCGTTGATGGATCGGCTCTACCGGCAGGCGCATCTTCACCAGAATGCCGGAGGCGTGCATGTCACCGGGTTGAGCGACGGCGAAAGGCTGGTATTGACGGTCGAGGACGCCGGGCGGCACAACACCTTCGACAAGCTGCGCGGGCTGGCACTGATGAACGAGATCGAGACGGCGGGGAGGATCATCCTGACCACCGGGCGGATCAGTTCGGAGATCGTCAACAAGGCGCGGGGGATGGACATTCCGGTTATCTGTTCGAAAGCGTCGCCGACCAACTTCTCGATCCGGCTGGCCGCCCGCTGGAACATGACGCTGATCGGCTGCGTGGACGAAAACAGCATGCGGCTCTATACGCACCCGCGCCGGGTGGTGGAGGGGGTATAGGGCGATTTTTTGTAGGTGATGGCCGCCCCCCTCTGTCGCTGCGCGACATCTCCCCCCGCCGGGGGGCGATCATCCGGCGCAAGTTGATGTGTGCCTATAGGCGGTTACCGGATTATTTTGTAAGCCACATATTGACAGAATGCCAGTCGCATAAGAGGGAATAGACGAGCTTATGACGAAAATCAATGACTATCTATGGCACCTGCCGCACGCATCGCTGCCGGACGATCCGCCCGATGTGGCCGCGCTTCAGCAGTCGTTCAACCTGCCGATTGCCGATTCGCTTGAAGGGCCGCTCGGCGAGTTGGGCTATCAACTCAAGAGCAACGACGTGATGGTCAAGCTCGACGAGCGGTTCGACCGCACCGCCGACACCTATTATGCCAACGTGCGATTTATCGCCTATATGGAGTCGGATATCATTTTGCGGGTGCATTTCGAGCATACGGAGTGGGCGACGATCCTCGCCGACCATGATATCCACCAGTACTTCATCAACCTGGACCGATTCAAGGTGCAGGACCCGCGCACCCAGGTGGTCGTTCCGGCCTGGTCGGGGCGGCTGCACTCGCGGATGACCAACCGTCCCGGCGACCGGCTGCACCACGCGGGGGAGGATCAAATCTGGGCGTATAAATCGGCGGAGGAACTCGAAGCGCAGATTCAACTGTTCCTGGAGAAGTTCGAGCGGATGGGGCATGCCTGGCTCGCCGACCGGGCGACGCTGTAGAAGATAAAAGTGGGGAGATGCACCGCAAAGTTCGCAGAGAGCGCAAAGGAAAAGATAGATTACAGCTAGACTGATGTGGTACTTGACTTTGGCGGCCTATACGGTAAAATCTCAGCGCTCTAGCCCCCATCGTCTAGAGGACCAGGACGCGGCCCTTTCAAGGCTGAAGCAGGAGTTCGAATCTCCTTGGGGGCACTCGATACAATCTGCCAGTGTTTTTCGCACTGGCTCTTTTGCTTTTTAACTTTGAGGCGAAAGGACAGCACACATGTGGAAGAAAGCACTCTGGGTTTATCTTGTACTGTATGCCCTGGGGGTAGTGGGTGTAATCGTTTACCAGGCAGTCAGTGGTGAATTTCAAGCGGCCATGCTAATAGGGGCGCTGATTATGTACGTTCCTGCGGGCGCTGTATTTTTTGAACTGCGAGGGAAGAAAGTTCCGATCATCATCACCATACTGGGGATACTGATCACAGCGGTTCCGGTGGTTGGTATCTTCAATTTCAATGATTTTAGTCTTGCCACAATCGGCAAGGCGCTGATCTTTGTGCCGATGCTGGTGGCGCTGTTCTATTTTGGTTACAAGCGGTTGTTTGGGAAGAAAGAAACTGCGTAGGGCATAATTCTGGTTTGCACTCTCAATCGATGGAGCGAAAAATGAGAAAACGTCAGTGGATAGGATTATCAGCGGTTCTTTCCCTATGTCTCTTCTTGTCGGCCTGTGCGGGTGGTGAAGAAGTCCCGACGGCCACGTCAGAGCCAACGACCATGTCACAGCCGACGACTGCACCTGAGCCAACGGTCGCGCCACAACCGACGGATGAGCCACAGCCAGAGTCGGAGATTGTGTTTCCAGAGAGCGGAACGGCGCTGCTGTCGATCCCATCGTTGAACGGCAACCAAATCGAGATACGGATCACAAAGCCGGAGGGCGATGGGCCATTCCCGGCGCTGATCGGCGTGGCCGGTGGGGATGGCAGTTTTGCGTTTCAATCGGACATTATTGCCGACGGTTTGAAAGAGATGGGGATCGTGGCGGTCGATTTCGCCCCGGAGGGACGGTTGGGCAGCGAAGGCGAGGACGATCACCACGGGCCAGTGCATCAGGACGACTTGAAGGCGCTGGTGGATTTTGTCAGCGAGCAGTCGTTCGTTCAGCCGGACAACATTGGGATAGTCTCTTATTCGTTCGGGCTTGTCATGGCGACAGGAGCGTTATCGCGCTACCCGGATATGCCGGTCGCGTTCCTGATCGACTGGGAGGGGCCAGCCAGCCCCGGCAGGGACCTCATGCGCGGGATAGAGAACGAGGAACCCTGGGCAATAGAGACGATCCTGACCCTCAGCGTCAGAACTGAGATGAGCCGGGAAGAAATGGAGGCGTTCGTGATTCACGGGGGTGCGATCTCCGATGAGGCGTACTGGGCGGAAAGAGATGCTGCCCGGTTCATCAAAGACCTGCCCTGCCCGTATCTCAGGGTGCAGTTCGACGTGGATCACGTTCAGGGCACTTATAAGTATCACATGCTGGAAGTGATCAACGCGGCGACGGAGTACAGCGGCCAGTGGACTCGCTGCAACGACAACCCGCCGAACATCATCTATACCGAAGAAAACCTTGCTGACACCCATTTCCACACATACGACGAAGGCGAATTCCAGCCAATGACAGTCTTACCGAAGGTGGATGAGGTTCTGCTGGGTTACATCGACGAGATGTTCTTCACGAGGCCGTACGAAGAATAGCGAATTGCCCCTTCGTCAGACGAGGCGAATGATCGTGCTGCATCGATCATCGCCCAGTAGGAATGATTCGGTGATGGCTACCTCGACCGGCTGGCCCAGCAGCATCCCGAACAGTTCCTGCTGGAAGTTCTTGCAGCAGTAGTGACACAATGACTGCGGCGGATCAGCACATTCGGCGAAGGCGCAGGCGCATTCCTCCACGACTTTGCCGGTCAGGGTGAGGATGGTGCGATCCGCGTCGAATTCCAGCCGCTCCCAGTATTTCGATGCCTGCTCGACGTTGACTCGATCCAGAAAGGCCTGGACGTTTCCTGTATACTGCCTGACCCACTCGTCGAGTTTGCGCGTGTAAAAACAGTCGTGGCCCAACTGTGTAAAGATGCTCTGCTTCACCGGCTCGCTTTGCGAAGCGTCGATGAACTTGAGGATGTTCTTTACCTGGTCGTGATTCATATCTTGCGGCATAAATTTATCCTGCTGCTGTGCATGTTCGTTAAGCCTCTCCTATCGCCTGTTTGACTCCTCCAGTTTTTGCAATACTATTTCTGCTGCTTTTCTTCTTCCGCCTAGCTCCTGGATTTCCCGACTGTACTTTTCCAGGTTTGTGTGAAAGGTTTTCCGATCAAGTAGTTCCTGGCAGTAGGAACGTATTTTATCTGCTGTGAAATCATCATTATTGAGATTATATGCACAGCCGATCTCAGAAGCCTTTTTCGCATTGTAATGACGCTCAAAGTGCTCGCCGGGGAAAATGAGCGCCGGGACCCTGGACTCAATGCACTGGAGCGTCGTGTTCTGTCCACCATGGTGAATGGCGATATCGGTCTGTTTCAGCACCTCGTCCGATGGGAGGTACCGGAAAAAGTGAACATTTCCAATCTGATATTCTCCTCTCTTCTCAAAATACGGGTGTCCCGCGCCTGAGAAGACAACATCAAAATTCGATTCTGCAAAGGCATCGGCCAGAACTTTTTCGGCAAATTGTGGGTTGATCTGCCCTATGCTGAGATAAACATAAATCAGTGGGCGGTGCTTCTCCCAAGACCAGGATCGGTCTGAGAATTTTTCTGGAACAATACTCCCAACAAAGTGATTCCTGTCGTTATTTGAGATATCTTCCATGGCCGGGATGGAGGGAATGAGTCTTTCTGAATGTCCATATCCCCCAAAAAGTTCAAGTATATTCGATATTTCAGGCAGCTTCAGGCGTCGAAGCAGGCGATTGTAATTCCGATTGAGCCGCTTATCTGGATATGGCCGGTCATAAAAGAGTTCAGAGTAATGGGATGGGCTTCCCACGAAACAAAAGGTCGTAAGAAGAGTGATCCCGTATTTTCTTGCGACAATTGGGACAACCAGATCAAACTCACTCACAATGACGTCCGGTTTGAATGACTGGATAAGTTCTTCCCATTCATGATAGGATTGCTCGACGTATGCCTTCGTGCAGATGCCTTTCATCCGAATAATGCTTTCTATGCGTTTGATAGGCGGCACGGTACCGTCCCACTCTCCTTGAACAATGCCAATGAATTTCCAAACCCAGCCGGGAAGACCATACATATTGGGCTTGTAACCGGTTACACAGGTGTAGTCGTGACCTACAACATGCTCAGCTTCAGAGCCAGCCGCACGGAAAAGGATATCAGTATCCGGCGCGATTTTTCGGAGTTCGTCGGCAATGGCAATCATCCGTGTAACTGTGCCCAGGGCTTCAACCGCATTGATGCCGACGGAGAATAAAACCCGATTCATAAGCTGCCATCCTTGGTATGTAAAGGCTGCCGGTCGATCATTCAGCGGTCTTCACTGCCGGAACCTGAACAGCATTTCAATTTCTAGGCTTAAACAATATACGTATGAACTGGCAACGTGGTTACTGCCGGTATCGATTAGGGAGGAGGCAGAAAAAGTGAATGGCAAACCTCAAAATCCCTAACCACTACCATAGGTAGTGGCTTCTCCGGGATTTTATCCCTTCGGGAACCGGTTTGCTTGGACACTCCATCAAAGCTCCGCCCTGCGGAGCCTTCGGCTCCGGCCATTCCTCCCCCACCATAGGTGGGGGCTTCCTGGAAATGGAGTGAAAATGGATTTTGCACTTGCGTCGTATCGATAAACTTGAGAATGTTCTTTACCTGGTCGTGGTTCATTTCTTGAGGCATGGCGATTCCCCCTGCTGCTGCTTCGCCGTCTGGGCGATCTACGCTTTTGCCAGGGCCGGGCTGATCGGCCCGCTGCCGCTGCTGCGCGCGGCGCTGATCGCCATTCTACCTCCTGCGGTCGCTGTTCGTCATCTTCAGTTGCTGCTGCTCAAGACCTGACGGGCGGATGTCCCTCTAACCCCTGCAACAGTTCGCCTGAATGCACGTATAGAGATATGATGTTGCGTTGAACGTGCGGCAGCCGGACACCGCCGCCATCGCAGGTTGGTAGTGAGAAGAGGATCGTATGCTTTCCGAGAAATCCGTCGCCACCCCGGCAGGAAAAGTGACAGAAAAACATGAACACCGGTGGCCGGGAACCGCCGTGCTGGTGTTGAGCGTTATCGCTTCTTCCTTGCTGGCAGTTTACCTGGCGAAGAACATCGACCAGGTTGAGTCATTTATAGCAGAAATCGGGTTTGTCGGCCCGCTGGTCAGCATTTCACTGCATACGCTGCTCGGCGCATCGCCGATTCCGACCGAAACGCTGACCGCGATCAACGGGATCGTGTTTGGGCCGGTGATGGGCGCGCTCTATAGCTGGATCGGCTACATGCTGGCCTCGTTCGTCGAGTATTTCATCGGGGTGAAGATTGGAAGTATGTCGGACTTTGAATCGGAACGCGACAAAATGCCGTTTGGCCTGGGCCGCCTTCCCGCCGATTCGCCCTGGTTCCTGATCCTGGGGCGGGTCGTTCCGTTTGGCGGGGCAAAAGTAGTGGGGGTGGTCGGGGGCGTCTACCGCGTGTCGCTGTGGCGCTTCACCTGGACGGCGGCCCTGGCGACCGGGGCGGGAGCGCTGCTATTCGCCTATGGTGGTCACATGCTCAAGGGGCTGTTTTAGCGCGGTTAGTGCAAGCTTCCCGGCGCTGAAGCGCCGGGCTAAAGTCGGTATGTCGGCCTGCG
>DAOUES010000055.1:0-5797 GCA_034430335.1 Anaerolineae bacterium | reverse complement strand
GTACCGCCAAAGCCGTTGACATCGGGGACGAGGGCGACCAATCGAGGATTGTGCTGCACGACCAGCGCGGGGAGGTCTTCCCAGATATCGCCGCTGCCATCCCAGCCGTGCAAAAAGACGACGATCCCCTCGGCGGTGCGCAGCGCCTCGCCAATCGACTCGGTATCGGGGACGGCGTCTTCGTCGGCCCAGAGCAAGCGCCAGGCGAAATCGGCGAGCAGGGTTTCGGCGTGGAACTCATCGGCGGCGGCCTCGTCGATCAGGCCCCGGCGGACGAGATCGCACAGGGTGTAGCCCACCCGCCGGACGGGATCGACGCGCTCCGGGAGCCAGGCGGTGAAGCCGTCGGCCCATTCCGGGGTGTGGTCAAGTGTGTAGTTGGCTGGTTGGGGGCCGCTCATAAAATACCCTCGCTGGTATGCAATGTCTCGATTGTATCCATTCTGCGGAGGGGGTCAACAGGGAAGGCGTTACGGTCGGGTTACAGTGCTATGATACGGTACCGGGGAGAGTCTCACAGCAAAGGCGCAGAGATATCAAAGGATTGGTTTTGTCAATTGAGCCTTGTGTTAGGAGTGCATTCACATTTGGGGGCAGATCAAATCTCTATCCCGGGGCTGAATCCGCCGGGCTAAAGTGGGGATCAGACGACCGGGATGGATTGACTGAGTGCGATGCGCCCCCAACTATGAATGCACCCTTATGTTAGAGATGAGGCATATGCGAACACGCTGGGGCTGGGCGGGTAGAATTCCCAATCATCAACGAGCAGAATATCTTATTCGGCTGGCACAAAATCGGTGATTGATTTGAGGGTGACACCTACCTGTTCAGCAATATGGCCCTGCTTTACATCAGCAGTGATTAAGCTGCAATTGAGTTCCTGAGCCAATGCCAAATACAGTGAATCGTAAACAGCCAGTTCGTGCTTAACAGCTAATCCCAATGCATCGGCAAGGTATGGTTCAACAATGTGAACTACCAGCGGCAGGTCGCGAATATCTTGTAATGCCTGCATTGCACTTTCAAGATCGAGATTCCCCCACCGAATATGCTTCCAGAGGACATTCGTAGATTCAGTAAGACCAATATCGAGATAATGCAGTTCGGGTGGTTCTTCTTCGGCAAATAGGTCTATCAAAGCGTGAACGTTGGAAGTGTTGGCATCGTGGATATAGGCTTGCATCAAAATGCTGGTATCGATGACATACTGCTCACTCATCGATCCCGATCCTCGCGGAGCATCTCCACAATAGAGGGCGTTCCCGGTTTCGGCGTGACGACATTCCTGCGAATTGAGGCAAGAACTTCTTCAATGGGGCGGCGGCTGCGCTGTTTGTAACAGCGGCGCGGCTCGCCCTGGGTGCGTTCTTCGACAATCGCCTCGACGAAGGCGCGAAGCTCGCTATGCGTCATATCTCCGATACGGCCTGCGGTCATGGTCAATACTCCGTGAGCACTTTATCTCATCGAACTTATTGTATCAGGGAAGTGGGCGGACGTGCTACATCGCTGCATCCCCCACAAACTGATAGGTGCCGGAATCGGAAAGGTGGGTAAAATAGGCGGCAGATTTTGCCCACCAGCAGAGGCTGTCGACCGTGATCCGGAATACCGTACGCCGCACCCGCGCGATCATCGTCAAAGAGTTCAAGCACATCCTGCTCGATCCCGGCTTCCTGTTCCTGACGATCCTTTCACCCGCCGTCCTGCTGACGCTGCTGGCCTACGTATTTTCCTTTGACGTCGAGAAAGCGAATATCGCGATCTACAACCGGGATGGGTCGCCGCAGGCCCGCGAGTACATCCGTGCATTGACCGCCGACGGCGACCTGACCATCGTTGCCAACGTCGACAGCACGGACGAGATCGCCGAATTGTTCCGCGCCGGAGACGCCGAGGGGGGCGTGGTGATCCCGCCGGACTTCGGCACGCGGTTGAGCGCAGGCGAACAGGCAGAGGTCAACCTGGTGGTGGATGGGAGCGACACGGGCACCGCCTACCAGGTGATCCGTTCGATAGATGGGCGGAGTCAATCGCATGCGGAGAACCTCTCAGGGGCCTCGCCGCCGCCCTTCGATCTGCGGATGCGGGTGTGGTTCAACGAGAACCTGCGCTCGCAGATCAGCATGATCCCCGGATTGATGGCGCTGGTATTGATTTTACCGGCGATGGCGCTCGCCCTGACGGTCGCCCGCGAGCGGGAGGTAGGCACCTTCGAGATGCTGGTCACGACCCCGGTAGCAGGTCGAGAATATTTGCTGGGTAAGCTGGTGGTCTATCTGGCGCTGGGGGTGGTCGGCGGGCTGCTGGCGCTGGCGGTGGCCGTGTTCTGGTTCCGGGTGCCCTTCCGGGGCGGGCTAGGACAGTATGCCCTGATGATCGCCGATTACCTGTTCGCAACGATGGCGTTCTGCCTGCTGCTGACCAATTTCGTCCACAGCCAGCGAGCGGTATCGAACATCGTGCTGCTGATGTTGTTCATTCCCGGCTTCTTCCTGACAGGGCTGATACTGCCAATCGACAAATCGTCGATTGTGTCGGTTATACTGGCGTTCTGCATGCCCGGCACGCACTTCATGATCATCTCGCGGAGCATCGCATTGAAGGGCGTCGAGATGGTCAGTTATGGAACTGAGGCGATCACGCTGCTGGGGATGGGGGTGATCGGGGTGATCGGGGCGCTGGCGACGTTCAGCAAGAAGATGTAGTCAATCGGACCAAGTCCGATTGATCGGAGTTTTGACGTAGTCAAAACATCCATTCCATCCCCCTCTGGTCGACCTGCGGTCGCCCATCTCCCCCAATCTGGGGCGATCAAGAGGCTTTCGGTTTTGTGCGTGGCGGAATACCCCCTCTGTCGCTACGCGCCATCTCCCCCACAGGGGGCGATCAAGGGAGCGCAGGCTGATATGACTGTACCAAGTCACGACAATTACAGTATCGGGGAAAATATCAATTAAGAAGTGGCTATGTTCCATCGATTGGGTACGCTGATACAGAAAGAGATCATCCAGTTCACACGGGATCGAATCCTGCTGGGATTTTCGCTGCTTGCCCCGGCGATCCAGATCATCTTGATGGGGCGGGCGATCAGCCAGGACATCGTCGGTATGGGCGTGGCGGTGATCGACTACGACCACTCGCCATTGAGCCGGGAGGTGATCACCGCGCTGGACAATACGCGGGAACTTGAGGTGCTGTATTACCCCGAAAATTTAGACGAGGCCCGCGACCTGATCGACCGGGGCGAGATTATCGGGCTGGTAGTCATCCCGCGTAATTTCATGCAGGACAGCCAGTCGCCGACGGTCGTCCCGCAAATCCAGGTAGTGATCGACGGGGTGAGTTCGCTGATCGCCAGCCGGACGGTCACGGCAGCGCAGGGGGCGGTAGAGGCCCTGATCGAAGATTCGGTGATAATCAACACCAATCAAAAATCCCCCGGCGGAATCCGCGTGTACACCGAGGCGCTGTTCAACCAGACGCTCGACTTCCGGCCCGATTCGCAGACCTCGCAGTTGGGGCTGATCACGTTCCAGGTGACGACGCTGGTGGCAGTGATGGGGATCGTTCGGGAGCGGGAGATCGGCACTATCGAGATGCTGACGATCACGCCGCTGCGGAAGATCGAACTGATCGCCGGGAAGATGATCACGCCGCTGCTTTTGGGAACGATCAACTTCCTGCTGATGCTTGCCGTGACTCAATTCATCTTCGAGGTCGAACTGCGCGGGTCGTTCTGGGTGCTGTTCGGGCTGACGGTGCTGTACCTGTTCACCGAGACGGCCTACGCGCTGATGGTCTCGACGATCACGCGGTCGCAGCAGCAGGCAACGACGGTCGTGTTCGTCTGGGCGATGGTCGCGCTGACGCTGTCGGGGTACCTGGTGCCGATTACGACGCTGCCGAAGACGATGCAGTGGATATCGTGGGCGGTGCCGCTGCGCCACTACCTGACGATTGAGCGGAGCATAATACTCAAAGGGAGCGGATTCGCCGCGCTGTGGCCGGAGGCGCTGGCGATCATCATTTTGGGCGTGGCGATGACGTTGATCACCACGCGGACGCTGACGCGGGCGGCGGAGTGAGAGGGGATTCCCGGTTAGGAGAGGTTGCCGGAGCACCTATTTAACGGTAAAATGCCTGTACCGATTGCGGGCATAGTGTAACGGTAACACATCAGCCTTCCAAGCTGTTGTTACGGGTTCGAGTCCCGTTGCCCGCTTTTTTTGATCGGGGCCCGTAGCTCAGCGGTTAGAGCGGCCGGCTCATAACCGGTTGGTCGCAGGTTCGAATCCTGCCGGGCCCACTTTTGGGCCTTTTTTTGTTACGATAAGCCCCCATACGCAATGGGGGCTTTTGATTCCGAGTCCCTGTATACTGGTCAAAAAACAGGGCGGGAGGTTTTCATGATTCGCAGACTACTCGACTCATTGCGCAGGCGTTCAAGTGACATCAAAGACGAGCGGCTTGTAGCGATCACTGCACGTAATAGCTTACTGTTTCTCTCAAGTGATCCGCGTATTGATAAATATCATCAATCGAATCAATGGGGACACGCTCCTCATTTTTGTCGGCGTCAAATAAGCCCAGGTATTTTTGAGCATAGTTGAAACGTAAACGGCAGATTGGTTTACGATTATTGTCATCAAGGAGTATGCCGCAATAGCTCTGAGTATCACGCATGGCAACTCTGCCAACATCTACGACCTCACGAAGAATCGCCCTCACAACCATGAAGGCTTCAATCTCCTCATCAGTTGTAACAACTCTTGGTTCTCCCTCTTCTTCGTCTTCTTCGAACTCAGAGAGTGAACCACCCTCCATAGCTTTCTTTAAAAGCGCTTTGGTCTGATCAGCGACGAACTGCCGGAAAGCCCTTTTCGTGAGCTTTGTAAACGTTTCACGAATCGATTCGGTAAATCTACCATGACACACTTCCGAGGCTAAAACCCGGACAATGCCTTCATCTGGCTCATCCATTTGTCGTTCAATTATGCGCCTAATTTCACCCACATATTTCAGTTCGCTGGCGGTTGAGAGAATCTCGTCAATGTTAAATGCGGCTTTTGTGAATTTCGTCAACTCGTCAATAATACGTTTATCCACGTCACGTATATCGAATTCCAAAAAAGGAAGTCTATCCATTCTGTTCGGCGCGTCCAGGTCACTGTAAAAGCGATAGACAACGCCGTTGGTCCATATGGCAAAGCGCGCATCAGTCACATTGAAATAACGTTGGAGTTGATCCATATGTTCTTTTACCAGATCACATCCGGCAGGTTTGCATTCAATCAGAATGATAGGTATACCATCACGCATGATTGCGTAATCAACCTTCTCACCTTTTTTGATCCCAATGTCAGCAGTGAACTCAGGGATAACCTCGCTCATGTTGAAAATGTCATACCCTAGTGCCTGGATGAAGGGCATAACCAAAGCATTCTTTGTGGCCTCTTCAGTTTGGATATATTCAAGCTGTTTGGAAGCATTCGAGGCAAGTTGATTTATTCTGTCGCTAAAGTCCATGATACTCCCCCTATGAACGATGGACTGACCATATTATATAAGCCAGTATACACCCATCCACATCGGAGGGGAATATGGTCGAGCAGCTAACCTAGCAGTCAGTCATCTTGATTTTGATGGATAAAGTTTTTTAAGAATATGCGTGGTTTGCGCTGTCTTCTATGCTTCATAATCAGCCTGGCTGACGACTAGGTAGCGGGGACATATTCCGATAATGAGTCCGGATTCGATTATCAGATTGTGCCGCCGCCGGTCGTGCTCCTCA
>DAOUES010000054.1:0-7724 GCA_034430335.1 Anaerolineae bacterium | reverse complement strand
GTCGAATCGGCCAACGACGAGGCGATCAGCGCGGGGCGGCGCGAAGCGCTGCGCGATCTCTACCCGGATGCGCAGGTGCATACCTTCGAGGAGGCCGGGCACATGGCGTCGATGGCCGAACCGGCGGCGTATCAGGCGGTGGTGATGGAGTTTCTGGGAGAGACATAAAACCCCCTCTGTCTCCTACGGAGACATCTCCCCCAGTTTTGGGGGAGATCATGGACTCGAATTGTAATAAACTGAGCCAACGAAGATCGCCCCCAGATTGGGGGAGATGGGCGACGAAGTCGGCCAGAGGGGGAGAAAAAAGGCGGGCATTGCGCCCGCCCTGTCGCCCCTTATACGATTCAACGCCGTGTCTCCCTCTCCCTGAAAGGAGGAGGGGGCAGCCGTTTTGCGGCTGCTGGGAGGGGGTCTCACCCCCCGAAGACGTGGAAGCGAAGCAGCAGCCAGAGCGACCCCACCACAACGGTGATCAACATGGCGGGGAAACCCACCTTGAGAAACTCCATATAGGTGATCCGGTAGCCAGCCCGCTCCGAGATGCCCGCCGTGACCATGTTGGCCGATGCGCCGATCAGCGAGCTGTTACCGCCCATCGCCGAGCCGACCGAAAGCGTGTAGAACAGCACCATACTGTCGGCTCCGGGGATGGTGCGGCTCAGGAACCCGACCACGGGGAGCATCGCAGCGGTGAAGGGGATATTGGCGATCACGCCCGAAAGGATCGCCGCCGCCCAGACCAGCACCAGCACCGCCGCCAGCAGACTGTCGCCGACGAGGGTGCCAATCGCACCGGCAACGACGCTCAACAGCCCCACCTCCTGAATCGCCCCGACGAGGATAAACAGCGCGATGAAGAACATCAGCGTCGTCCAGTCGACGACCTGCATCATCGTCTCGACATCGGGGGCAACCCAGAGGAGCATCAGCACCGCGCCGACAAGCGCAATCACTGCCGGGGCCATGTGGAACTTCTCGCCGACGACAAAGCCGAAGATCATCAGGGCAAAGACAATCCCGCCCTTGAGCAGCTTGTCTGGCTCTTTGATCTTGCCCGCCTCGGCAAGGCGTGCGAGGAGCGCCTCGGAGAGCGCGCCGCCGGTCGCCGCCGCCCAGCGTTTCCGGTAGCGAAGCACCACGTAGATGATCAGCACGGCCTGGGCCAGCAAGACTCCGACGGTAAGATTGGCGAGAAAATCGTTGAAGCCCAACCCGGCATAGGAGCCGATCAGGATGTTGGTCGGGGTGCCGATCAGCGTGGCGATGCCGCCGACGTTGGAGGCCATCACTTCGGGAATGAGGAGCGAGATCGGGTTGACGCCCAGCGCAAGGGATATCTGGATGGTGAGCGGGGTCATCAGGAGCATCGTGGTGATATTATCGAGCAGCGCCGAGGTGACGGCGGTGGTGCACATCAAAATGATGACCAGCAGCCAGACTTTGCCGCCGGAGAGTCGATAGGACTGGTAGGTGAGCCACTGGAAAATACCGGTTTCCTCGATGGCGGCGATCACGATCATCATCCCCATGACGAGGAAGATCACCTCGAAGTCGACGTACGAGAGGGCACGCTCGAAATCGAAAATGAACAGGCCGGGGATGAGGTGGCTGAACGCACCGGTCAGCAGGACGACGGCGACGCCGAGCAGCGCGGCAAGGGTGTTGTGCAGCAGCTCGGCGGCGATGAAGACCAGCACGGCGACGAAAACCAGGGTGGCGATCCAGAAGGCGATGGTAATATGACGCTCCAGGATGATGGTCTCCACGCGGGCGGTCGCGCCGAGGTTCAGACGGGCCAGATCGCCCGATTCGGCTTCCCATTCGAAGGCTTCGAAATGAGGGTGCTCGATCTCGACGTGGAGGGAATAGATCTCCTCGCCGGGAGCAAACTCGATGAGAAACGAGCCATCATCACAGTGCGTGGGAGCCGTATCGTAGGGTTCTGCACTGCCATTGAGATAGACGGAGACATCGGCCTCACAGACTGCCTGATCCTGCGCATCCAGTACCACCCCGGTCAGGCTGGCCCCATCACCCTGGGCGCTGGCAGGGGCCGGATCGCCGAAGGAGAGGGCCAGCGCGCCGATCAAACAGATCAGCAGTACCAGCAGCAGGACGACCCGGCGGGTTTTACCCTGGAGACGAGGAAAAGGAAGCATTGGCATTTCTCCGTTGGAATAACCTGTATACCAGTCAACAGTCACAGCGGAAATCCGGAAAGATGTCCGGCACCGGCATCTATTGTACGCGGTCAGGGGCCGGGGATCAAAGGAAAGCAGGTGACCTGTTCGACAGTATATCGTGATGTCACCTTAGCGTACTACGCGCTATACTGGTGTCAATGACACGAACGAGTAAGAAATCTATCCGAAATTCGCCGGACGAAATCGGATAGATAGACGGAAAAGCCGGGGCGTTTAGGCGTCGGGCACGCAGGAACGAAAGAGAATGGGTAATCAGACAAGAAAACGACGGAACGGCGTTCTGGCCGGGCAGGGGTTTGCCTTTTTCATCTTCGGGCTGGGGGCGCTGGTGATGTTCGTGATCGCGCCGTCCTCGGCGGCAAAAAGTACGTTCATCCGGCAGTCTCCGGAGATCGACGCGGCGCTGTTCGACTATTTCGAACCGGGGACCCGGGTGGTGATCAGCGGCGTACTGGAGGGCAATCCGACCGTCGAGGGGGATTTCGTGGCGATGGCCCCAATGGTCTGGACGGTGAGCGAGGAGTTCGCCGACGGCGCGTGGCTGGAAAGCGGCAAGTTCGTGCCCGAACTGACGCTGGCCGCCGGAAACGGGACAATCGGCACCGCGCGGGGGATCAACCCGGCATTCGGCGGGCGGCTCCACGAGGTAAAAGACTCTCCGGAGGGCCAGCCGGTCAGCGGCGACCGGTGGGTGCGGGGATTCACCAACGGCGACACGGTGACGATCATCGGGGAGACGACCGCCGACGGTAAGTTGCTGCCCGGCGAAATCTACGGGGGCAGCCGCAGCGAGATGATCGAGGAACTGGCGCGGCCTTCGCGGGTGTGGCGCTGGATCGGGTTCGGGATCATGGCGGCGGGCGTCGGGACGGGGGTGATCGTGTCGAGGAAGCAGCGGGAGCGGGAGAGGCAGCGGGAAGAGGCAATTCCGTAAGATGTACGGGAGTTGGGCGTGGCGCAACGGGCACAGCACGCTATGCCCGTACAATCGGGTCATAATAAGAAATAGAAGCGCGAGAGGGTTGAGTTCCTCTCGCGCTTTTGCGCCCAATAGATTGTTGGAGAATGTTCGATTAACGCGACCCGGCCAGGCGCGGGTCGATGATGTCACGGAAGGCATCGCCGATCAGGTTCCAGCCCAGCACGAACAACAGGATCGCCACACCCGGATACAGCAGGATGTGCGGGTAGATGGCGAGCGAGGGAATCCAGTTGCGGGCAAAGCTGATCATCTGCCCCCAGTCGGCGTAACCCGGCTCCGCGCCCAATCCCAGGAAACTCAGCGCGGCGAAGGTCAGCACATAGGTGCCGATATCCATCGAGGCGATGACGAGGGTCGGGAAGATGGCGTTGGGGATGATATGGCGGATCAGGATGCGCATGTCGCTGGCCCCTAACGCGCGGGCGGCCTGCACGTAGTCGCGCTGTTTGACGGTCAGGATATCACCCCGGATCAGGCGGGCATACTGCGGCCAGCCGAAGGCGGTCAGGGCGATCATCCCGGCGAAAATACTGGTGCCGAGCCGGGTGCGAAGGACCGAGGCAAGCGTCAGCGCGGCGAGCAGGAAGGGAAACGCCTGAACGATCTCGACGATGCGCATCAGGATGTCGTCGAGGATGCCGCCGTAATAGGCCGCCAGCGATCCAAACAGGAGGCCAATCGTCATCGTCGCGAAGGTGATGATCAGGCCGACGCGGAACGCGGTGCGCGTCCCCCAGATCACCCCGTAGTAAACATCGTACTGGCGCTCGGTGGTGCCGAAGGGATGCTCGGCGCTGGGAGCCTGCGGTTCGGATCGGTAGCCATCGTGGGGGATGATCATCGGGTTGTTGGGGTTGTCCGGCGGGGCCAGGAGCGGCGCGGCAATCGCGATCACGATAAAGAAAGCGACCAGCACGATCCCGACCAGCGAGGTGGGCCGGGTGAAGAACTGGCGGATGACATAGCGCGTCCGGTCATCAATATAGATGCCCAGGAAACGGCGCTCTTTCTCTTCTTGCTCGGCGACCGGTGGAGTGAGTGCTTGTTCGGTCATGTGTACCTCACTCGTGGATCAAGGAACGCGTACAGAATATCGGCGGCGAGGTTGCCGAGAACAACCAGGACGGCATAGAAGAGGGTAAAGCCGAGGACGGAGATCACGTCGAGGTTGAGGGCCGAATCGGCAAAGAAATAGCCCAGGCCGCGAATGTTGAACACCGTCTCGGTGATCACCACCCCACTCATCAGGCCGATGATCACCAGGCCGCCAATCGTGGCGACCGGGATCAGCGCGTTGCGCTTGACATGCTTGTTGATCACCACCCGTTCGGGCAGGCCCTTGGCGCGGGCGGTCGTCACGTAGTCCTGGCGCAATGCTTCGAGCATCGAGGAGCGCGTCACGCGCAGTATCTGCGCCCACCAGAGATAGGAGAGCGTGGTGACGGGCAGCACCAGGTGACGGAAAGCATTGAAGAAAATCCTGATACGCCCGTTCAGCAGGGCATCGACGGTGTACATACCCGTATACTGTGTGAACAGTAACGGGTCCTCTATGATACGTTTGTACATCTCCGATATTCGCCCGGCGGGGAAGATGTCCCACTTGGCGTAGAAGATCATCAGGACGAGCAGGCCAAAAACGTAAGTCGGGAACGACCAGCCAATAATACTGAAGACTCGCAGAACATGGTCTTGCAGCTTGTCATGATTGACCGCCGACCAGACCCCCAGTTGAATCCCGATGCCGAGCACCGGGAAGGCCGACCACAGGGTCAGCTCCAAAGTGGCCGGTAGATACTGCATCAGGGCCGAGGCAACCGGCTGGTGCCCGCGAAACGAGAAGCCCAGGTCGCCGCGCAGTACGCCGCGCGTGCGGATTTCCTGCTCCGGGACTTCTTTCGTCCCCAGGTAATCGTCGCCTAACAGCCAGCGGGCATATTGAACCGGGATCGGGTCGTTCAGTCCATAATGTTCGATGATGCCTTCGATGTCACCCCGTTCGGGGCGGTCGGGCAGGTACAGCCCGAGGCGCTCGTAAGGGGTGAGCAGCATCAACATGGCAAAGATGAGCAGCGTCACGCCGAACAGGATGATCGGAAGCTGCAACAAACGTCTGGTGATGTAGGTTAGCATAGAACTTCTCCAACAATTCCGGTAATGGGCGCACGGTGGTTGATTGAGAAGGGCCTGGGTGGTTTGCACCACCCAGGCACCCATTATTGAGCGTTACCGTCCGAGTCAGGGCTTTACTTTGCTGAGTGAAGCATAGTAGGGATCGCTGAACATCGGGTGGTAGTAATAACCCTGGATCCACAACTGCTCGTAGTGACGCCCGGTCGACTGGTCGATGAAGATGTCGATTGCGTTTTCAATCGACGCGGCCTGAAGGTCCTTGTAGATCGCTTCGGCGGCGTCCGGGTCAGGCCCGGAGAGACGCACCGCTTCGCCGATCATCTCGTCCCAGGGAGCACACATTTCTTCGGGGAAGTGCTGCGCGCTGGAGAAGTCGCCGTGACAACTCATGTAGGGCAGCACCCAGTTGTGCGGGTGATGGAAGTCCTCGATCCAGCCGGTGAGGTGGACGGGCAGACGGCCAGCACGACGCTCGGCCAGGTAGGTCGGCCAGGGCAGGTCGGCGATGATGATGATGAACTTCTCGTTCAGCGACGAGATGTTGTCACGCAGGATTTCGTTGGCGATGCGGCGGCTGTCGTTGCCGGAGTTGTAGGCGAGGGTCATCTGGAAGCCGTTCTCCCAGACTGCGCCGTCCCAGGCGGCCTTGAATTCCTCTTCGCACTGCGCTAGGTCGTAGTTGTAGATTTCGGAGTTGGCGTCATAGCCCATCATGTCGGCGATGATCGGGCCGCGATGGGGGATGCCTTCGCCCTGAGCAACCTCTTGAATGAAGGTGTCACGGTCGAAGCAGTAGTTGAAGGCCTTGCGGACATGAATGTCGCTGAAGAAGTCGGCGGGGACACCGGCGCCGTTAAGCTCGCCGGAGCCAATCCAGGAGTTGCCACCCTCGGTGTCGATGTTGAAGTTCATGAACATGTCGTCGGACTGTGGCCGTGGCAGACCCTGAACCAGACGGAGGATACCGTTGGGGTTATGCTCGGTGGGTTCCTCACCATAGACAATCCACTCTTTGACCATATCGTCGGTCTGGGAAGCGAACGCGATTTCCGCGTCGAAGAGGTCGGCGTCACCGGCCTGGACAGAGGCCAGGCGGGTGCCCCATTCCTCGACCACGCTGGTGACGATGGTCTTGACTTCGGGAACGCCGTCAACCGTGGAACCTTCCCACAGCGGGCCGTCGACCCACCAGTCTTCGTTGGCGGTCAGGACCAGCTCTTCACCGGCAGTCCAGTGATCGAGCTTGTAGGGGCCGGTGCCGTTGGCCTTGTCGTAGAGAGTCGAGGCGGAGACATCGGGGGCGTACCAATCACGCCAGGTGGAGCAGTCGCCGTCCCAGGCACCCTGCTCGACCATCCACTCCATGTCCTGGATGCCCGCCCAGGGCTGGGCGAGAAGCTGCGGGAAGTAGCCAGCGTCATAGGCCAGATTCATGGTGACCGTGCCAGCCGCGTCGTCGGCGGTGATGGTGTCCTTGATCAACTCGCAGACGGCAACGTCGTCGCCGTCGATGCCTTCGGCAGCGAGCAGACCGTAGCCTTCTTCGCCGCCCATGCCAAGTCCATACTCAGACGAGTCGGCGAAACCGTTGAAGAAGGGGTCGAAGTAGAGACCCATCGGGCCGCCCATTTCGAGGAAGTCCCACCCCAGCAGCAGGTTGCGCTGGAAGGTGTAGGCCACGTCATGGGGTTCAAGCGTGCCGCCCTCGTGGAACTTGACGCCGTCACGAATCTTGAAGGTGTAGGTCATGCCATCATCGCTGACATCCCATTCTTCGGCCAGCATCGGGACGAACTCGTCGACCGCGCTGCCATTGAAGAAGATCAGCGTATCGTAAATGTTACGCAGAGTGCTGATGCCGGAGGACTCGTAGGTCACTGCCGGGTCGAGCGATTCAGGCTCGGCGATGGACAGATAGGTGATGGTATCGGGGTTCTTGAACTCGACTGAGTAAGTCCCCATTGCTTCTTCTGCTGCCGCTTCTTCTGCTGGCTTCTCGGCAGGTGCACAACCGGAGACGACCAGCAGGGCTGCGATCAGAAGCAGGAAGATAGCAGTTTTTTTATTGAACATCTGTTAACTTCTCCTCTTTCTATGTTGATAAGCGTAACTCGTTTTGGCCAAAACAGTTACCGTATGGAGTGACCGGCGATAGACACCTCCTTTGAGACCTGCTCATAAGATGCACTAGGCACCTTTGATCTGTTCTTCCGCAACAAAGCAAGCAGTAAAGTGCTTTGGCGTAAGCTCGATTAACTCCGGCTCATCACGGAAGCAGCGCTCCACCGCCACCGGGCAGCGGGTGTTGAAATTGCAGCCCTTAGGCGGGTTGGCCGGGTTCGGGACATCGCCTTCGAGAATGGTGCGCTGGCGGGTTGCCTCGGCTTTTGGATCGGGCACCG
>DAOUES010000053.1:0-6278 GCA_034430335.1 Anaerolineae bacterium | reverse complement strand
CGGCGCTGAAGCGCCGGGCTAAAAGCGATCTCTGATGATGAACTGTCGGATCCCGGTGCTAATGTACCGGGATTCACTTTTATCTTTTATCCTGTATTTTCCTTTGCGCCCTCTGCGATCTCTGCGGTGAATCTCCCTTTTCCTTCCCCGATTCGCAGCAGCACCACCCCGGCCAATATCATCAGGCTGCCGCCGATCTGCACCCCGGTCAGCATCTCGCCCAGCACGAAATAGGCGATCACGGCGGTGAAGGCCGGTTCCAGCGATACGATCAGGTTGGCAACGCTCGACGGCAGGTAGCTCATACTGAGGACGTACATCCCGTAGCCCACCAGCGTCGGCCCCGCCGAGAGGATGAACAGGATGCCCCACCCGGCCATCGACCGGCCCAGCCAGAGCAGTTCAGCCGGAACTGCCGCCGATCCGGGCAGCGGCCCGCCGGGGATCAGGTTGAAGACGAGCAGGAACCCGGTCGCAAAGCTGAACGTGTAAAACAGGATCGTCCAGGTATTCAATCCATTCTGCGATCCCGACCGCCCCAGCAGGCTGTAGATCGCGTACAGCAGCCCGGCGGCGATTCCGGTCAGTATCCCGGTCAGGTTGATCTGCCAGACTGCCGCGTTCAGCGCATCGGCGACCAGCACGCACCCGCCAACGCTCAACACGACCGCCGCCATTTTCACCCAGCCCAGGCTCTCCTTGAGGAACACCCGCCCCAGCAGCGCGGTGAATGCCGCCGAACTGTAGACCAGCACCGTCGCCACCGCTGCGCCGTTCAGCGCCACCGAGAGCGTCCACAGGCTGTTGAACAGCGCCAGCACCAGCCCGTAGATCACGAAATACGGGAGATGCTGGCGATCCATCCTCAGCAGTGAAAGTTTTCCCAGCGCCGCCAATGCCGCAGCCAGCACCAGCACGACAAACAGGTCCCGCCAGAAAGCCAGAATCAGCGCGGGAAGCCGGTAATTCTCTGTCAGGTAGCGAATGAAGATCGCGGTCGTCGAGAGGATCAGCGCGGCGATCAGCGCAATCGTGTAGCCGCGTGTGAGATCGGTTGTTTGCGTTTCCGTTTTGACCATACGTTGCCTCTGTCATTAAGATTGCGTACAGAATACCACATCCCTCCTAATTCTCGCTCCGCCGACACCCGATCATAGAGATATCGCCAGTTGGGGATCATCGCGGCCTGTTTATCCGGTATACTCACTGAGACAAAAGCACGCCCTTACATCATCGTACGCGGTGGTTATCGACAGGATTACTATGACCGGCCATGAGAAGATCGAAAGCCAGATCGGTGAATACTATGATGACAAGCTCGAAGCACACGGCGCGACTCACTGGGCCGTTGACTGGCACTCGACCGAATTGCAGTATTTTCGTTTTCAGCAGTTGCTCAGGCTGCACGAGAATCCACAGGCCGGGTTCTCGATCAATGACTACGGCTGCGGCTATGGCGCATTGATAACATACCTGACCGAATGCGGTTATCAGTTCAATTATGTGGGCCTTGATGTTTCCCCGGCGATGATCGACGCTGCACGAAAACACTATCCCGACCACCCAAACTGCTCTTTTGTAACTGACGACCGGGAGCTTGTCCCCGCCGATTATACCGTCGCCAGCGGTATCTTCAGTGTTCGCCTGGACAACAGTAATGAAGAATGGCTGTCATATGTCCTCGACACATTGAATCGCCTGTGGGAAATCAGCCTGCGCGGGATGGCCGTCAGCTTCCTCACCACCTATCTGGACGCCGAATATAGGCGTGAATACCTGTATTATGCCAACCCGACTTTCCTGTTTGACCACTGCAAAAAGCATTACTCAAAACAGGTTTCCCTGCTGCATGACTACGGGTTGTATGAATTCACGATTCTGGTAAGGCGTGAAGAGCAGGAGAATAATCGAACCGGTGGTGATTTTCGAATCGGGTAGTTATACGCTGGTCGGTGCTGCCTGCCCGTTGACCGTCAACTCCCCGCACCGAACGCCGCATCCCATTCGGCCAGCACTTTATCCGTCCGGCTGACCCCGAAGCGGGTCGCCCCCGCCGCCAGCGCGTCCAGCCCCTCTTTGAGACTCCGCACGCCCTGCGCCGCCTTGACCTGAACCCTGTCGCCGACGCTGGCCCGCATCAGCCTGAGGATGTCGAGCGTATAGCCGACCGTGTCGCCCGCCGCGCTTTTCCAGGGCGAGGGCGCAAACCCCGAACTGGTCTTGACGAACGCCGCTCCGCCTGCCTCGCAAAGCTGGCAGGCTTTGACGATCTTCTCATGGTCGACCAGGTAGCCGGTTTCGAGGATCACCTTGACCGGCGCGCCCTGAGATGCCTCGACCACCGCCGCGATATCGGCCTGCACAATGTCGTATTCACCGCCGAGGAACGCTCCCAGGTTCATCACCATGTCGATTTCGTCCGCGCCTGCGTCGATTGCCTGCCAGGTTGCCGCCGCCTTCACCTCAGTTGTGTTGTAGCCCAGCGGGAAGCAGATCACCGGGTTGACCCTCACCGGGGAGCCTTTGAGAATGTCGGCGGCCAGCCGGGTGTAGCAGGGCATGATCGTCGCCGAGGCGACGCCCGCCGCCAGCGCATATTCGATCCCCTTGATCGTGTCCTCGCGGGTCATCGTCGGTTTGAGCATCGAGTGGTCGATCATCCCGGCGAACTGCTCGCGGGTTATCTCAGGCCGATCCATGTTCACTCTCCTTAGCGTTGAAAAATGTCTGTCTATATGCGGGGTATGCTGCTTGACTACGATCACCCCCTGCTTCTCGCTTCGCGAGAATCCGCCCCCCTTAGCAAGGGGGGCAGCATAACTCTTATTGAGAAACTGTGCAGCTTACTCCTTCGGCACGCAGCGCATCTCCCAGATCGTGCCGGTGGCGTCCGGGCAGTGAAGCCGGTAGACGCTGCGATCTTTCTCGTTCCACGAGGGGAAACCCATGATCGCCCGCCACGTGTAATGATCGAGCAGTTGGAGCAGCGCCGTGCATACGCCCTCCGGTCGTTTGTACGGGTTCTCGTAGTGGAACGTATCCCCGACATTGTGCGGGCATTCGCCGCACTTCTCGACCAGTTTGATCTCCAGCCGGTCGAGGCTGGCCCACATCGCCCGGTATTCCTCCTGAGTCGTGTTTTTTGGATCGTAGTTGATCATCGTTTACCCTCCCATATGATGCGACAAGTCTAACCACAGTCCGGCGATTATGCGACCGGTAGGTCGTATCCAACACGCGAGTCATTCCCTGCCCCCTGAAAGGGGGAAGTGGCGCGCAGCGCCGAAGGGGGTGGCTCATACTGGATCAATCTACGTTCCTCGTCCCGATGCCAGCATCCTCGTCAGAACCTATATTAGCGTAATTCGCCGCAATGTTTTTTATTGCCAATTCGCGGACTGAATCCCCGCCCCAAGCCTGATCGCCAACGTACACGCCCAACCCCGATCCCTTATCTGTGATATCTGTGTAATCTGTGGATGATCCCCTACCTTCACCATCTCGATCCATTCCCGCCCCGACGCTGCCAATCTCTTCAAGACAATAATTAGCGTAATTCGCGCAATTCGCGGACTGAATCCCTCCAGTCACTTCCACAACAGACTCATGTCTAAACGCCAACTCGCTCCTGATATCCAAAAATCTGTGATATCTGTGTCATCTGTGGACGATCCCCCTCCCCCGCCTTGCACAATATCGCATCGAATGGCAGAATCGTTGCCGGGCAGAAAGGACAATCACCCGCCGATGAACAAATCAGGTTTCTGGCCGAGCTACGATCTCATCTTCTTTGACTGCGACAGTACGCTCACCTCCGTCGAGGGGATCGACGAGCTGGCCGAGATGAAGGGCAAGGGCTGGCGCGTCAGCGTTCTCACCGACCACGCGATGGACGGCACGCTCGATCTCGAAGACGTGTACGAGCGGCGGCTGCGGGCCATCAACCCGACCCGTGACCAGGTGCAGCGCATCGCCCAGATTTATATCGACAACGTTGTCCCGGAAGCAGAGATCGTGATCAAGACCTTCCAGCATTTGGGGCGCGAGGTCTTCATCATCAGCGGCGGGCTGGCCGATGCCGTCACCCGGTTTGGTGTTCATTTAGGCGTCCCTGCCGAAAACATCCGCGCCGTCGAACTGAAATACAACCAGCTTTCCGGCGAGTGGTGGAACTTCTACGACCACCATTATTCCGACAATCCCGACGCGCGTTATATGGAACACGATCACGGCCCGCTGACGATCAGCCAGGGCAAATCCGAGGTCGTCAGCGTTCTTGCCCAGGGGCACTTCGGGCGGCGGCTGCTGGTCGGTGATGGCATGTCCGACTTCAACGCCAGCGAATCGGTCGACCTGTTCGTCGGTTTCGGCGGAGTCGCCTACCGTGAGAAGGTCGAAGCGAAAGCGCCGATCTATATCAAGTGCTGCACACTGACGGCCATCCTGCCGCTGGCGCTCGGCCCGGCGGGGTATCGACAGTGTCTCGATACGCCCTACGCCGAACCGTTCAAACGCGGATTGCAAGAGATCGTGTCAGGCGGCGTCATTTTTCGTGAAGACGGCCAGCGCAAGGCGTTTCTCGACGCCTTCGATCCGCTGCCCGGATAGGCCGTCAAAGGTTTGTTGATCGCCGCCGGTTTCAAGCCGGTGGTAGGGGCGGGGCTTGCCCCCGCCCACCGGACGACCTTTACGGTCGTCCACCAGGGGGAAATTATGTTTCACGTTGTCATAGCCGAACCCATCGCACCGGAAGGCATCGCCCTGTTCGAAGCCGCCGCCGAGTTCACCTGTACGTCACTCGCCGATCCCAGCCGTGACGATCTGCTTGAGCAGGTCAAACAGGCCGACGCGATCATCGTACGCAGCAAGACGGTGATCGACGAGGCGCTGCTCGACGCCGCCCCCGGCCTGAAGATCGTCGCCCGCGCCGGGGTGGGGCTGGACAACATCGACGTTCACGCCTGCACCGGGCGCGGCATTATGGTGATGAACATGCCCGGCGTCCAGGCGGCGGCCCAGGCCGAACACACCATCGGGTTGATGCTCGCCCTCGCCCGCCGCATCCCGGAAGCCGACACTGCCCTCCGGCGCGGCGAATGGCCCCACGATTCGCTGGTGGGGAGTGAACTGCGCGACAAGGTGCTGGGGCTGTTCGGCCTCGGCGAAGTGGGCCGCCGGGTGGCGGAAATCGCCCAGGCGTTTGGCATGACCGTGATCGCCAACGATCCCTACATCCCCGAAGACCGGGCACGCAAGCTCCAGGTCCTGATGGTCTCGACCGCCGAGCTACTTGCCCGCGCCGACTACGTCTCGTTCCATGTCCCCTCGACGCAGCAGACCCGGCGGATGATCGGGCCGGAGGAACTGGCGCAGATGAAGCCCGGCGCAAAGCTGATCAACATTTCGTGGGGCCAGATCGTCGACCAGGATGCGCTGTGCATGGCGCTCGACGAGGGGCGGCTGGGCGGCGCGGCGCTCGACGTGTTCGACGAGGAGCCGCCCGATAACGAATGTCTGCTTGCGGTATCCAATCTCGTCATGACCCCCCGGTTGAGCGAGCGGACGGCTGAAGCGGTGACGCGCACCGGAATCCAGATCGCCCAGCAGGTGATCGACGCCCTGCGTGAAACCGATTTCCGCAACGTGGTCAACATGCCCTTCATGGGGCCATCGGGCTACGGCCAGTTGAGCCAGTATTTAGAGCTTGCCGAGACGATGGGCATCCTCCAGGCCCGGCTGTTCGACCGGCCTGTCGAGTTCATCGAGGTAGAGTGCATCGGTGAGGCGTTACAGGAGCAGGTGCGGGCGATCACCGTCGCCCTGTTGAAAGGCATTCTCAGCCAGACCGGAGACGAGGTGATCAACTACATCAACGCGCCGCTGGTCGCCCACAATCGCGGCATCCGGCTGACGCAGGCCAGCGGCCTCGTCCGCCCCGACTACCCGATCCTGGTTGCCTGCCGCGTTCACGGCGGCGGCGAGGAGCAGGTGATCGCCGGGTCGGTGTTTGGCGGGGTCGAGCCGCGCATCCTGCAAATCGGCGATTTCCGCACCGAACTGAAACCGGCGGGGATCGTGCTCTACGTCCGCAGCATCGACATTCCGGGCGTGATCGGCTATATCGGTACGCTGCTGGGCCGCCACAAGATCAACATCGCGGCGATGGACAACGGGCGGATCGAAGTCGGCGGGGCGGCGCTGACGCTGATCACCATCGATACGCTGGTCAGCGATGAGGTGATCGCCCAGCTGGTCGCTGACGAATACGTCGAGGATGT
>DAOUES010000052.1:0-1814 GCA_034430335.1 Anaerolineae bacterium | reverse complement strand
TTCCCTGGTCGAGTTCTCCCCGCTGGGCGTCGTCCTGATCAGCCTGCTGATGGGCTTCCTGCTGCTGGCTGTCATCTACCTGATTCTCAATCCCAACCCGCGCAGCCGGAGCCTGCTGCCGGGATTGTGCGTCTTTTTCATCGGCTCGCTGTTGAACGTCATCCCCCCGGCGGCCTCCTGGCCGGTCTACGCCGTCATGACGACCATCGCCGTTGCCATGATCGGGCAGATGCTGGTCAAGCACCAGCTTCTCAACCCGCTGGCCGATCTCAATGTCGAGTTAGCCAGGGCCAACCGGGAATTGGAGATCGCGTCGACGGCCAAGTCGCAGTTCATGGCGATGATGAGCCACGAGCTGCGCACCCCGCTCAACGCGATCATCGGTTTTACCCAGCTTCTCCTCGAAGAGTTGTACGGGCCGATCACCGGCAAGCAGCGCGACCGGCTGGCGACGATCCTCAACAATGCCCAGAACCTGCTCGACCTGATCAACGACGTGCTCGACCTCTCGAAGATCGAATCGGGCAGCATGGAACTCAACCCGGAGCCGGTCAGCGTGCCCGAAGTGGCCCGCGAAGTGCTGACCAACCACGAACTGAAGGCCAGACAGAAAAAACTCGGCCTGACGCTCGACGCTGCCGCCGATGTCCCGCCGATCATCGCCGACCGGGGGCATCTTACCCAGATGCTCGACAACCTGGTCGGCAACGCGATCAAGTTCACCAAAACCGGCGGCGTGACGGTCCAGATCGGGCACCTGCCGGAACAGCAGGTGGTGTCGATAGCCGTCGCCGATACTGGGATCGGCATCCCGGATGATGCGTTGAACACGATCTTCGAGTCGTTCAAGCAGCTCGACAGTTCGACCACGCGGGAATTCGGCGGCACCGGCCTGGGCCTGACGATCACCCAGCGGCTGGTCGCCCTGCACGGCGGCCAGATCACCGTCGAGAGCGCGGTGGGCATCGGGTCGACGTTCACCGTGTACCTGCCGGTTGCGGCGATGGGGAGGTAGTGGGTCGTCAGGCGGGCTGGGCGCGATTCGCCCGGTGATACCGGAGGATCAATCCTCCGGCTAAAAGCGATAGGTCGACCTGCGGTCGACCGGTGGGCACAGCACGCTGTGCCCGTACGATACCTGATCCTGGAATATGGTGACCCGTGGCCGGGAGGTAGAAACGTCGATGATGTCGAACCGAAAAGCCTTTTGTGCATTTTGCTGCCCTGCGCTGCTGATCGTCACCCTCGCTGCCTGCACACCCACCGCGCCGACGGTCGAGAATGCCGCCTCGCCCCCGCCTTCGACGATCCCCACAGCGACCGGGACGGCAACGGTCGAGCCGACATCTCTCCCTGATGCAACCTCCACGCCGATACCAAGCTCGACTACCACGTCGGTGCCGGTCATCACATTGCCGTATACCCAGCAGGTACCTAACGGAGCGGTCGCCCGTATCGGAATAGGATTTGTCAGAGAGGTGATACCCTCTCCGAGTGGCCGATACCTAGCTGTGGGTACAAGTATCGGCGTATTTGTTTACCAGATGGATACATTTGAGGAGTTATGGAGTACCAACCAAACAACCAATTTTATGGCCTTCTCACCTGATAGCCGGTTCTTGGCTGTCGCTGGTTACAACACCTATTTGCTGTGGAATGTTCAGACCGGGGAACTGTTCCAGACATTAGAAGCGAACAACTATCGTGGCTACGGTCAGGCTGCCTTTTCACCCGATTCAAGCCGGTTTGCGTACGGGTCTGGTAACAGTGTTGTCATCTGGAATGTCCAGAGTGAGTATGCAGAGTTTACTCTG
>DAOUES010000051.1:0-6796 GCA_034430335.1 Anaerolineae bacterium | reverse complement strand
AGCAATGTAAACCAGGCTTCCAACTGCACGATCTCTGCAAAGGTGTTGTCGCTTGAAAACGAGAGATGAAACATGGTAAGGATGTGCCCGTTGATCAGATACTTGGGCATGTGCGGGTGGTGTGTCGCGAAGTCGATAAACGAACCTTCCTGGAGCCAGACCGCCGACATGACCAGGTGATCGGACAGTGCGTCGTTTGTCGTAGGCGGCAGCAGGGCAATGCGTAAAAGGCCAAAGATCGCCCATAGAGCAGCAGTGCCGGTGAGAAGCTTTATGATCCAGTTTTGTCTGCGCCATGCCCGGATGCAGTCGGCCAACAGGTTATCATGGAGCAGGCTGCCTTTTTCCGGTTCGAGTGCCAGCAAAATACCCAGCCCAAGTGTGATGGTAAGCACGGTGACAAACCGCCAGACAGTCGGGATGAGCACACCAAACAGGCTTAGAAGCCAGGCACTGGTAATAATCCCGCCCGCATAGACAACGGTTGACGCCAGGAATCGTTGGGCAAGCCCGGCCTTTTGGATGGCGTTGAAGCGAACGAGGAAAGCATCGATCACAATCAAGCCAACGACGATCACGACGGGCAGCAGGGCAGTATCACCATTGAGCATCTTTCTCGATCCTTTCGGGCGGTATCGAAACCAATTTTAGGCCGGAATCAAAAAAGCGGCCAAATGGCCGCCATTTCTCCGGGCTTTACCCGGCGGTCAAATATGGATCGCCTCGCCGACGATCCCGTGCGCGGCTTCCATCAGCGCCTCGCTGAGTGTAGGGTGTGCGTGGACGTTCCGCGCGATCTCCTCTGCCGTCAGTTCCGCGTTGTGTGCCAGGGTGTATTCAGGCAGTAGTTCGGTGACCTCCGGCCCGATCATACTCGCGCCCAGGATTTCGCCGTACTGCGCATCGGTGACCAGCTTGACGAAGCCTGTCGAATCGCCCAGCCCAAGCGCCTTGCCGTTTGCCTGGAAGGGAAAGCGGGAGACTTTGACATCGTACCCGGCTTCTTTCGCCTCGTCTTCCGAATAGCCAAAACTGGCGACCTGCGGCTGCGAATAGATGCAGCGCGGCATCATCCGGTAATCCAGCGTGACGGTTTCATGCCCGGCGATCACCTCGGCGGCGACGATGCCCATTGCACTGCCGACATGGGCGAGCATCAGCTTGCCCGTCACGTCGCCAATCGCGTAGACGTTGGGGACGTTGGTGAGCATCTGCTCGTCGACTTCGATGAAGCTGCCGCGCTCGGTCAATTTGACGCCGATATTCTCAAGCCCATAGCCTTCGACGTTTGGCGCGAAGCCAATCGCCACCAGCACCTGTTCGGCGTCCAACACCTGTTCACCGTCCGGCCCGGAGACTTTCACCCTGGCTTTCGTCTCCAGTTCCTCGATGCTCTCCACGCGGGTGCCGGTCAGGATGTTGATGCCCAGCTTCTTATAGGCTTTGGCTAATTCGGCGCTGACTTCCGGGTCTTCGAGCGGAGCGGGGCGATCCAGCATCTCGACAATCGTGACATCTGCCCCATAGCTGGCCCACACATAGCCAAACTCCAAACCGATTGGCCCCGCGCCGACGATCACTACCTGGCTGGGGGCGGTATCGCTCAGGATTGCCGGGAGATAGGAGATCACCCGCCCGCCTTCTTTGTCGATCTCCACGCCGGGGATCGAGCGGGGATGTGCGCCGGTGGCGATGATCAGGTTTTTGTAGGTCAATGTTTCTTCGCTGCCGTCGCCGAGTGCGACCGACAGCGTGCTGGCGTCCTTGATCGTCCCATAGCCTTCGTAGGTGTCGATCCCATTCTTCTTCATCAGGAAGCCGATTCCTTTGGTCAGGCGGCTGCTGACTTTGCGGCTGCGGGTGAAGGCGGCCCCGTAATCCAGTTCCAGGTTTTCGAACGAGAATCCGAATTCCTTGCCCCGGTGCTGTAACGTATGGGCGATTTCGGCATTCCTGAGCAGCGACTTGGTCGGCACGCAGCCCACGTTGAGGCACACGCCGCCCCAGTATTCTTTCTCGACGATGGCGACCGACAGTCCCAACTGTGAGGCGCGTATCGCGGCGACGTATCCGCCTGGGCCAGCGCCCAGCACGACAACATCGTATTCTTTACCCATGAGGTCTCCTTTCCCTGAGAGCGTATAGAAGCCGCAATCAATCCTTACGGCGATATGGTGAGAGTTATGTCATCTGTTATTGTAGTGTGATAAAAGCGTGCTTTCCAGTGCGGGCGATCATAAAAGCAGGTCGCGAAGCTGTGTGGTGCGCTCGATGATCAGGTGGGTGCCGGTGCGTTCGAGTTCGGCGCGTTCGCCATACCCGCACAACACCGAAACCGTCCAGGCCCCGGCGCGAAGCCCTGCCTTTGCGTCGACCGTCGTATCGCCGACCATCAAACAGCGTTTCGGATCGATACCCAGCTTGTTGGCAGCATAACGCACCGGCTGCGGATGCGGCTTGATCCGCCAGGTGGTATCGCGCCCGGCGATTACCTTGAAATGTTCCCTCACTCCCAATGACGACAAAAACCGCTCCGATTCGCCGACCTCGCGCGTGCTGACGACACCCAGCCGGTAGCGGCCTGCCAGTTGTACGATCAACTCTGCCACGCCGTCGACGGGCGGCAGCGCCTCCTCCTGATCGGTTCCACCTTGCAGCATGATCATCAGCCGCACCACCGGCGTATCGAGGCCGACCGCGTCGAGCACGGTAAACAGTGCATTCATCGGCGTCTCCAGGGCCATCACCAGTTTGCGGGCCTTCTTTCGTGCGGCCTTCGGCGAACGGTAAATCCGGGCGATCCGCCGCGCCCACTTTGCAACATCTGCGTTGTCGGTGTCAATCAGCGTGCCGTCCATGTCGAACAGCACCGCTTCAATGTCATCGGGCGAAAAGGGGGCGTCGGTTATCATAATAGCTCCTGTTGTGAGTCTGGTTGGCAACAGCACCCGCGATTATAGCATGATCGCCGCTGTGGTATAGTTATGGACATGGTCCATACTGCAAATCCCCGCCCCTATCGATGCCTCGTGCTTTGCGCAGTGCCCTTTGTGTTGACGGCCTGTCTCGCTGCTGCTCCCGATCCCCCGAAACCGATCCCAACCCAATCGGCGATCCCGCCTTCGGCCTTTTCGACCGCCACGCCGGTTCCGACGCCCATTCTGCCGGAAATCCCGGAGCCACCACCGGAAGGGCAGTCGAGCGTTTACGAAGAATCCATCCAACCCTACGAGGTGATCGGCAGATCGACCGGCGGGCACGCCATCGAAGCCTACCGCTTCGGCAGCGGCCCGGTGACCGCCGCGTTGATCGGTGGGATTCACGGCGGCTGCGAATGGAACACCGTCCTGCTTGCCTACGAGATGATCGATTATTTCACCGAGCATCCCGGCGAGGTGCCTGGATCGATCAGCCTCTACATCGTACCGGCGGCCAACCCTGATGGCCTGTTCCTGGTGACCGGTCACACGGGGCGCTTCGAACCCGCCGAGCTTGCCGAGAACACCTTTCCGGGGCGTTTCAACGATCATGAGGTCGACATCAATCGCAACTGGGGCTGCCACTGGGAGCCGGTCGGTTATGTTTTCGAGATCGAGATCGACGCCGGATCGGCCCCATTTTCTGAGGCGGAAACCCGCGTGCTGAGAGATTTTATCCTGGATCACAATATGGACGCGGTTGTCTTCTGGCACAGCCAGATGGGGACAGTCTTTCCCGGCGGCTGTGACGCTCCCCATAAGCCATCACAGACCATCGCCCGGCAGTATGCCGAAGCCTCCGGCTATGACTATCTGGAGTCATTTGAAGACTATCCAGTTTCCGGCGACGCCGCCGACTGGCTCGCCGCGCAGGGCATCGCTGCCATCGAAGTCGAGTTGATTTCCCACGAGGAGGTGGAGTTCCACCAGAACCTTGATGGCGTTCTGGCGGTTCTGACCTCGCTCGACTGAACGACGCCCGTTCCTGCCGCCCAGCCGGGCGGGATGGTATAATGCGATCATGACGGAACTGTCAAGCGTTCAAAATGACACGGCGGCGCTCGCCACCACCCAGGAAGAAGACCTTCTCGACCAGGCCGTCGCCACTTACCTGGCCGGGCTGGCCCCGAATACCCAGCGGGCTTATGCCAGCCGCCTCGATGCGTTCATGGAATGGCGGGCCGGGCAGCCTTCGGCCCCGCTGGTCGTCCACCTCAAACAGTACGTTGCCTTTTTGCAAACGGAGCGCGGCCTGTCGGCCCGGTCGGTGCAGGCGCACATCAACACGATCAAGGGGATGATGCGAACCGCCGCAGCCCTGGAGCCTCGACTGGCTGCCGGGCTGCCACAGTTGGAACTGGTGAAACCGCCGCGCGTGCGCGGCCAGGTGCAGGGACGCCGCCTCACCGCCGATCAGTCCCGCCGCCTGCTCGACGCGCCCGGCACCAAGACGATCAAGGGGCTGCGCGATTCGGCGATCCTGGGGCTGCTGCTTGCGCTTGGCCTGCGCCGCTCCGAAGTCTGCAACCTTACCTGGGGCCACCTGATGGAACTCGAAGGCCACAAGGTGATCGCCAACCTGCAAGGCAAACACGGGCGTGTTCGCACGCTCAAAGTCCCGCTCTGGCTGTGGAATTTGCTGATAACCTGGGGGGAGGCGGCGGGGTCGGCAATGGATCAGCCTTCCGAGCGAATTTTCGTCCCGATCACCAAAGATGGCAAAGTCCTGAACTACCGGGACGGGATCACCCCGCACGCGATCTATAAACTGGTCAACCATTACACAAAAGAAACCGGGCTGCCGCCGGTCAAGCCCCACGACCTGCGCCGGACGGCGGCACTGCTCTCGCGGCGGGGCGGGGCGTCGATTGAGAAGGTGCAGATCATGCTCGGCCACGCCAGCCCGCAGACCACCAGCAGCTATATCGGCGAGATGCTCGACCTGGACGACAACGCGGTCGATTACAATCCCCTTGAGTTGTAGCCACACAAGCGGAGTCTTGTCCATGCCCCTCGATCTGCGCATCGACGACCGGCTGACCCTCAAAAAGCCCCACGCCTGTGGAGCCAATGCCTGGCGCATCTACCGCGTCGGGGCCGATATCGGCCTCAAGTGCGAGGGATGCGGGCACGCGGTGATGCTCCCCCGCAGCAAACTGGAACGCCGTATCCGCCTGATCCGGCGCGGCGAAGAGACGATCAAACCCCGGCTGTAACGAAAAAAGGCATGCATCTCTAGCTGCATGCCCCGGTGAGCGAAGGTACAGGTAATATCAGTCGACGGTTTCGATCACCACGTCGGCGGGCATACCGGGCTTGAGTTCGCCGCCTTCGTTGTCGATCCTGATCTCGACGGCGAAGACGAGGTTGACCCGTTCCTCTTCGGTCTGGACGTTGCGCGGGGTGAATTCAGCCTCCCGCCCGATGTTGACGATCGTCCCCTCGAAGGCTTCGCCCGGATATGAATCGACCGTTATCTCGACCGGTGCGCTCAACCGCACCCGCCCGATCTGTGTTTCAGGGATATAGACGACCAGTTTCAGCGTTTCGAGATCGGCGATGGTCAGCAGCGAGACGCCCGGCGAGGCCGTTTCACCTTCCGCGATGGCGCGGGTGGTGATCACCCCGTCCACCGGGGCGATCAGGGTCAACTGGTTGATCCTTGCATCGACCAGGGCAACATTGGCCCCGGCCAGTTGAATCTGCGCTTCGGCAATCGAAATTTCAGGTGGAACAGGATCGGCGACGACTACATCATATTGGGCTTTCGCCAGCTCGACGCGCGCCTCGGCGACGGCCACCTGTGAATAGGCGCTGCGTGCTTCGGCCAGGTGCGCCAGAGGCTGCTCGTACTGCTGGTTGAGCAGTTCGAGTTTGCGGACTGCCCCGTTGTACTGGGCAGTGACGACGGCAAGCTGGGCGCTGACCCGCTCGATCTCCATCAGCAGGTTGTCCTGCCGGGATACGTCGACCGGGTCACCCGGTTCGTGGTTGATCGTTATGTCGTCGTATTCATACCGCAGGTTATCCAGGCTGTTATGGATCTGCTGCATTTGCTGATCCAACTGGGCGACCTCGTACTCGGTCGCCGCGATCTGGAGGGCAACATCCTGCGGATCGTTGGCAATCACCCAGGACTGGTACGAAGTGTTTTGCATCCCCACGAGACTGGCTTCTGCCTCGTCGATGACGGTCTGCGCCACCGCGATCTCTTCTTCGGTTGCACCGGCCAGTAGATTATCCAGGCTGGCGTTTGCCACCGTGACGGCGGCCTGTGCTTCCAAACGGTCGGCCTGCAGGAGGCCATCGTCAAGCACGACGACGATCTGCCCGGCGGTTACCGTGTCAGATTCATCGGCCAAAACCTGATCGACCCGCCCGCCAACTTCCGATACGACGCTGACTTCCTTTGCCTCGATGAACCCCGACGCATCCAGGGGGCCGGGGGCGACTTCTTCGCCTTCGGTCTGCGTGCCGGATTCGGCGGGTATGACCGACCCGTCTGCACACGAAACAATTGCGAAGGTCACAAAGACTATCCCGATTCTTCCAAGAATTATTGGTAATCGTTTGTTCATCATCGTCATTTCCTCACGAATCAAACCGCGCATCGGCAGGCATACCGGGCTTGAGCGCATGGTCGGGGTTATCCAGGCTGATCTTGACCGCGTACACCAGGTTGACGCGCTCTTCGCGGGTCTGGACGCTGCGCGGTGTAAATTCGGCTTCGTTGGAGATATAGGTGACGGTGCCTTCAAACTCGCGATTTGGGAACGAGTCGACGGTGACGGTTACTGACTGGTTGAGTGATACATAAT
>DAOUES010000050.1:0-19505 GCA_034430335.1 Anaerolineae bacterium | reverse complement strand
ACCCGGCCACCACCTGCCCGTCGGCGTCGATGATCTCGCGGACCAGAGTCGGCTTGACGGTGACGCCGTTGTTGATGATCGTGTTCAAGACGTTGATCATTTGCAGCGGCGTGGTCAGGATATAGCCCTGTCCGAAGGCCGAATTATAGGTGTCGCCAGTCGACCAGTTTTCTCCCCAGACACGACGCTTCCAATCAGGGCTGGGGATAAATCCCTGGTTTTCACCGGCCAGTTCGATGCCGGTCGTCTGTCCCAGGCCGTAAAATTCCATCCAGCGGGCCAGCCGATAGATGCCGAGGCCGGTTCCTTCGACTTCGTCCTCGAAGCCGCCGCCCACTTTGTAGAAATAGATATCACACGACCAGGCAATCGCTTCGATGAAGCTAACCCGCCCGTGCCCGCTCTCCAGCCAGCAGACGAACTGCTGCGCACGGCCTGGATCGTTCGGGTAGTAACGGTCCTCAAGCTGGATTTCCCCCGGACACTCGATTTCATAGTCGGGGTCGACGACCCCTTCCTCGATCACACCAGTGGCGGTGATGACCTTGAAAATCGATCCGGGCGGGTAGAGCGAGTTGACCGCCTGGTTGAACAATGGGTGGAGCGGGTCCCTGGAAACCTGGTCGTAGTATGGGTAGTCGATGGAACGTGCAAAGCGGCTGTTGTCGTAGGTCGGCCAGCTAACCATCGCCAGGATTTCACCGGTGCGCGGGTTGGTGGCGATCACCACGCCCCGGTCGTAGCCGATGGCATTATCCGGGTTCTGTTCCTTGAGCCGCGTGATCATATCGACCAGCGCTTCCTGGGCGGCTTGTTGAAGCTCCGCATCGATGGTCAGGCGGACACTGTAGCCCGGCTGCGCCGCGCGCGGCTCGCCGACGTTGCGAATGATCTGGCCTGCCACGTCACGCTCGACGCGCTGGAGACCGGGCGTTCCGGCCAGCAAATCCTGCAAGGAATACTCGATCCCGTCGTAGCCGATCCGGTCGCGGTCGAGTACGTAGCCCTGCGCTTCGAATTCGTCGGCCCGGTCGGCGGGGATCGGCCCCATATAGCCAATGATGTGGGCGGTGAGCGGCCCGGTAGGATAATCGCGCACCGATACCCATTCGACATCGACGCCGGGGAAATTCTGCTGCTCGGAGATGATCATCCTGGCGATATCGTGGTCAACGTCGGTATCAACGACCACTGCCCGGAAGGGAGCGATGCCCTGGCCCTCGCGAACCATCGTCAGCAGGCTTCGCTGGGGGATGCCGCGCTCGTCGACCGTATCGAGTTCGCCGCTGTAGGGGATGCCGAGCAGCCCGGCCAGCCGTTCGAGCACGGCCCGCTCCTCGGCCTCGTCATCCGGCAGCAGGGCCGGGGTGACCGTTACGTTGGCACTGGCGACGTTGACGGCCAGCGGTGCGTCGTTCCGGTCGAGAATGATGCCGCGTGTGGCGGGGATGCTGACCTCGTCGTAGCGGTTTTCGTCGGCCTGGAGGATGTAAGTATCGGTCTGGACAAACTGGATCACGTAGAGACGCACCGCCAGCCCGACAAAGGCAAGCGCGATTACAACCTGGAGGATCAAAATTCGCCATTTTGGTGGCTGACGTCTAGGTCGATAGGTCATTGGTTATCTGATCCAGCTAGATCTTAACCTGACGTGGGTGCAGCCGGTCGTGCCAGTGTGCAAGCAGACGCAAGATCGGAATAAACAGGACGACATCAAACAACACCGACGGCAGTGTAACATACCCGAAGCTTACCGACCACGATAAAGGATAATCGGTGAGGAAACGCAGCAGAAGCATATAGATCACGTGGTAGGCCGTCGCACCGACTGCGGTGAGCAGCAGTGGGAGCAGCAGGGACGCCCGGTAGACCTGCGCTTCGAGCAGCCCGATCAGATAGGCGAGTGGCAGCAGCGCCAGCGACGAAACGCCGAGGGGCGTCCCGGAGAACAGGTCGAGAAGAAGGCCCCCCACGAAGGCCCAGGCCAATCCCTCCTGCTCCTGGTCGAGCGTCGACCAGGCCAGCACCAGCAGGACGACCAGGTCGGGCTGGCCGCCGTAGACCCGCAGGTGGGGGAGGACCGTCGCCTGGAGGAGGACGGCGACAATGAAAAGCGGAAGACCCAACTGCAAGCTCACGGCGCACCCTCGCCCCCGCCTTCGATGAATTCGTCGAAGGTGGTCAGGTCGACCGGCTCGAAGCCGGTGATGATCGAGACGATGCGCAGGTTGTCATAGTCGACGGTCGGGCGGACTTCGGCGGACTGGAACAGGTCGGCCTGCTGGCGGCGGACGCTGGTCACCTGGCCGATCACGATATTGGCCGGGAAGGTGCCGCCCAGCCCGGAAGTCAGCACCAGGTCGCCGGGTTCGACGAGCGCCTCCTGCGGGATCAACTCCATGCGCAGCCCGCCCTGGAGCTGCCCGACGACCGTTCCCTCGGCGCGGGCGGTTTGCAGGCGGGCGTTGATCGCGCTCTCAGGGTCGTTGGTCAGGCGAATCCAGGCGGCGTTGGCCGCCACGCTTTCAACGCGGCCCACCAGCCCCAGGTCACTGATCGCCGGGTTGCCGACCTGTACGCCGTCCCGCGTGCCCCGGTTGACGATCACCCAGCGCAGGTAGCTGCTCGTATCGCGGGCGATCACATCGGCAGTGACAAAACTCTGATCGGCATTCTCCGAGGCATAATTCAGGATGCCGCTCAAACGGTAATAGTCCTGCTCGATCTCACGCAGCCGGACAATCTCGACCTGCATCTCGGCGACGAGCCGCTCAAGTTCAAGCGTTTTCTCTTCCAGGTCGGCGTAGTCGGCGGGGTCTTCAGTTAATTTCTCGACGGCTTCGGTGCCGCCGGTCAGCAAACCGGCGGCGGGTTTAAGCGGGGCCATGACCGCAGTCTGGATGATCCTCAAAAAACCGGACTGCCTGCCGGCGATGATCAGAACGGTGACGATCAACAAGGTGCCGAGGGTCACCAGCCATCTATTCTCACGGCGCATAACAGTTAATCCCGTCAAACAAACAATCAGGTGTGATCCCTATCCAAGCCAGGACCACACCTGTTATTTTATCACGTTCGCTGATGTTGATCAGTGGTGAGTGGAGCCGCGCTCCAGTCCGACGAGCACGCGCCGCAGGTTGTCGTAGTCTTCGAGGACACGCCCCGCGCCCCGCGCCACACAGGTCATCGGGTCTTCGGCCAGCCACACCCGCATATTGACCTCGTCGGCGACCCGCTCGGTCAGCCCGGCGAGCTGCGAACCGCCGCCCGCCATGCAGATGCCGCTCTCCATCAGGTCAGCGATCAGTTCGGGGGGTGTTTCTTCGAGGGCGTCTTTGATGGTGTCGATCACGATCTGGACGGAAGTCGAGAGGGCCTCACGCAGTTCAATCGACGAGAGTTCGACGGCTTCGGGCAGCCCGGTGATCAGGTTGCGCCCGCGCATCACAAAGGTGTGTTCCTCCGGCAGGGCGAAGGCCGAGCCGCACTCGATCTTGGCGCGTTCGGCCATCCGCTCGCCGATCAGCAGGTTGTATTTCGAGCGCATATACTGGATGACGTCCTCGTCCATCTCGTCGCCCGCCACGCGGATCGAGCGGCTGATCACGATCCCGCCCAGCGAAAAGATCGCGACCTCGGTCGTGCCGCCGCCGATGTCGACGATCATGCTGCCCCGGCTTTCGGTGATGGGCAGCCCAGCACCAATCGCGGCGGCCATCGGCTCTTCGATCAGGAAGGCTTCACGCGCACCGGCGGAGATGGTTGCATCGTAGACGGCGCGTTTCTCGACTTCGGTGACGCCGCTGGGGATGCCGACCACCACGCGAGGGCGCGGAACCGGCACCAGCGATTGTTCGTGGGCTTTACCGATGAAGTATTCGAGCATCGCCTGGGTGATCTCGAACTCGGAGATCACACCATCCCGCAGCGGACGGATCGCCACGATGTTGGCCGGGGTACGCCCGACCATCTGACGAGCCTCGGAGCCAATCGCCAGGGCTTTACGAGAACTCTTATCGATCGCTACCCAGGATGGCTCATTGATTACGATACCCCGTCCACGAACATTGACCAGCGTATTCGCCGTACCGAGGTCAATGCCGATATCGAGAGAAAACAGACCTAGTAACCAGTTAAGCGGGGTAAACACAGAGGGTGTACTCCTCAAGTGGGCAATAAATCACCCTGATTTTTTATAGTGATGGGAACCTTTTTAAGGTTTCACAGAAAGTATTCAACTTTCGTGAAACCGGCTTTATGTACAACGTCTCGCAGCGAGAATCAGATGTTGTCCGGGTTGTGCTGCGATGTACACAATAAGCCTGACAGAACCTGTAGGGCAATAATAAAATAGATAAATTCGGAAAAACCGGTCACTTTTGTAAAAAGTATGAAGTGACAAATGCCTATCAGCCTGCCGCCGAATTATACCATTGCCAAAAAGTGCCTGCAATGTACCGATTTTTGGCGATGTCTCCCCGGCCCTTTGTTGCATATTTGTAGGGCATGCTGTACACTAACTTCACGAATAGAACGCTCGTACTGATTAGCTATTTATTCTGTTGGGAGACCAAAATAGATGCCTGATGAAGGCCGTCTGGCTTCACTAGATAAGACGCTGAAAGAACTCACCAAACGTTTTGGCGATGGTGCAATCATGCGGTTGGGAGAGGCCTCTCACTTACAGGTCGATGTCATTCCCACCGGTGCCCTTTCGCTCGATATCGCCCTGGGCGTGGGAGGAATTCCACGCGGGCGTGTTACCGAAATATACGGGCCAGAATCATCAGGTAAAACGACGCTCTGCCTTCATCTCATCGCCCAGGCTCAAAACCTGGGGGGAATTTGCGCCTTCATCGATATGGAACACGCCCTTGACCCGATTTACTCGGAGGCCATTGGCGTCAACATTGATGAACTTTACATCAGCCAGCCGGACACCGGAGAACAGGCGTTAGAGATCGCCGAAGCCCTGGTTCGTTCCGGCGCGGTCGACGTAATCGTCCTGGACTCGGTGGCGGCGCTTGTGCCCCGCGCCGAGATCGAGGGCGAGATGGGCGACTCCCATGTCGGCTTGCAGGCCCGCCTGATGAGCCAGGCGTTACGCAAGCTGTCGGGGGCGATCAAGCAGAGCAATACGGCAATGGTTTTTACAAACCAGCTACGTATGAAGATCGGCGTTATGTTCGGCAGCCCGGAAACAACAACGGGAGGCCGCGCGCTCAAGTTCTACGCCACCATCCGGCTGGACATTCGACGTATCCAGTCGATCAAGCAGGGCGGCGATGTAGTCGGAAACCGGACGCGCGTGCGCGTTACCAAAAATAAAGTAGCCGCACCGTTCCGTGAATCTGAGTTCGATATCATGTATGGCGAAGGTATAAGCTACGAAGGCGACCTGCTGGACTTAGCCACAGAGTTGGGCTTTGTCGAGAAGAGGGGCGCTTTCTATCGCCATTCAGCAACGGACGAACTGCTAGGACAGGGGCGAGAAAACGCCAAGATAACGCTGCGAGATAACCAGACCCTGTGCAGCGAACTCGATCAGGCCATTCGGGAGGCTTATAATCTCCCGGCGCTGATACAGTCGCCACCAGCAGAGTAGTAGACTGTCAAAACCATCCACCAGGTCGAAAAGCCGGTGGGTGAACGAGCTTCTATCATCGTGATAGAAATAAGTATTGCGCTAGCTACACGATACGCTGGATTCTGTTAAGCTGATAAACCTGCCCGATAACCCGCTGTGCGGAAAGGGCAGAAATCGCGAACCGGAAAATCAACCGATCCTTCAGTCATATCAAGCAATCTGAAGGATTATCCTAAACGCAACCAGATTCATTCGGTCGCGACCCTGACTCGCAGGAGTCTGGGGTATTTGCGTATATCAGTGATTTGATTGTTTTTCGTCAAATTTTTGCGGATTCCAGCAGCCGTGGGTTAGCCATGGCTGCTTTTTTATAACTATATGGACTGATTTGGACACACGTTATGGGCGGCAAGATCACCGCTTTGGTTGTTCAAAAACGGAATAAGGAGCGTGTCAACATCTACCTCGACGGCGAATTTGCCTTCGGCCTGGCGCTGATCGAGGCGATTAAGCTGCAAAAAGGCCAGCAGCTTGACGATGCCGATATCGAGCGGCTGAAAGCACTGGACGAGATCGAAGTGGCGCATGAACATGCGCTGAATTACCTGTCGTATCGACCGCGCAGCGTCGAGGAAGTGCGCCGCAATCTACGTCAGAGCAAAAAGAAATTCAGCGAAACAACGGTCGAGATCGTCATCGAACGTCTTGAAAGATCGGGGCTTCTCGACGAGGCAGCTTTTGCCCGCTACTGGGTGGAGAATCGATCCCAGTTCAAGCCGCGCAGCGCCCGCGCGCTGCGCTACGAACTCTGTCAAAAGGGGGTCGGCGATCCGGCGATTCGGGCAGCGATGGAAGACCTCGACGAGGAGACAGAAGCCTACCGGGCGGCCCAATCGCGGCTGCATCGCTATGCACAGGCAGACGAGGAAACCTTCCGTAAGCGATTGGGAGATTTTCTGTCCCGGCGCGGCTTCTCATACAGCATTGTACGGAATGTATTGGATCAACTTTGGGAAGAGAAAAACGCTCAATATGAACCTGCACCCAACAACATAAACCTGGATGGGGAGGTAAACTAATATGGACTGGATCGTTTTAGTCGCCGATCTGATCATCGGCATTGCTATTGGCGCGGCAGTTGTCTTCATCTGGCAAACGCGCATCGAACGTCGTAAACGTATTGCGGCTGAACAGGAAGCGCAGAATATCCTGGTTATGGCGAAACACGAAGCCCAGGAAATGCTTCAGCAAACCCGCGACGAAATCGGGCAGGTGCGCAGTGAATATGACCAGGAACACAGTCGACGCCGGGAAGACCTGAAACGCGACGAAGACCGGCTTCACAGTCGAAGGGAACAACTCGACAGTCGGGCCGAGAAACTGGAAGACCGTGAAGCCAAGCTGAACAAGCGCCAGAGCACGCTCGACCGCCAGCGGAACGAACTGGAAGAACTCAAAGCCGAACGTATGGAAGCGCTCGAACGGGTGGCAGAGATGACCAGCGATGAAGCGCGTGAACACCTGCTGCTGATGGTCGAGGAGGAAACCCGCAATGACATGGCCCGCCGGATTCGAGAGGTCGAGGATGAACTCAACGCCGAGGCCGACAGCCGGGCACGGGAGCTGATCGCAATGGCGATCCAGCGCGTTGCGTCCGACTACGTGTCCGACGTGACCGTCTCGGTCGTGCCGCTGCCCAACGACGAAATGAAAGGCCGGATCATTGGGCGTAACGGGCGCAATATCCGCGCCTTCGAACAGGCCAGCGGCGTCGACGTGATCGTCGACGACACGCCCGAAGCGGTGACGATCAGCAGCTTCGACCCGGTGCGGCGCGAGGTCGCGCGGCGCGCCCTCAGCCGATTGGTTCTCGACGGGCGCATCCACCCGGCCCGGATCGAAAAACTGGTCGAAGACTCGGTGAAAGAGGTCGAGCAGGCGATCCGCGAAGAGGGCGAGCGCGCCGCCTACGATGCCGGCGTCGCCGGGTTGAACATCGAGGTGCTCAAAATGCTGGGGCGGCTGAAATTCCGCACAAGCTACGGGCAGGAACAACTGGCCCACGCCGTCGAGACGGCGCGGCTGTCCAGTGTGCTGGCTGCCGAACTGGGCGCGAACGTCGATATTGCCAAGATGGGCGGGCTGCTTCACGACATCGGCAAGGCGATGGATCACGAGATCGAGGGTACCCACGCGCAGATCGGCGCGGAGTTCTGCCGCCGGTACGGGGTTCCCGAAGCCGCCGTCAACTGCATCGAGGCGCACCACCACGAGCGAGACCAGGAATGCGTGGAAGCGGTGATCGTCGAAGCTGCCGACGCGATCAGTGGGGCGCGCCCAGGTGCACGCCGGGAGAGCCTGGAGAACTACCTGAAACGGGTCAGGACACTGGAAGAAATCGCCAACTCGTTCGAGGGAGTCAACCAGAGCTACGCCCTGCAAGCCGGGCGCGAAGTGCGGATTATCGTCAAGCCGGAGGATATCGACGACCTGTCGGCGATACGGTTGAGCAAAGACATCTCGAAGCAGATCGAGGAGTCGATGCAGTATCCCGGACAGATCAAGGTGACGGTCATCCGCGAGACGCGGGCAGTCGACTACGCAAAGTAGCTAAAAATAGAATCGCTAAAACACAACGAGCCTCTGAACGAGGCTCGTTGCTTTTTATACAAACAGCCCGATAATCAGGCGGGCTAAGGAGAAATAGATCAGCAGGCCGGTTGCATCGACCAGGGTGCTCATCACCGGGCCGGAAATCACGGTGGGGTCGATGCGCAGGCGGGAGGCGAACAAAGGCAGGACAACTCCCATCAGGTTGGCCCAGACGACGAGCGTACAGAGCGACGCGGCGACGGTCAGGCCGACGGCGAGAGACGTTCCCCAGGTCACGGCGCGAACCAATCCGACAGCCCCCATCGCCAGCCCCAGCAGCAGTCCGGTAACCAGCTCGCGCCCCATGACGAGCCAGAGGTCTTTGAAGTGAATCTCGCTGACCGCCAGCGCACGAATCATGGTCGCGGTGACCTGCGATCCGGCATTGCCGCCGGTTCCGATCAGCAGGGGGATGAAGAAAGACAGGGCGACCGTTCGCTCAAGGTCGCTTTCGAACAGGCGCATTACCGTCCCGGTCAGCGTTGCGGTCAGGATCAGGAGCACCAGCCAGCCAACCCGCTTACGGACGATCTCAATAATCGGGGAACTGAGGTAGGAAAACTCAAGCGGGGCCGCGCCGCCAAAACGCTGCACGTCCTCGGTGAACTCCTCTTGCAGAATGTCGATCACGTCGTCGTGGGTGATGATGCCCAGGAATCGCTGCTGTTCATCGACGACCGGGATGGCAAAAAAGTCGTACTGCGAAACCAGATGGGCGACTTCTTCCTGGTCGGCGTCGACCCGCACCGAGGTCACTTCCGGTTCCATCACATCCGAGACCAGTTTGTTGGGGGCGGAGGTCAGGATATCCCAGACCGGGACGATGCCGACCAACTGGTGGTTCCCGTTGACGACGTATAGATATGCCATCGTCTCGACTTCCGGGTCGACGGTGCGGAGGCGTTCGAGCGCCTGCTGGATCGTCCAGGAAGCCCCGATACGGACGACCCTGGTGGTCATCAAGCGCCCGGCGGAGTCTTCGGGGAAGGCGAGCAGACGCTCCACTTCTGCTGCCTCGACAGGCTGCATCAGGCCGAGCAGGTCTTCGGCGCGGTCGGCCTCAAGCTCGGAGAGCACTTCGGCGGCGTCGTCCATCGGCATGGCTTCGAGCAGATCGGCGATCTGCTCGTCGGGGATGGCTTCGACCAGGTTGCGGGTGACCTCTGTGCGTGTTTCGTCAAGCACTTCGGCGGCGATGTCGTTTTGCAGCATGCTGAAGATCGCCACACGCTGACTTTTATCGAGCAGGTCGATCACGTCGGCAATATCGGCGGGATGCTGAGTTTTGAGTAACGTTAGAAGAGCATCGAGATTTCTCGCCTCAAGCAGATCGACGACCTGCTGGCGAACCTCTTGCAGAGCAGGGGAAGCGGGCATCATTGCCATGTCAGCGCTCCTTTATTGACAATATCTCTATCGGCCACACAGAAGCGCTGCCCGGCCTTCAATGCCTGCTTGAATGCTACACGGGCAGCCCCTTTTGTGTGGAGCTATCTACTGAGTACCGGCTGGTACTTGGAGGGTGGTAATCGTCCATTGTTCCTTTTACTTCGAACTGGGTGAAACGTCCCCGGCGCTGAAGCACCGGGCTAAAATGCCATTTACTATTTAATTGTAACGTATGGCAACAGTATATCACATATCTTTAGGCATGCCTAACTTTTCGAATGGCCGGGGCGAGACCGCCGCATCGAATCTAAAGGCCCCCCTCCCCGATCTCGCAGAACGAGCCAGGAGGGAAGGGCCTACTCTATCCGATCACCCATTTCTGGATAGGTTGTCACTATTATCCCGGCAGTTCCCGCACATAAAATCTGCCATAATAGGGATGTATCCACTCCCTGGATAAGGGATCGGCAACGATGATGAATTCTCCATTCATCGTTCCTTCTCCAACAATGAACTCCGTCTGGAAATTGCCATTCGCATCGGTGGTGACGGTGGCCGCAAAGGGCGCAGTATACATCATCTCACCCGTTTCCGAATCGAAGTCCGTCAGGGGGATATAGGCGGCGATTACGACCTCACTGTTAGGTGCATAGCCCGTTCCGGCAATCGGGACTCTGTCGCCGGTATCGAAGACTGTCCCATAGGTATCGAAGCTGTCGAAGGGGCCATTGGCCGTTGCGCTGTTCAGTATGCTTACAAAAGCCTCCTGACGCTCAATCACGAAACTCCCTTCGGTATTGAGACTACCATTGGTGCCTTCGATTTCCCAGGTTCCGCCGGGTAAATTCGCGCTGAAGTTCAGGTTGATCATGATGACCGGCTCAGAAGACATGACTTCATCAACAAACCCCTGTGCCTTCCCGGTGCTGCCGACGAGATTGGGCGTGCTGACACCCTGCTCGATGGTGAAGGTCTCGGTATAGGCATGTCCATCCGGGGCGCTCAACGTCAGGGTGAGCGGCGGGCTGCCGACTTCTCGTGGATAGTCATAAACACACAGGAGCTTATCTGTTTCGAGGAGATTGATAATAGAAAAGACTTCCATTTCGGCGCTCCGCTCGCAGGGCATCGGCCCCATCGCCCCGACAGGCATTGGCAGGCTGGGAATGTCGTTGACCTCACGGTAGGGGGCATTGAACCCGCCATTGGTTTCGATGAAAGGCGGTAATTCGAATGTTTCGGCGGCTGATTCTTCCGCAGCCGGTTCCTCAGCGGGCGCTTGTTCCTCGGCAGGCGGCTCGGTGGGAGCGGCGACTGTCGGGACTTCCTGAACCGGTTCTTCGGTGGCAGAGACAACGGGGCCTCCTGCACCAGCACTGCAAGCTGACATCGAAGCGATCAGAAGTATCAATATCAGGGAATAAATGAGTTTCTTCACATTCCTTCTCCTTTGCAGGGGATATAGAGCAGTATCAAATTTATCGACTGCTGTCTCAGTTCGAAGCGATAACCTGCGTACCCCCAGCTCCGATCAGGGTGCGGTTTCACCGGTTTCGGGCAGAATGACATAGCGCCAGATGGCGTCGAGGGCCTGGAGAGCAGTCAGGTTGCGGACGGCCATCCCGTATTCGAGATTCGACGGGGTGAAATCGGCTGGCTTGTTCCACGATGGGTGGACGCCGTCGGTGGAAAGGCCCTGGTTGGGAAGCGGCTTCATGACCGCCCAGTAATCCCAGATCGGGACTTCGTATTCTTCGCAAAGTGAAACGATGATGTTGTTGAACAGTTCGACGCGGCCTTCCTCCACATCACCGTAGTCGAAGGGCGGAATGGTGCTGACCACCGGGATGACGCCCATATCAATCGAGATTTCGATCACCTGGCGCATGCCTTCCTCGTAAACGCCATCCTGCGTGGAGAGGATGTCGTTGGTGCCCAGCATGATCAGGGCGACGGAAGGCTTGACCACCCGGTATTCACATTCGAGGGGGGATTCGTAGTCGTAGCAGATTTCAGGATCGGCGTAGCGGGGGATCAGGACGTGCCAGACCAGCCAGCCGCCCTTGGCGGCCAGTGACGTATTGGCAAACGAGTTGTTGTCGCGGGCAAGCTGGTACCGGTAATAGTCGACGACCGGCTGAAGCTCCTCGTACTCGCGCAGGTCGTAGTCGTTCACACCGATGGGATAGAGATAGGCAGTGTTGGCGGTGATGCTGTCCCCGACTTTGGAGAAAACGTTCTTTCGATTGCCCATCAGCCGCCCGCGCAGGAATATCTCCTGCGCCCGCTCGGTAACATTGCTCAGGAAGGGATACTCGGCAAGCATTTCGCCGCTAAACGTGCGGGTGGCGGTGGCGAACGGGTGCGGCGTGGGCTGAGTCGGGGTGATGGTAGGCGTGCGGGTGGCGTCGATGGTTTCGCCAGTGATCGGGACCTCTGCGAGGGAGACATCTTCGATTACCCATTCGCCGATCACCCAGCCGATCAGTCCGGAGGGGAGCGCTTCGACTTCGAGCCATTCGCTGCCCTCGGTGCGGCCCAGCACGCGCAGGGGGGCCTGCTCACCGAGGAGGGCGATCACCGGGGCACCCGGATCGGGTTCCTCGCGGAGCAGCAGGCGTCCGCCTTCGGCGGAAACATAGGCGGTGACTTCGGCGGCGGGCTGGAGGGTAATGGTCATTTCCAACTCGGCCTCGCCGCCTTCGGGAAGCGGCACACGCAGCACGTCGTCGGGATGGAGCATGTTCGGGCTGTCGATCTGCGGGTTGGCTTCGAGCAGTTCCTCGAAGGTGATTCCGAGATCGTAAGCAATCGCAAGGAGGGTATCACCGGCCTGGACCACGTAATAGCCGCTCGCGGCGGCCCGTTCGGGGGTGGAGGTGATGGTCGGGGTAGGGTAGGCGGTCGCCTCGACCGGTTCGGTGGCGGTCGGGGCGGCGGTGTCCTCCGGCGGAGCCTGGGTAACCGTCGAGGTGGCGGTAGACAATCCCCCATTCGCTTCGGCTTCCCCGGCAATGAGAACCGGGGTCTGGATGACGATCTGCGGCTCTTCGTCGTTGGAAATCAGTACGACAAGGACGGCGATGATCGCGAGTATGGCAAAGAGTGTGAACCAGTATCGACGCTGCATAAGGTAACCAATACTTGTAACACGGTTGCAGAAGATGGCAGCTTAGTATATAACTGCCCCGTGTAGTCGAGGTTTTACGAAATTTACAGGCGACTTTTCGCGAAACACTCTATAAGCCTGTTTTGCCAATCTCTAACAGGCAGATAAAAACAGGCAATAGTTTACCACGTGCAAGAAAAGTTCACACGAACAGGTGAAATCATGATGCGCCGTTTTACAGTAGTATTGATCATTATCAGCGCACTGGCTGTTACCGGCCTGACAGCCTGCTCCGGCGGACAGGATGCCCCGGCCCAGACCGTCGAAGCCTACCTTCAGGCGCTGGTCGATAAAGACGCCGACCGGGTGGTGAATCTCTCCTGCGCGGATTGGGAAGCCGACGCGGTAGTCGAGGTCGACTCGCTGGAAGCGGTCGGTGCGCGGCTGGAGGGCGTGGAATGCGCGTCTTCGGGCAGCGAGGGCGACGAGACGCTGGTCACCTGCACGGGCAGCCTGATGCTGACCTACGACGGGGAAGATCGACCGCTTCAGCTTGAAGGACGGACCTATTCGACCGTTCGTGAGGGCGGCGATTGGCTGATGTGCGGGTATCGTTAAGCCGTATGCTCAAAAAACTGTTTTCCAGAGAGAACCTGCTGGCCGCTGCGCTGTGCGCGATCGTGATCCTGGTGATCGTGATGACGGCGGCCACTTCTCCACAGTGGATTTACCAGGGTTTTTAAGTGACTCTCTTCCATATATCGATCTTCAGCGCGGCGGCGATCCTGTTCAGCGTGTTGGCGAAAGGCCGCCTGCGCAACTGGCTGATGCTGGTGGGCAGTGTCCTCGCCATCTACTGGGTGCAGTCGGTGACGCCGATCCGCACCCTGGATTTCTGGCTGCCGACGGCAACCCTGGCGCTGGTTGTGCTGGTGTGGGCGCTGTCGTGGGCCGGCGGGGACGGGAAACCCGACCGCAAAGAGACACTGATCACGGCAGCGGCGCTGATCGGGCTGGTGCTGATCGCCGGGCTGCTGCGCTACTTCGGCCCGCTGTGCTGCCTGACCCCTTCCCGCCCACCCCAGATATGGATCGTCGGGATCGGGCTGGCGGTGATCGTGGCACTGGTGTTCGGCGTCGAGCGGGCGCTGGCCGGTAAACGCTGGGCGGTAATCGGGCTGATCATCGGGCTGCTGGGCCTGCTGATCGTGCTCAAGACCGAGCCGCTGGCGCAGTTAGCCAGCGCGGGGATTCGCAGCCTGATGGGGCAGTCGGTCGAGCAGGCGTCGGCCTTCGATATCCGCTGGCTGGGCTTTTCCTATGTTGCCTTCCGGCTGGTTCACGTGCTGCTCGACTGGATCAACGGGCGGCTGCCTGCCGTTTCGCTGCAAGAGTTCGTGATCTACGTGGTATTCTTCCCGGCGTTTACGGCAGGGCCTATCGACCGGGTAGATCGCTTCGTCAAGGATTTGCGGGCCGAATACACCTTCACGCTGACCGATCTTTACGAGGGCGGGCGGCGGATCGTGATTGGCATTCTAAAAAAGTTCGTGCTGGCCGATGGGCTGGCGCTGCTGGCGCTGAACGGCCAGAACGCGCTGCAAGCCGAATCGACGGGCTGGCTGTGGGTGATGCTCTACGCCTACGCCTTCCGGCTGTATTTCGACTTTGCCGGGTATACCGACGTTGCCATCGGGGTGGGGCGGCTGATGGGGATCACGCTGCCGGAGAACTTCGAGCGGCCTTACCTCAAACCGAACCTGACAACCTTCTGGAATTCGTGGCATATGACCCTCGCGCAGTGGTTCCGGGCCTACTGGTTCAACCCGGTATCGCGCAAAATGCGGACGGCCAAGAAGTGGCCGGTGTGGGCGATCATCCTGTTCGGGCAGATCACGACGATGGTGATGATCGGGCTGTGGCACGGGGTGACCTGGAACTATGCGATCTGGGGTGCGTGGCACGGCATCGGGCTGTTCGTACACAACCGCTGGCTGAACGCGATGCGCGCCCGCCTGCGAAAACTCGAAGAACGCCCGTCGCTCAAAAAAGCCTACGATGTGCTTTGCGTGGTGTTCACCTTCCATTTCGTGCTTCTCGGCTGGATATGGTTCGCGCTGCCGACCGTCTCGATGGCGGGGGCGGTATTTGCGAAATTGTTTGGGATTTAACCGATGGCCGATTCGCCTTCACCTGAAACGACTCAACGACCAGACCGGGGTTTTGTGATCCGGGTGATTCTCAAGGCGCTGGGGCTGTTCGTGATCCTCAACGTGCTTTACGCGCTGCTCGACCCGCTGCCGGTGCTGGGGCGGGTATCGATTTACAATACAATCGTGCCGGGACGGGAGCGCCTGCCCTTTGGCGAAGCGCCCGACAAAGCCTACAACCTGAGCCTGTACAGCATCGAAGCGATGTTCGCCTCGCACGAGGTCGCAATGCCAAAGGCGGCGGACGAATACCGGGTATTCGTGATGGGTGATTCGAGCGTGTGGGGCTACCTGCTCGAACCGAAGGACACGTTATCGAGCTATCTGAACCAGATGGGGATCGCCGCGCCGGATGGCAAAGAGATGCGGTTCTACAACCTGGGGCACCCGACGATTTCGCAGGCGAAGGATTTACTGCTGCTCTCGTATGCAATGGATTACGAGCCGGACCTGATCATCTGGCTGACGACGCTCGAAGCGGCCCCGTCCAGCAAGCAGGTATTCTCGCCGCTGGTGCAGAACAACCCGGAGCGGATGCGCGAGTTGATCGATACCTACGATCTGAACATCGATCCGAACGCCCCGTCGTTCGTGGATCGGACGGCCTGGGACAGGACGATCATCGGGGAGCGGCGGGCGCTCGCCGACGTGGTGCGGCTGAATCTTTACGGAGTGATGTGGGCATCGACCGGGATCGACCAGCTTTACCCGGAGGACTACGAACCGCGCCAGGAGGATTTCGAAGAAGATTATTCGTTTTACGAGTTCGAGCCGCCGCTGACCGCCGACGATCTGGCCTTCGACGTGATCGGGGCGGGGATCGAGATGGCGGGCGAGGTGCCGGTGATCCTGGTCAACGAGCCGATCTTCATCAGCATGGGTGAGAACAGCGACATTCGTTATAATTTCTTCTATCCGCGCTGGGCGTACGACGACTACCGCGCCCTGTTCGCGGAGCAGGCAGAGGCGAACGGCTGGCGCTACCTGGATTTATGGGACCTGGTGCCCGGAACCGAATTCACCAACAGCGCCATTCACCTCACGCCGTATGGATCGAGGCTGCTGGCGGAGGAGATTGGCGGAGAACTGAGTAGATAAGTCTTATCCCCCGGCGCTTTAGCGCCGGGCTAAAGTTGCTAATCTGGCGGGCGCAGCACGCTGCGCCCGTACAATGCCTGAATAGATATCATGATACGGTAAGAAAACTCTTCAAGTTTCGGATTTACGGATAATTAGGAACAAACATGCGACGAACAGGACAACAATTTCGATATATGATGACGATACTCGGCCTGCTGGCGGTGATGATCTTGGCCGCCGGGTGTGGGCGTTCGCAGGGGGTGGCGGTGCCGCTCAATACCTCAAACATGCCGACCGCCGTCCCGCCGACTCCCGTGCCGGATACAGCGGCGGTGAGCGAGGCGACTGTCGAGGCGGCACCGGCTGAAACAGTGGCCGAAGCGCCGGTAGAGGCGGAACAGCCAGCCGAGGGCGGATCGGTCGAGGCAGCCCCGGCAGCGGTCGAGCCGACGATTACGCCCACGCCCTGGACGGGCGACTGGCGTGCCGAGCCGGTTGTGCCGACGGGAGTGAGCCAGACGGCGATTGATATCTACCAGCGCGGGCTGGCGATGGGCACCGATCCGCACTCGTTTTCGGTGATCGGGGACTGCCAGAATATCAACGGCCCGACGGAAAGCACCGAGGGCGGCAACGAATTTTTCATGGGCGGGTTTGGCGATCCGAACATGTACAACCTGGGCGAACATACCAATCTCCAGGGTGTGATCGACAATTTCAACGTGACGAACTCGTTTTCGCGCAAGCGGATCGCGGTGAATCCCGGATTCAACGTCGCGGGGGCGCTGTCGCCGCTGTGGACGGATACCGAGTACACGCCCTGCGATGCACGGGAATCACCGCTCGAATGCGAGTTCCGGGTGAACAATCCCAGCATCGTGATCATCAGCATGGAGACGTGGTGGTACGAACGTCCGGCGGAAACTTACGCGGGCTACCTGCGGCAGATCGTCGAGTTCAGCATCGAACACGGCGCAGTGCCGATCCTCTCGACGAAGGCCGACAACCTGGAAGGCGATTATAGCCTCAACGCGGCGGTTGTTCAGGTGGCAAAGCAGTACGATGTGCCGCTGTGGAACTTCTGGGCGGCGGCGAATCCACTGCCAAACAACGGCCTGCGCGAAGACGAGTTCCACCTGACCTACCAGGGGCCGTTCTGCCATTTTTACGACGAGGAGAACATGCAGTACGCCTGGCCGGTTCGCAACCTGACCGCGCTGCAAACGCTGGACGTGGTGTGGCGGGGTGTTTCAGGGAATTGAGGTTTGTCCCGGCACTGAAGCATCGGGCTAAAGTAGATAAGACGGGCACAGCACGCTGTGCCCCTACGGGGCAGGCCGGATATAGCGGTAGAGGACTCATCAATACCACATTCAAACCAAGCGAGGGAAATCACAATGAGCGACGAGATTGGCGCAAAACTGAAAGACTACCTGAAGAAGGAAATCCTCCACGATGAGAGCTACCCGATGGCCGACGACGAGCCGCTGATCTCCAGCGGGCTGATCGACTCGTTCAGCCTGGTAGACATCGCGCTGTTTGTTGAGGAGACATTTGGGGTGAGGATCGACGACAACGAGCTGACCGCCGACAACTTCGACACGGTCGCGGAACTGGTCAAACATATCGAGGCGAATCGCTGATATGTCACGAACGTTACCCGGACAGTTATACGCACTCGCAACCGGTGCAGAATCCGACCGTGAATCCCTGCGCCTGATCTATTCCGACAAAGACGAGATCGTCCTGAGCCGCAAAGAGGTCTATCTGGCCGCGCAGCGTGCGTCGGAGCGGCTGGCCGCGCTGGGCGTAGGCCCTGGCGACCTGGTGATCATCGTACAGCAGGATTCGCTGCTGCTGATGGCGAGCTTCTTCGGGGCGGCGCTGCTGGGGGCGATCCCGTCGATCATGCCTTTTGCCAGCGAGAAACTGCACCCGGATCGCTACCGGGGGGCGATGTCGGCGTTGATCAAGCTCTCGGAACCAGCGGTTCTGGCGACCGACCCGGCGGTGGAAGACGACGTCCGCGCGATTCTGCCGGAAGAAGGGGAGGGAGTTCACCTGCCGAAAGTGCTGGTGCTGACCCCTGAAGCGGTGCTGGGCAACAGCGACGAGCCGCGCCTGGAAGGGACTTTCGACCCGGAGGTGGTGGCGCTCTTGCAGCACTCGTCGGGGACGACCGGGCTGCAAAAAGGCGTCGCATTGGCGCACCGGGCGATCTTCGAGCAGTTGGACGAATACGGCAGGTCGCTCGATTTCACGACCGATGATGTGATCGTTAGCTGGCTACCGCTTTACCACGACATGGGGCTGATCGCCGGGTTCCTGATGCCTTTGCTTACCGGCGCGCGGCTGGTGCTGATGTCACCCTTCGACTGGGTGCGCGCCCCGCACATGCTGCTCCAGGCGATCACGGCTCAGGGCGGCACGCTGACCTGGCTGCCGAATTTCACCTATAACTTCTGCGCCCAGAAAATCCGGGAAGAAAACCTGGAAGGCGTCGACTTGAGCAGCATGCGGGCCTTCATCAACTGCTCGGAGCCGGTGTTCGACAACAGCCACCGCCTGTTCGCCGAACGATTCGAGCCGTACGGGGCGGGGATCGAGAAGCTGGCGACCTGCTACGCGATGGCGGAGACGGTTTTTGGCGTGACGCAGAGCAAGATCGGCGAACCGGCGCTGGTCGAGCGGCTGGATCGCAGGGCGCTGCGGGAAGACCTGCGTGCCGACCTGGTTGGGCCGGATCACGAGAACGTCGAGATGGTAGTTTCGTCGGGGAAGCCAATCGGCGGGATGCATGTCCGGGTGCTCGATCTGGATCGCAGCCCGCTGCCCGACCGTCATATCGGCGAGATTGCGTTGAAGTGCTCCTACATGCTGACCGAGTACCATCGACGCCCGGACGCGACCGAGGAAGCCTTCCACGAGGGCTGGTACCTGACCGGCGATATGGGCTACATGGCCGACAGCGAGGTCTTTGTGCTGGGTCGCAAGAAAGACCTGATCATCGTCGGGGGGAAGAACGTTTACCCGCGCGACCTGGAGATGCTGATCGGCAAAGTGGACGGCATCCACCCAGGGCGGGTGGTGGCCTTCGGCGTGCCGAACCCGCAGGCGGGCACCGAAGACGTGGCCGTGATCGCGGAGATCGACGATTTCGACATGCCCGACAAGGACAAATCGCTGATCAAGGCAAATATCCGGCGGAAAGTGGGGGCAGGCAGCGATGTGGCGGTTAGCTATGTGGAACTGGTGCCGCGCGGATGGCTGATCAAAACGAGCAGCGGCAAGGTGTCGCGTTCGGCGAACCGGCTGCGGTTCCTGGAAGACAGGGGACTGTAAAGGGTTCTGTTGCAAAAAATGTCAGGAGTAGATACGCTCCATCGCTTTGACTACTGTCCAGTGTAAAACAAAGCGACAAACATGGGAAATCCCTTCAAATGGCGGCATTACGAAGTATCGGTCATTCTATTGTGCG
>DAOUES010000049.1:0-14587 GCA_034430335.1 Anaerolineae bacterium | reverse complement strand
CCCGCTGCACGATCCGCAGGTCGGGCAGCCGAAGTCTTCCAGCATCTTGAGTTCGGCGTCGTCAATCGTTCCGGCTTTGTAGGCCCCAACACCCTCGAACACACTGATCAGATCGACGGTGCGCCCGTCCGGGGTTTTCCCGGCTTCCATCGGCCCGCCGCTGATGAATATCGTCGGGATGTCGAGGCGCATCGCTGCCATGAGCATCCCGGGAATGATCTTGTCACAGTTGGTGATGCAGATCATGGCATCGAAACAGTGGGCGGAGATCATCGTTTCGACGCTGTCGGCGATCAACTCCCGGCTGGGCAGGGAGAACTTCATGCCCTGGTGCCCCATCGCGATCCCGTCGTCGACGCCGATGGTGTTGAATTCGAAGGGGACGGCTCCCGCTTCGCGGAGAACCTCTTTTACAATGGTGCCAAATTCCTGTAGATGGGTGTGTCCGGGGACGATATCGACATATGAATTGACGACTGCCACGAAGGGCTTGCCCATGTCTTCGTCGCGGACGCCGGTGGCTTTCAACAATGAACGATGCGGAGCGCGTTCCACGCCCTTTTTGATCTGATCAGAACGCATTGACGTTTTTCCTTACTGGCTGATGAACCGGATAAACAGTCGATTATGATTGGTCGGATGGCTCGTTCACGTGTTTAGCCGCTTGGTAGCAGTCATCAGCCTTTTGTACCTGCTTCGCGCTGGCTTCACGTGTGACAATCGAGTCTTCCCATACCGGGTGCCAGGCGTTGGCCCAGGGGCCATCCGACAAGGCCATCGGTATTTGTGGAACTGTGGGGGGGATAGTTCTCACACTTTGATTAAACATTTTTCTTCTCCTGTGGTTTCTCACTTGCTTCTAAAACTAAAAGAGCCGCCCCTTCAGGCGGCTCCCTGTTCTCTTCCGGTCTATCTGGCGCTTATCTTTCTTCGCGCCACACTCTGACCGTTACCCAGGCAGCCGCCGTATCCTTCTTGATAAGGACAGGAAGGGCCAGAAGGATAATAATAAGGATGCTGACGGCGGCTGTTGTATTTTGTACCAACACTGCGAACTCCTCCTCAAACGCCTGTGAACGATCCTGGCATTAAAAACGCCTCCCGGTTGGGAGGCGTTTGTTTGCTCTTTGGTGTCTCTGTGCACCCGCCCAACCGGAACTAGCTTCGTTGGCTAATAAGGCCAAGAAGGAGGACGACGACAATAAGATTCCGGTTAGCTACTCGTGCAGTCATCAGTTTGTCTGGTACTCCTTACCAATTGCTGGGCACTATAGCACACTTTCGGAGCGTGTGTCAACCTTTTTGCCGAAATTGCTCCGATCTCTTTACCTGTCCTTAACCAGGCTTGTGACGATCAGACGCTCCGGGGGTAGGTTCCCAGGATACGCAGTTCGGTGGCAAGCTCGGCTAAATGATCCAACGCTTTTTTGCTCGGTCCGTTGCTTCCATCGCCAACGAAATCGAGATAGAAGCGGTATTCCCAGGGCGAACCGGGGATCGGTCGGGACTCGATTTTTGTCAGATCGATATCGCGCAGGGCAAAACAGGCCATCGCCCTGAAGAGTCCGCCGGGTTCGTTCTTCAGGGCGAACACTATCGACGTTTTGCTTTCGCCTTCAGGCACAACCGGGGTGCGGCTCAGGACGAGAAAGCGCGTAAAGTTCAACCGGTCGTCTTCCATCTCCTCACGGAGGATGTTCATCTCGTAGACTTCCGAAGCCAGCTTGCTGGCAAGCGCGGCGACATCGCGCTCTCCGCTCTCCTTCAGATCGCGCACGCTCCCGGCGGTATCGTAGGCGGCTTCGGGGGCCAGTCCCATCTCGTTCAGGTGATGTTCACACTGGGCAAGCGCCTGCGGGTGCGACCGGACGATCTTGATCTCGTCCAGCGTTACGCCGGGATTGGCGATCAGGCAGTGGGCGATTCGAAGCTGCGTCTCGCCGATGATGTGGAGCGCGTGGCGCAGCAGCAGGTCATAGTTACGGTGGATACTGCCCGCCAGCGAATTCTCGATGGGCACCAATCCCAGGTCGGTTTTGCCCGCCTCGACACTTTCAAATACCTCGTCAAAGCTGCGGTTCGGCACCGGGACGATCCCATCACCCAGCGCCGCCAGTGCTGCCATTTCCGAATATGCCCCGCGCTCACCCTGGAACGCGACGCTTTTCCCCTCCCATTGGCCTGTCATCGATGTTATTGCTCCTGAAGCGGCGGTTTTTCGCCAAGATACCCTTCGGCGGCGAGCAGCTCGGCGTTCAAGATCGCGCCGCCGGCTGCTCCGCGCAGGGTGTTGTGAACCAGTACGACCAGCTTGTAATCCATCACCGAGCAGGGCTGGATGCGCCCGACGGAGATCGCCATGCCGTTCTGCGCGTCGCGGTCACGGCGCGGCTGCGGGCGATCCTCTTCTTCGCGCACGATGATCAGTTGATCGGGAGAGCTGGGCAGCGAACGCACCGAATCAGGCGCTTTGTAATTCGCAATCGCCGCCTTGACATCGTCGAGGCTGGCCTGTGATTTCAATCCGAACGACATCGCCACGAGATGTCCATCCATCACCGGGACACGGTTGACCTGCGCACTGACCGGGAAACCGGCGGGGACGACCTGCCCGTTCTGCACCGTGCCGAGAATCTTGCGCGGTTCGGCTTCGACTTTGGGTTCTTCACCCTTGATGAACGGGATCACGTTGTCGAGAATATCGAACGAGGCCACACCGGGGTAGCCCGCCCCGCTGATCGCCTGCATGGTGACCACGTGCGCCTGGGTCACACCGAAGGCGTCGTCAAGGGCTTTCAGGGGAAACACAAAACTGGAGACGGCGCAGTTGGGACTGGTGACGGCCAGCCCCGGCCAGCCCCGCCCGGCCTGCTGATCGGCGATCAGCGAAAGGTGCCCGGCGTTGATGTCCGGGATCAGGAGCGGAATGTCGGGTTCCATGCGCAGCGCGGATGCGTTCGAGGCGAGGACGTAGCCCGCCGCAGGCAGGCCCGGCTCGACTTCACGGGCGGCGTCGGATGGCAGCGCCGAGAAGACAAGCTCCGTTTTGTCGCCAATGACCTCGACCGGGTTATCGGTCGGCTCGACGATCAGGTCGGCAACGCCCGGCGGGATTTCGCCGGGGATCACCCAGTTCACAGCTTCGGCATAGCGCTTCCCGGCGCTGCGCTCGGAAGCGGTCACCACTGCCACCTCGAACCAGGGATGATCTTCGAGCAGGCTGACAAATCGCTGGCCGACCGTGCCTGTGGCAGCCAGCACTGCTACCGGTATCTTCTGACTCAATGTTTCTTCTCCCCCACTGGCGGATCGCTGTCAAACGGCCTTAATTCCGGGTAAGTATACCCAAAAGCGGCGGAGTGCAAACATAGATTGAACGAACTGCCCTCACTTTGGTGCAGTTACAACACAGCGCCTCCACATGGAGGCGCTGTGACTGCCGGACAGCCGGCAGAGATTTTCCGGCTGTCCCGTCATGTATTTGCGACAGGTTTTATTGGCGCTCTTAGCCCTTCAGTGCGCCGGCCATCAGGCCGCGTAAGAAGTTAACGACCACCACCATAGGAACCGCTCAAAGCGGTTAGTAGAGCTTGTCTTGTCTCTAGCGCGAAGTCCTATTCAATCAGACGCAGTTGATCAAACCGCCGATCCTCTTCCTCTTGCCGTTGGATATAACGCCGGATCACCTCTTCGTCTATCCCAACCGTCGACCTCGTGCCCAGAAATGCTCTCCCGTAAAGTTCTTCTGCCGTCCTCCATACGTTCGTGCAATATAGATCGCACTCTTCCCTTTCAGATACCCGATTACCTGCGAGACCGCATACTTCGGCGGAATGGCAATCAACATATGCACATAGTCGACCATCATTTTGCCTTCGATAATCTCGTATTGTTTCTGTCGTGCCAGTTCTCTCAGCACTGGCCCCAACTCTTTCCGTACTTCCCCGAACAACCTTTTCCGCCGGTACTTCGGTATCCACACGACATGGTATTTACATTTCCACCTCGTGTGGGCTAAACTTTGCCTATCATTCATGTAGAACCTCCTTGACGTTCACCTTTGAGCGGTTCACGTCTTTGAGGTTCTACACCTTCCCGGAATTGTCAAACTTTGCCTGTCTCCCCGGCACAGCCGGGGATTTACCCTTTTTAATTACCGCTAACCCTTAACTTGTAGCCAATGAAGTTATGCGACACTCTCAAATAGGAGTAAACGTAATCACGATGCAAGAAACTTCAGCCGAGTTTGTCGCCCATCCATTCTACCGTACCGACCGGTCAAGTCCGGGCCGCTTTATCTGGTCGCATATCCGCCGCCATCCCTGGGTCGGGTTGGGCGTGATCGTCGGCGCGTTCAGCAACGCCGCGCTCGCCTCGGTGCTTCCCTACCTGATCGGCGAAGCCTTCAATGCGATTGTCGACAGCAAAGACATGCAGCGTGTTGGTTTTCTCTCACTGGTTATCGTTGTGTCACAGGTAATCCGGGGCGGGTTGCAGTTGATGCGTAACTTCTCCTCCGAGACGTTTGCCCAACGCGTCGAGCGGGATGTCCGCGACGAACTCTACGCCAGTCTGTTGGGCAAGAGCATGGCCTACCACGACCTTCAACCCGTCGGCGAGATCATGGCGCGGGTCGCCAACGATGTCCGCGAAATGAACTTCTTCATGAGTCCCGGCCTCAACATGGTTGTCGGCTCAGGGATGTTTCTCCTCATGCCGCTGGTTGCATCGCCGATGATCCACCCGGCCTTGATCCTGACGCCTGCGCTGTTCATCCCGATCTATGCCTTCGTCCAGTATCGCTATGTCAGGTCCCTGCACCGGGTCGCCCAGGATGTACGCGCCCGCTTTGGCCGGATGAACGCCCGCCTTGCCGAAACGCTCGACGGGATCGAGGTCGTCAAGGGCACCGCCCAGGAAGAAGAGGAAAGCGCCCGCCTGAGCAAACTAATCGACGATGTCCGCGACCGTTTCATCGACCAGGGCCGGATCGAGGCGCGTTATTTTGCGATCCTGCTTTTCGGCATAGCGGTCGTCGGGGCATTCCTCCATGCGGCGATCCTCTACCGGGCCAATGCCATCGACATTGGCGACGCGATCTCCTTCATGGGGCAGATCAGCCTTTTCGACTTCCCGGTTTTTACCTCGTCCTTTTCGCTGGCCCGGCTTGCCTCCGGGTTTGCCAGCGCCGAGCGTATCCTGAACGTCATCACGGCCAAGACCGATCTCGATCAGAACGAGGCAGGTCTCAGGCCGGAGATGAAAGGCTCGCTGACCTTCGATCAGGTCGATTTCAGCTTCATGCCGGGCAGCCTGGTTCTTCGTGACATTTCGTTCAGCATCGAACCGGGGCAGACCGTCGCGATTGTCGGGCAGACCGGCTCCGGGAAAAGCGCCCTGACCAGGCTGATCAACCGCACCTACGATGTCGACACGGGCCGCGTGCTGGTCGACGGCATCGACGTGCGTGACTGGTACCTGGCCGCGCTGCGCTCGCAGATCAGCATCATCGAGCAGGAGATTTTCCTGTTCAGCCGCACCATCGCCGATAACATCCGCTTTGGCTGCCCCGGTGCCGATCAGCAGGCGGTCGAAGAGGCAGCGAAGAAAGCCCAGGCCCACGATTTCATCATGAGTTTCCCCGAAGGGTATGAAACGGTCATCGGCCAGCGCGGGGTCACCCTCAGCGGTGGTCAGCGCCAGCGGTTGGCTATCGCCCGTGCCTTCCTGACCGATCCCCGGATTCTGATCCTCGACGACAGCACCAGCGCGATTGACAGCGCCACCGAAGACCAGATACAGAAGGCAATCTGGGCAGCGGCGCATGGCCGCACCACCATCCTGATCACCCACCGCCTCTCACAGATTCGCTGGGCCGATCACATCATCGTGATGCGCAAAGGCCGGATTGTTGCCCAGGGTAGGCACGAAGACCTCATCCAGCAGTCCAATGCCTACCGCCGCATCTTCGCCCGCTACGAAGGAGTCGACGAACCACCCGCCGATTCAGCCAATACACCTTCGGGCGGCGAACCACCTGTGCCCGGCGAAGCCGTCTAAGGAGACCACGCAATGTTCATGGGGCTGGACGCCGAAAAATACGACCGCCAGTATTCCGACTCTTACCTGTTCAAACGCCTGGGAGACTACATCCGCCCGTTCAAAAAGCAGGCGTGGGGGATCGTAGGGACAAGCCTTTTCCTTGCTGCCGCCCTGTCATTCATTCCGATTCTGACGTCGAAGGGGATCGCCGCACTCGAAGCAAATGCCCCGGACAGGACTCTGGCCCTGATCGTGTCCGGTCTGGCTGCCATTGCTATTACCTGGTACGGTGCGAACTGGCTGCGCCGCCTGCTGCTGAACAGGGCCGTTGCCGGGATCGCCGCGCAAATGCGAAAGGATGCCCAGCTCGCTTCGCTCTACCGCGATATGGCCTTCTACGATGTCACCAAATCCGGGAAGATTCTCAGCCGCATCACCAGCGACACAGAAGACCTGATCCAGGTGATCATGTTCACCGCCGAGATCGTCTCCCAGATCGTCGAGGCGCTGATCTTGTTTGGTGTCCTGTTCAGGCAGAACGTCTGGCTCACCCTGCTGGCGCTGGCGTTCTTCCCGGTCATCGCGGGCGCGGCGCTGTGGTTCAGAAAAACCGCCAGGGAGATCACCCGGCACGGCTCGCGGGCAATGGCCGCTGTCAACGACAATATCCAGGAGAGCGTGGCCGGAATCGGCGTCGCCAAGAACTTCCGCCAGGAAGCAAAAATATACGACCGATTCGTCGAAGTCAACACCCAGTCCTACCGGGTCAACTTACAGCGGGGATTTGTCATCGCCTCGGTGTTCCCGGCACTGAATGCCCTGTCCGGGTTTGCGATTGCAACGGTTGTTTACCTCGGCGCGCAGACGGTCGTCGGCGGCCTGATCAGCATCAGCGTCTGGTACCTGTTCGTCCAGTCAATCGACCGGTTTTTCTTCCCCTTCATCAACATCGCCTCCTACTGGAGCCAGTTCCAGCAGGCGATGAGCGACCTGGAACGCATTATCGCCTTGATCGACGCCGAGAACACCGTTATACAGACCGACACGCGCCCGGTTGGGAAGCTCTCAGGCGGCATTACCTTCGAGCACGTCAACTTTGCTTACAACGGTTCGCCGTCCGTGCTCAAGGATTTCTGCCTGAACATTAAGCCCGGCGAAAACGTCGCCTTTGTCGGCCATACCGGGGCGGGGAAAAGCACCATCGCCAAACTGATCACCCGCTTCTACGAGTTTCAAGATGGGCAAATCCTGGTCGATGGGCAGGATATCCGCACCTTCGACCTGACCGCCTATCGCAGCCGGTTGGGGCTGGTTCCCCAGGACCCGTTCCTGTTCAGCGGCACCGTCGCCGAAAACATCCGCTATGGCTGCCAGGATGCCACCGACGCCGAGATCGATGCAATCGCCCACAGCATCGGCAGCGGCGAATGGATGGAAACCCTACCCGACGGGCTGGTGACCGATGTCGGCGAACGCGGTGCCCGCTTGAGCATGGGCCAGCGCCAGCTCGTCAGCCTGCTGCGGGTCCTGGTGCAGAAACCGGCGATCTTCATCCTTGACGAAGCAACGGCGAGCATCGACCCGTTCACCGAGATGCAAATCCAGGATGCCATCGAGATGATCCTGGCCCGCTCGACCTCGATCCTGATCGCCCACCGCCTGAGCACCGTCCGCAGCGCCGACCGGATCATCGTGCTGCGTGAGGGCGAGATCATCGAGGAGGGCAGCCATAATTCGCTGATCGCCCAGGGCGGGCACTACGCAGAACTGTACAATACCTACTTCCGCCACCAGTCGTTGAGCTACGTCGAGCAGGCGCGGGAACGGCTTTCCGGCAGTTAAGATTGGATAGCAAGTGATGTTTCCCCAACCCGGTCTGTCGGCTATACTAACGCCTATATGTACCGGGTTGCCGGGCTTCTGACTCGATAAAAGTGAGGTAATTGTGATCGCCGAAACACCGCCCCAGCACGAAAAAATACAGAGAGAAGACTGGTACATGTTGATAGCCACAATTGTGGGAGGGCTGTTGATTGCCCCGTTACTACGAGATCAACCGTTTCTGGGGTTTGATTGGGTCGTTTCGTTTTCACAACATATCTTTGATATGGACTACCCGCCCTGGGTATGTTTGATGCTGCGACCGCTTACGGCTCTGCCATCCAGAACAGGGCTGATAATCTTACAGGGTTTAGCCTTTTCCAGCGTTTCCCTGTTGACCTACAGAATAGCCAGACAAACCTTTCCTGATAACCGGCTTCCGGCAGTTATTGGCGTCATTCTGGTTCTGATTTCCCCCTATCCCTGGTTAGTATTCTGGGCGGGACAAATAGAGGTTATGGTCATTATCGGTATAATGGCTATGCCCTTCGGTATCCCGTTGCTGTTTGCCAAGCCAAACCTGGGAATATGGATTGTGTTTCGCAGCAGACGCGACATATTTTTGACGCTTGGATTTGTACTGATCTCATTTGTAATATGGGGATTGTGGCCTCTGGATCAATACTACCACTTGATCACCGTGCGGACATTCCATGCCGCAACCATCGGCTGGAAAAATCTACATCCATCGATCGGGGTGCTGGGCGTAATCCTGTTCCTGCTTACGGATCGCGATCAGTGGCGTTTGATGGCAGCAGGCTCGCTGACCATGCCCTTTGTATTGCCTTACCACTATTTCATACTTCTACCTGCTATAGGCAAACTGGGGGGATGGCGTCAGGTCTTATTGTGGTTCGTCGGCGGAATAGTCGGGATTATCGGCCTGAACTATGGAACTGTAGGAACAAAAATCCTGGAGCTGCTCTTCCCGATTCTGGTTTGGGCACTGCTCGCGCCATCCTTGAAACCAAAGGAATTGTGGGCAGACCCCGATCTCATCTGGCGTCGTGGCTTACGTTTTGCACAGGAGCTATGGGAAAAGGGTAAAAACATGTATTCCCGCATCATCAAACCCAACGTAGAATCATAAGTATTCTCCCAAAATCGGTGTGCAGGAGCAGCACCATGACCGTCACCCATATCCGCAATGTCGATATTGTGACCCTTGACGAGCAGGGAACGATCCATCACAACGCCGATCTGGTTATCCGTGATGGAAGGATCGACGCGGTGGGCAAAGCCCCCGATAATCTCACCGCCGATCAGACTATCGACGGGAGCCATCACGTCGTACTGCCCGGATTCGTCAATGCCCACTGTCACAGCCCGATGACCTTCGAGCGCGGCTGGGCCGAGGATTTACCCTTCGACCGCTGGTTGAACGAGAAAATCTGGGTGGCCGAAAGCGCCCTCACGCCCGACGACGCTTACTGGGGTGCGGCGCTTGCCGCCTGCGAGATGATCCGCTCCGGCATCACCGCCTTCAACGACCACTACTTTTATATGGATCGAGTCGCCGAGGTTGTCAGGCAGAGCGGCCTGAAAGCGGCCCTGGCATGGTGCGTGTTCGGAATCGGCGCTGACGCCGAGATCGGCCCCGGATTAGATGGCACCGTCGAGTGGATCAAAGAAACGCACGGATCGGCCAGTGGCCGCCTCCGCACTTTTCTCGGCCCGCACTCGCCGTATATCTGCCCGCCCGGATTCCTGGAGCGCATCGTCGAGATCGCCCACGAAACCGGACAGGGGATTCATTTCCACCTCGCCGAAGACGATCAGCAGGTCGAGCAGTCGATCAAACGCTTTGGATTGCGCCCGGTTCAGCACGTCGACCGGCTGGGCGTTTTCGATGTGCCCGGCGGCTGTGTCGCCGCCCACTGCTTGAGCCTCGACGCGGCGGACATCGACATCCTGGCCGCGAAAGGCGTCCACGTTCCCCACTGCCCGATCACTTACATGAAGCTCGCGATGCCCTTCCCGCCGCTCAAAGATCGTCTCACCGCCGGGGTAAAGGTCTGCCTGGGCACCGACGGGCCAGGATCGAACGCCGATATGGATATGTTCGCCGTGATCCGGCAGGCGGTGCTCTCCGAGAAATACCAGGCGTGCGATCCCGAAAGCCTGCCCGGCGATACCGCCCTGCGCATGGCGGCTCAGAATGGCGCGCAGGCGCTTGGTTTCGAGAGCGGCGTGATCGAGGTCGGTGCCCCTGCCGACCTGATCATGGTCGATCTCGACGCGCCGCATATGCGCCCTATCCACAGTCTGATCGCCAACCTGGTGCATTCGGCCAAAAGCGCCGATGTCACCGACGTGATGGTCGACGGGCAGTGGTTGATGCGTAGCCGGGAACTGCAAACACTCGACGAGGAGAAAATTCTGCGGGAAGCCGAAGCCCACGCCCAGGCGATGGTCAGCCGGGGGATGAAGCAGGTGCGCCAGTACCGCGCCTGAATCAGCAGGGGCGTCAATATGACGCCCCTGTAAACGATCTGGTAGATTCTTGTAGCGACCTTTAGCCCGGTGCTTCAGCGCCGGGTAATACGGCCCCCTACTCCGCCACCACTTCCTCATTGCCTGATGATGCGCGGGCCTTCTTCTCGTTGACCGTCAGCAGGAGCACAAAGCCGATCACCAGAAAGGCGATGATCGAGAACAGCGCCACGCGGTGCCCCATCTGCTCGGCGAGCAGTGCTTCGATACCCTGACTTTGATAGCGTCGGGTTGCCCACAATACCACCTGTCCGAAGATCACCGGGCCGATGAACGACGAGGTGCGCCCCGCCATCGCAAAGAAGCCGTAAAACTCGGCGTTTCGCCCCTCCGGGCAAAACAATCCGACCATCGTCCGGCTCACCGACTGCACCCCGGTCAGCGCGAACCCGGCCAACCCGCCGATGAAATAGAACGCCAGCTTGCTGTGGGTGAAATATAGCCACACAACCGGAACAACCATCAGCAGGAGCGCAACAATCAGCGACTGCCTCCCGCCGAAATCACCGGCGTACAGTCCAAACAGGTACGCGCCGACCACGCTGGTGATCTGAACGATGATCATGAAGATGATCAGCTCCTGCTGTCCCATTCCAAACAGGATAAACCCGAGAATTCCGGCGAAATCCATCACCATCAGGATGCCGTCGTTATAGATCAGATAGGAGATCATGAACTTGATGAACTCACGGTACTGCTTGACCGCCCGGAACGTCTCACCCAGCCGCTTGAAAGCCAGCGAAAGATAAGTCTCACCCTCTGGAAGCGGCTTCTCTGCCCCGCGCTCTTTGATCCACAAAAAGGTCGGAAGCGACGACAGGGCAAAGTAAACCGCCGTAAAAACCAGCGACAGCCGGATCGTCAGCGGGTTGCTGTCCGTCAGCACAATCGGCACCAGCACGATGATCAGGCACAGCACGCCGCCCACCGATCCAACCGCCCACCCGTTGCCCGATACGCGCGGCATTTCCTCCGGGGATGCAATATCCGGCAGCAGCGAGTTGTAAAAGACCTGGGCGCTGCGGTAGCCGGTTTCAGCGATCACAAAGAACAACAGCCCGATAAACCAGTTACCTTCCTTCACGAAGAACAGCATGGCACAGAACAGGACACACAGCGCAGTGTAAAAGGCCAGCACCCGCTTCTTTGCGCCGGAGTAGTCGGCAATCGTGCCCAGTATGGGGGCAGTGACGGCAACCAGCAGCATTGCGATCCCGGTGCCGAGTCCCCACAGCCGTGACCCTTCCGCGCCGCCAACCACCGCACCCTTATAATAAGCTGAATAAATGGCTAATAAGACGACGGCGGCGTAGGCCGAGTTGCCGAAATCGTAAAGATACCAGGCCCACCGCTCGCGGCGTGTGGCTTTGGGTTCGATAGTTAAGGTTGCCATGAGAGTGTACTCCTTGGAGGCAAATAGATGATCGATGCGTGCTTATGGCGCGCAATAATATCAACACTCACCTGGAAATTGAGTTACTGAGAGATAGATGTCCGGTTGGGAACAGGCAGCCGCTACAGGTGATCGCCTGCATGCCAGTCGTCTTCAGTGGCATCGGCCCAGGGATAGATCTCCGTGCCTTTGGCCGCCTCCCGGATTGCCGGGTCATCCGAATAGTGCCCACGCCGTTCCGGGGGAAGCAGTTCGGCAATGCGCCCCATGATCTCATGCCCCACTTCGTCCAACTGGCGGCGGCGTTCCCGTCCACGTCCCGTTACCTTGAAGGGGCCAAACGGCTTGCCGATATTCACGGTAACCTGCGCCCGGTGCAGCTTTTCCAGTTCTGGGAAAACGTCCACCAGCCCATCGAACCCCATCGGCAGGATTCTCGCCCCGGTGCGGGCCGCCAGGTAAGCCGTGCCGGGTCGTGCCGGGCGCAGCACGTGTGCCCAGTTACCGGCTTCGGGGAAAATCCCCAGCACGCCGTCCTGTTCGAGCACGGCCTGGGCCGCTTTCAGGGCATAGGTCGAGCCGGTGCCGCGAAACACAGGGTAAAGGTTCCACAGCTTGGGAATCCAGGTGACGACGGGCGGCGCGCCCGGATTGTTGAATCCACCTACGAATTCAATCGGGTAGGGTGTTGCCAGTACCATCGCCACCGGGTCAAGAAAGCTGAAATGGTTGGCAACCACGAGGAGCGGCCCTCGTTTGGGAATATTCTCACGACCAATGACTTTGAAGTCGGCTATGGCGGTGAAGATGACGCGGGCCGATTCCCGGAGCACCCCGCGCGAGAATTGACGGCGCGGATAGCGCCATCGGCGGTTGGATTTGTTGTTGGTCATAGTGCTGAGAGTGTATATAACTTTGAGATGAGCGTCAACTAATTCTTCGGCGCGGCTCCCGACCTGATCTGGACGAGTTCGGCTATGATGCTGACCGCGATCTCAACCGGCGACCGCCCGCCGATGGGCAGGCCAATCGGGGCGTGCAGCCGGGCAATCCGGCCTTCGGGTATTCCTGCCGCTCGCAGCCGCTCGCAGCGCAGTTCGTTGGTTCTCCGGCTGCCCAGTGCCCCCACATAGCGCGCCTCGCTCGTGAGCGCCACCCGCAGCGCCGGGTCGTCGATCTTTGGATCGTGTGTCAAAATGGCGATGTAGGCCGACCGGTCGAGCGCCATCTCCGGCAGAACGTGCTGGGGCCACCCGCAAATCAGTTCGTCGGCATGTGGGAAGCGCTCCCGCGTGTTGAACGCCGCCCTCGGATCGATCAGGATCGTCTGGAACCCGGCCAGGTTCGCCATTGTGATCAGCGGATCGGCAATATGCACCGCACCGATGATCATCAGCCGGGAAACCGGCGGATAGACCTCGAAGAAAAGGGTAACGTCGTTATCCAGTTCCTCAGCCCTCGATCTCCCCCGGTCGAGATGTTCCAAAGCCATGTCGACAAGGCCGGGTATTTGATCGGCCAGTTCACGATCCCCGGTAATACCGCCATCGACATCGACAAGCAGTTTCCTACCGATCAGGTTTTTGCCACCTGACAGCACGCTGATTACCACCATCGGCATGTGATTTTCGAGCCGTTCGGCCAGCGAATCGTAGAGCGCTGCATAGGCGGCAAACGGCTCGACGAAGATTTCGATGGTGCCCCCGCAGGCCAGCCCGACATCCCAGGCATCGTCGTCGGCGACGCCGTAGGTCAACCGGCGCGGTTTACCATCCTGAATCGATTGTTTGCTTTCCTCGATCACCGCCCCCTCGACGCACCCGGCGCTCACCGACCCGGCGATCCTGCCGCTCATCGTCGTGATCATCTTCGAGCCGACCGGTCTGGGCGACGATCCCCAGGTGTTGATCACGGTCGCCACCGCGATTTCTTCTCCCTGCTCGATCCAGGAAGCCAGGGCAGGTAAGACGTCTTTCATAACTGCATCCTATTGGCTTGTTCGACCTTCTGAGTATAACACCGGACATAGACCGGTTACTCGTAATCGAGCGTCTCGCGGACACTCATCCGCGCCGCCCGCCGGGCAGGGATCAGGCTCGCTGCATACGACAGGCCGACGACAATCACCAGCCAGATCGGGAATGCCGCCAGTGACGGCGAAAACGGAATCGGGCTGTCCATGAAGGCGATCCCAATCGCCACACTTAAGCCCATACCCAGCGGGATGCTCAATACCCCGGCCAGCACTCCGCTCAACAGACCGATCAGCATTCCCTCCAGAACGATCACCCCACGCACCGCCCGATTCGACGCGCCAACCGCCCGCATCACGCCGATTTCACGGGTGCGTTCCAGCACGTTCAGGCTCATCGTCCCGGTTAACCCCAACCCACCGACGACGGCCAGCAGCAGCGCCATCACCAGCAAGAAATAAATCACATAATCGACCACCGCAACAAACATTCCTACCAGTTGATTCCGGGTAAACCAATCGCTCATCACAATCCCCGAACGCCCGTAGAGTTCTTCCAGTTCCTGCCCAACCGCAGCCTGATCGTGATCGTCATGCCCGGATGTCCCAACCATCACCGCCGAAACCATCCCTGGCGTGCCCAGCTTTTCAGAGAGCGCATCAAAGTTGACGTAAGCAATGTCATTGAAATAGGCGCTCACAACGCCTACCACCGTCCAGCTAAACTCTTTTTCGTCGCATCTGGCAGTAAACACATCCCCCACCTGGAGATCGGGGAGCCGCCGCCACAGTTCGCTGCCAATGAC
>DAOUES010000048.1:0-3711 GCA_034430335.1 Anaerolineae bacterium | reverse complement strand
GGCGACTTCTTGCAGGATTTCTTTCAGGCGCTGTTCAACGCCATTTACCAACACTTTTCGTCGGTATTTTGGCGTCCAGACCACATGATATTTACAATCATATGCCACGTTTTTGTTTGTCTTGTATGGAGTTCGGTTTACCATACCTCCATTATACAGCACCGGGCTGTATAATGGAAGTGCGTCTACACCCCCATGGATAAATCCAGGGGCACTGACGCACTCTTGGTAGATAAGGGCGACAAATTGAACAACATTCCCGGCGAAGTTATGAAGTATTTTCCGACCCGATAAAACGTAGTCGGCTACTAGGAGCCATACCTATTCCCGATAGTCCCTTATCTAGATGAGTATTTGCGTGCTGCCAGCTGCCAACGATCTTCTGATGAAGTACAATATGAGCGCCGACAGGAGAAATCCATGAACGCACTCGAACAGGAAATTATCGAAAAATTCCAGCAGCTAGAACCTGATGCCCGCCAGCGTGTTTTGCATACTGTTTTTGATCATGTGATCAATGATCAAAAACAGTAATGCTGGAAATCCCCATATCGGCCAGAAACTTCATGCCGACTTGCCGGTGTAGACCTGCTCTCGGGCCAGCCAGGCCGCGTAGGCCAGTGCCTGCTGGATATCCTCCGGTTCCAGGTCGGGGTATTCCTCCAGAATCTGGTTAGTCGATTTTCCGTGTGCCACCAGGTTGATGAGCAGTGAGGCCGGGATGCGCATTCCACGGATGCAGGCCTGCCCGTTCATAATCTGGCGGTCGAAGGTAATGCGATCAAGCTGCTGCATGGCTCCTGCTCCGGTAAGTGACGGTGGGCGCGGCGGGATCGGCTCAGCGTTCCAGGCCACGCCCAATATTGTGTATATGCCCGATACCTGCGCATCCACCGATACGCCTTCATGCGGACCAGGCCAGCCTGCGCCATCTTATTGTCTGTAAATAGGGGTCGTACCAGAATACGCCCATTTCTTTATAAGTCGGTGGTTCTATGCCTAAAAGGTGGTAAAAAGCGATTATCGCTAAGGCAGATTAGGCTTTGAAGTAGAGAAGCTGCTATGAGCCGCCACTTTGTTATAAGAATCTAACCAGGTGCGGACTCATCGCAGCCATCTGAGTTTCGGGCCAGGTTAATAAAGTGTCGTTCCTAATCTGAATTGATCATCGCCTGAACAGCCTGCACGGTTTCGATGCTTGTGGGGAGCCTGTCCGCCCACAGCGTGGGAACATATAATACCAGTTCCGGTAACAGCGGGGTCTGATAGTTACCCTTCTCATCCGGTTCAAATTCGACGTAAACGCCCTCATCCCCCAGCCGGTTGAAATCGCAGCGCTGTCGGGCCGGGTCGATGATCCAGTATTCGCGGACACCTGCCTCTTCGTATTGCACAAACTTGTCACCGTAATCGCGTGTTGAACTCTCTGGCGATACAACCTCAATGCAGATGTCTGCCGGGCCAACCATCGCGGTGGTAGTGAGATCGCCGGGGTTATTGTTCAGGATCACCTGAATATCCGGCTCGCGGAATGTATCGGCGGATTCGAGCCGCATCACAAACGGGGCATTTCGCACACAACCCGCAGGCTTGAGTGCAAAATAAGTGTCCAGCATCAGACGCAGATAGATGGTCAGCAGGTCGTGCCGCTCAGAAACAGGTGACATTTTGATAATATTTCCCCTTACCCACTCATGGAATGTCTCTGCGTAGTGGGCCATATACTCATCGGCGGTGACTTCGGCGGCGATGATCTCTCCCGCCGGAAGACTGGCCGGGACAGGGATATTTAGGATGACCATTCCAGCTACTCCACTAAAACTCAGGTGATGAATGTGATGGAGTTTGCGGGGTGATCGAGTCACCCAGGCAAACTCCGAGGGAGACTCTCGCCTCCACATATATGCCCGGCCCGGTCATGCATGGGCGCGGACGGGACTCACCTGCGCCATCCTTATTACTGCGTCTCAGCCGGAAACCGTGGTCGCCGGTCATTTTGAAAGCGGATCACCGTACCAGAAGCACATGACCTCGCCCGCAAGCGCCGGAAAAAAAATTCACAGCGCCGCCTTAAGCAGGGGAATACAGGTGTGGAACACGCACAAAACACGAAAACCGTTGTTCCTGTTTCGGTTATGTGGATTGTTGTTTCGGGACGACGCACGAGCATTCCTGTTGTTATTGTTGAACGTGCTGCCACGCAACACACGCGCATTGCCAGGGAACCCCACACCACCGGTAGAGTGGCACACTACGTACCGATGATGATGCTTTTATTGTACCATCGATTTTTAAATTCTGGCGACCCGCTGCGCGGGACTCATATGGGAGGGGGACACCCCCTCCTTTCAAGGGTAGGTATTTTTCAAAAAAGAAAAGAGATGGGACTCTACAATGAGAAGTGGATGTGAATATACACTTTGCGCCCTTGTTGAGATGGGTGCTGCGCTGGTGGTCGAGTGATGAGCAGCGATTGGCACTGGCGATGGACGCCAGTAATCTGGGACAGCGCTTCACCGTATTGGCGGTGAGTGTAGTGTATCGAGGGTGTGCTATTCCAGTTGCCTGGGCTATCGTATCGGGCAGCAAAAAGGAGCCTGGAAACCGCATTGGCTGCGCTTGCTAGACCTGTTGAGCGATGCTGTGCCCGCCGATTGGACGGTGATTGTCTTGACTGATCGGGGACTGTATGCCAAATGGCTGTATCGAGCGATTCAGAGTTATGGCCGGCACCCCTTCATGCGTATCAACCAGCAGGGACTGGTTCGAGTGCATGAAGGACACCTATTTGAAAGAAACCTTTTTGGTACCCAAATCAAGGCTGGCATCCGGCCTTTTTCTGGCCTAAAATAATAAGTGATAAGGGGTGTTGTCAGTTACTACCGTTTTTTGTGTTAAAACATTCGCGGCGGCAGGGTGGAACCCACGGGTTACATTCTGCTTTAGTAGAATCGCGTTCTACTAGGAATCTATCGCCCGTTCTGTAAAATCCCGATTTTTAGTAGAACCGATTGACTAAAGATTCGCCGGTGCCGTCGCTTGACTCCGTCAAGCGATCTGTAATATCCTTTTGAATAGAAGCTTGATAGGAATTCGTAATCCGCCGGGGGCCGATTATGGGCGAGCCGCCGAAGCCGCTTACCGATCTGTCTATTCCTGAATCGTTTGCTGCGCTGTCCCCGGAGGACGCGCTCCGGGTGCTGGCCGGGCAGCAGCATCGGCAGACGATCCTGCTGCACAATATCCAGGCCCAGGCCAGCTGGCAGTCGAAGGCCATCGCCGACCTGGCCGATTCGCTCGACTTCATCGAAAACGACATCCGGAGCCAGAAGTCGAACTGGATGCGCCTGCGCCGTCAGGTGAACATCGCGTTTTGGATTTACATCGGTCTTCCTCTGCTGGCCCTCGTCGTTGCACTTCTCCTCCTCTTCTTTCTGCTTTCATTACCCCCATTAACGTAAACCCAAACGAAAACGAGATCCATCCGTCCATTCGGCCAAATCGGATTAAACGGACGAAAACACACGCTAACAAGCCTCAGAGAAGGTCTCAGCCTGTTGAAAAAAGGAAAAATAGGGGTCATGTCGGAATACGCCCGAAAATGACCGGCTTTAGGACAACCTAAAGCTGTCTGAAATGGAGTGTATTCCGACATGACCCCAGAATCAGCAAGTAGTGATATGAACTCTGTGCCAGCGTAAAAGAAGCCAG
>DAOUES010000047.1:0-2844 GCA_034430335.1 Anaerolineae bacterium | reverse complement strand
CATGCCCCGGCGGAGATCGATACGGTCGCCGATTTGCAGAAGATAGCGGTGCCGCTGCGCGAAATGGGCTATTCGGAGCCGGAAATCGGCGCGATTTTCAGCGGAAACATGCTCCGCATCCTGAAAAAAGGGCTGCCGGAGTGACGGCGGGCGGGTAAGCGTGCTAGAATAGGGCAGCAGGATTTGACAGCGATGTTTTTCATCATTAGGAGACCAACTGGCTGATGAGTCGGCTCTCACAACTGGGTGTTTTCTGTATCGTCCTGGGCGGCATCGTGTTCTTCCTGGGGTTGTTCCCCTCGGCGGTCGACGCGGACGGCGTGCCCGGAATCGGCATCACGCAAATCCTGGCTATGCTGGCCGGGTTACTCCTGTTGATACTCGGCGGGTATGTCGTCGCCTATGCGATGTTCAAGCGGGGCCACCCGGCGACGTTGATCAGCAGTATCGGAATCCGCCTGGGGCTGACCGGTATGGTGTTTGCCACCGCCGCAACAATGGCCGATGCATTAGGCTTCGGCTCGCACTCGGGTAGCAGCGGCCTTCTCTTCGGCTGGCTGCAAGCGGGCGGCATGCTGATCGGGTTTGGCATCGCCGCGCTGGGTGTCCTGGTCTATGGTATGTCACGCCCGTAGGGTGAGCGATAAAAAGTGAGTGAACCGGTGGTCGAGAATAAAAAAGCTCCAAGATCGGCTGTTCAACAGGTTGTACTGGCCACAATGATGGTCGGCGGGGCCGTCGTCTTCATCCTGATCGGTCGCGATCCGGGCTGGCAGGCCTACCTGATCAGCGGTGGGGTGGCCGTATTGTTCCTGGCGGCGTCGCTGGCTATGTGGCGTCGCAGCAACTGGGTTGGCGTGCTGGCCTTAGCTGTCCTGTATATTGCGATGCTCTGGGACGATGCGCGCCCGGCAAGCGGCATTGTCGGGGCTTTGCTCGCATTCTTGAGCGCGTGGATGACCTATTCACAGATTCGAAACCCGGATCCGGCTAACATACCGGATAGTGAACGAGAAGGAGACATCATCATCGAATGACCTGGTTATGGATTGGCTATGCGCTGTTCATCGCATTGATCCTTGCCTGGATCGCGCTGGTTGGACTTCGATTTAAGGGAAACCTGACCCAGGAAGCGCTTCCCCCGAACCCGCCGCCGGTATCGACGATTGTCCCGGCCCGCAACGAAGAACGAAATATCGCCCGCTGTGTCGAGGGGCTGCTTCAGCAGGATTATGCGCCCCTGGAGATAATCTTCGTCGACGACGACTCGCGAGACGCGACGCCCGACATCCTTTCCCACTTTGCCAGGGGCGATGCGCGGGTCAGGGTGATCGGCACCGGCGGGAAGCCTGACGACTGGAATGGGAAACAGTGGGCCTGCCATTCGGGGTACGCGGCGGCGCGCGGCGACTGGCTGTGCTTCATGGACGCCGATACCTACGCCGAACCGGAGTTGATCAGCAAAACGGTCGCTTTCGCGTTGGCGAACGACATTGATTTCCTGACCATGCAGCCCTGGTATGAAATCCGCGAACTGTGGGAGCGGATCGTTCTGCCGGTGGCCCTGCCCCCGCTGCTGCTCGCTTCCCCGCCGCACCGGGTCAACAATCCCGACGACCCGATGGTGATGGCGAACGGGCAGTTCATCCTCGTCCGGCGCGAAGCCTACGAAAACGCAGGCGGCCATGCCGGGGTGCGCAGCAAGATGATGGACGACTTCTCGCTCGCCGAAAAGGTGTTCGAGGCGGGGCACCGCGTTTACATCGTTGACGGCACCGACGTGATGCGCGTGCGCCTGTACGCCAATCTGCGCGAAATATGGAACGGTTGGCTGAAGGCCGCCGTAGAGATCAGCGGTGGATGGGCTAAAACGCTGGGCATTTTTATGATCAACCTGCTGACCAATATCCTGCCCTTCGTCGTGCTGATCGGCGCGCTGCTGACAGGCAGTCGAGATGCGGCGATCATCATGGGGATAACGATCATCGGTGAAATGATCTATTATGGCGCGATCAGAATGCTCGCCTTCCGTGCGCCGCCCTGGTCGGCGGTGACCTATCCACTGGGCGGGCTGATCGTGACCGGGATGATGCTGGATGGAATGTTCAGGCTGGCCGCCGGTCGGGAGATCAAATGGAAGGATCGCCCGGTGATGGGCACGCCCGAAGTCCCTATTCAACGCATTATTGGCGATCATAACAAATAAGACCTGTTTAGAAAGTTAACCCGTTTGTGGCAGTCCGGTAGCTTGAGAGTAGGCCGCGTAGGTGGCATTGCCATCGACATACATTTTACGTTTGTGCTGGTCCTGGCCTGGGGAGCCTGGCAGGGCTGGTCACAATACGGCGGCGTGTGGGGCGCAGGCTACGGCCTGCTGACGATTCTCCTGGTGTTCGGCGCGATTGTGGCCCACGAACTGGGGCACAGTCTCCAGGCGCTGGCTTTTGGCCTGCGGGCGCGCCGTATTCTGCTCCTGCCGGTCGGCGGGCTGGCCCAACTGGACGACAATCCATCATCGGCGTGGCAGGAACTGCTGATCGCGCTGGCCGGGCCGCTGACCAGCCTGCTGCTTGCCCTGGTTTCAGGCGCAGTCGTCTACCTCATCCAGCCCTTTTCGCTCGTCGGGTGGCAGGATACGCTCCTCTACCAGACTCCTCCCGGCCCGGTCGCCGCGCTGCGCTTCCTGTTCTGGACGAACGTGGTGCTGTTCTTCTTCAATATGCTGCCCGCTTTCCCGATGGACGGTGGGCGGGTGGTTCGCTCGGCGATTGCGCTGTGGGGCGATTACGGGGCGGCGACGGTCGTCGCGGCCTGGCTGGGGCGGATCATGGCGCTGGGGATGGT
>DAOUES010000046.1:0-8090 GCA_034430335.1 Anaerolineae bacterium | reverse complement strand
GGCGTTGTTCAGCCCACGCTCCCAACCCTTTGCAATGATCGTGCGCTGATAACCCTGAAGCGATCCCATGAAAGGATGAATGATGACCGTACAAGAAAGACCAAGCAGGCAGATGATCCTCCGAAGTATCAATCTGGTTGCAGCCGCCATCGCACTGATCGCCGCGCTGCTGCTGTGGCAGCCATTATCGATGATTGATCCAGACTCGCTGAACTACCTGAATCCCGCCGGGTGGGCCAAGTTTGGGCTGGCTTCCACAGTGTTGGGCTGCCTGATCCTGACACTCATTAACCCCTCGAAATTTGGCGACACCGGTTATGTTGGCTGGCTCCTACTGGGCTTCGCCTTCAGCTTTTTGGCGATCACCGGCGTTTGCGCTTATATGGCTACCTTCCCCGTCGGCGAGGGATACCCATTCCCGGTATGGCTGGGATTAGTCGGTGGTGGGTTGGCATTTGTCGGTGTAGCCGGGCTTGCCATTCGCAACCGCGGCAAGTTCTAATTTCATCTGCCAGTAAATTAACCGATAAAAAAGATGCACTCTCCGCGGAGCGCATCTTTTTTGCATTCGCAACGAGCCGGGGGGATTCTACGCTTTGCGAAGTACGGCCAGGATATTGCAGAACAGGATGCCCTGCCCGACGGCATCGTCGAGCGCATTATGGGTATGCGGGAAGCCCTCGAACCATTCGTCGGGCATATGCCGCTTGGTCGATTTGCGGTAGGGGGTCTTCATGACGGCCATCGCCAGCGTCTTGATGTCCAGCGCCGAATGCGCAAACGGGCTGCGGCCCACAAAACGGATCAGATACCAGTAGACGAACATGAAATCGTAGGCCGCCGGGTAGCCGACGAAAACCGGCTTTCCCGGCAAACTCTCGACCCAGGCGACGTAGTCTTTCATCGCCGCTTCCGGCGGACGCGGATCGGCGCGGCAGGCTTCCCACGCTTCGGGATGCTGTTCCCACCACGCCATCGTTTTTGGATCGGGTTCGGCCCCCGGCAGGGTTTCCAGGTTTGCGGCGAAACTCCCCACCAGGGTCTTGTCGGGTAGATAGGCGGCGGAGGCAAAACTCAACATCGAATGCGGGCCGGGGATCGGCCCGTCGGCTTCGATATCCGTACTGATGTAAATTTCTTTGGTCATTGTTTCCTGCCGCGAATCAGTTTATAAACAAAGCTATGTCGCCTTTGGCGACAGGCAACTGGTTTTCCAGTTGCCTGGGTGGGGGCAAGCCCCACCCCTACGAGACGGAATCGAAAAGAATGGATTACAGCTTCTCAAGATATTCGGCGACGACAGGGATACCGTACAACTGCTCTTTGAAATAGGCGTTGACCATCTCGCCGATATCGTCCTGCATCTGGATAAGCGTGATTCCCCAGCCCTCGCCCAGGTCGCGCAGGCCGGTGATGTCGTCGCGAATGCGGAGCAGCGACATGATCAGCCCGGTTTCAGATGGCCCCTCGGCCACGTCCGAGATGTCGCGGATCAGGGCGTCGATCTGCTGGGTCAGCGTCCCCCGGTCGATGGCCGACGGGTCGCCGCCCAGGTCGATCAGGCCGTCGAGCAGCGCGCTGACCTGGTAAAGCAGCGCGGCAGGCTCGTCGAACAGCTCGCGGATATAGGCGGCTTCCTCGTAGCGCCCCGTCAGGCGAAACACATTGTACATCCGCTTGGCCGCCTTGCCATAGTTCGGGTGATCGCCGCGCGTGTATTTCACGATCTCCTTTTCCAGGTTAGAGACGTAAGTATACAGCGCGTCGGGTTCGATCTGTTTCGAGATTTTGCTGAAGAGCGGGATCGATTCGGCGTCGAGGTAGACTTCCTGATAGTAGGGGTCGATGAAGCCGTCGAGGGGGGTGATCGTACCGCCGGGCGCTTCCCAGGTCACGTCGAGCATGTTGCTGGCCTTGACCGCGCGCGGCTGCCCCGGATCGACCAGCACCCAGTCGAGCTTACACCAGCCGGGGTCCTGGGCGGCATAAGCCAGGTCGATGGTCAGGCTCTCGCCGCCGGGGAGCAGCACCTCGAAATGCCCGTCCTCGATCTCGGCGGGCGACCAGGTGATCGAGGAGCCGGGTTCGAGCGTCTCATCGCCCCGGATGACCTGCTGCCGGAACGAGCCGAAGCGTACTTCGATCAACTGGTAGCCGGGGCCGCGTGCCGCGTCGAGCGCCTTGTCGCGGATCACGTCGCCGAGGATGGCGCAGGCTTCTTCCTTCGTCTCTGCCTTGATGTTGACCCGCTCGAAGTAGTCGAAGTCGCCAGGGAAGGTCTGCACGTAGGATTGGGCCGAACTGCCCGAAAGGGCAATCGCCGTCTCGACGTTCGGGCGATCTTCGAGTTCGACAATCGACGCCACCCGGCGGATGCGATCCAGGTCGGAGGGATCGAAGTCGAGCAGCACCACCCGGTGGGCGAATATGCCGCTCTTTACATCGACGGCGATATCGGCGGTACCCTGATCCTGCGCCGCGATAGTCGTCAACCATTGAATCGCCTCTTCCTCGTCCATCTCGACGCCCAACGCCTTCGCCGACTGGATGATCTCGTCGAGTTCTTTCTTGCTGTCGCTGGCCTGCTGATCGGTCATTGGTTTGCTCCGTTAATAACTGCGAGTGGGTAAGGGGCGCTGCCCCTTAAACCCCACAAACTTTTGAAAAAGTTTGATCAAAACGTGGTACCCATTATCGTGTTTAGGCCGATATTGGGCAATTCGGGGTACTACCCGGCGCTGAAGGGCTTGTCCGGTATTAAAACGAGGCAGGTGGCTTTGGATTTTGTGCGTGGCGGAGCACCCCCTCTGTCTCCTACGGAGACATCTCCCCCACCGGGGGCGATCAAGCTGGCGTTATTTGATACGATTTGCACAAATAATACCTGATATCGAGGTTTGTGATCTACCGATAAAGAGTAGAACAGTCAAATTCGCCGACCACCGCCCGGATATGGTTTCCGGGGCCGTACTCTTCGAAGGCGGCGACGGTCAGGCCGCCCGACTCCATGATCGCCGGGATGTCGTAGAGGAAGTCGCCGAAGCGCTCCCACAACCGCGCCCAAAAGGTGCCCGCCCGGTTACCGTCACGCGGGAGGCCGATGTCGACGATCACCAGCCGCCCGCCGGGGGCCAGCACGCGGATCATCTCGGCCATCGCTGTGGGGCCATCGGGGAAGCCGGAAAAGGCAAAGGTCGAGACGACGGTATCGAACGCGCCGTCCGGGTAGGGCATCTGGTAGACGCTGCCGCGTGTAATGGCGCTGCGCAGCCCGGTCCGCTCGATCCGGCGCTGCGTATAGCGGCACATCCCCCAGGCGAGGTCGATCCCGCTCAACGAATCGGCGCGGCGGGCAAGCGCCTCGTGGAGCTTGCCCGGCCCGAAGGCGACCTCAAGAACGCGCCCACCCGCAGGGACGTAATCGAGCGCCCGGCGAACCAGCCGCCACCACGCGCCAAAGGTCAGCCAGTCGAGGCTGTTGTACACGGGGGCCATCAGGTTGTAGACGATGTCGTTCCAGAACCGCAGCCGCCGATCCTGCGCCGGGGTTCGCTCTGTCGATTCCATTTCGTTTTGCCGTCTCCTTTCCAATACACCGGTCAGGATACAGGCGAATGCGCGGCAGGGCAAAACGAAAATCCCACCGGGAGGCGAGCAAGGGATTCCTGGGGCTGATGAAGTTTAAGAATTTAGTCCAACTACACTCCCTGTTTTGTAGCTGGGTTCAATTGTCGATCACCCCCTGCGTCTCACCACGTTCGACGCCGTCCCCCCTTAGCAAAGGGGGACAACATTACTTTTTATGCGACGGAACCGTTATGGTCGGTTATTAAGTTAGACTTCAAAATCCCCAAGCTACAAGCGGTTCAGGTGACATCCGCACGGTGGGTATCGTAGGCTTCGTAGCGTCGGTCGGCGGCGACGCGGTGCAGCCGCTCGACCGCTTCCACACAGTCGGCGAAGCGCGTGTATAGCGGTGCAAAGCCCAGGCGGATATTGTCCGGCTCACGAAAATCGGGGATGACCTGCTCCTCGTCGATCAGCACCCGGCAGATTCGATAGCCCTCCGGGTGGCGGAGGCTGATATGCGATCCGCGCCGGTGGGGATCACGCGGGGAGCCGAGTGTATAGCCCGCTTCAACGAGAACCGCGTCGAACATCTCGACGAAGAACGCGCCCATTGCGAGCGTCTTCTCGCGGATGGCGTCCATCCCGGCGCGGAGAACCAGATCGACCGCCGGTTCGACCGCCAGCATCGACAGGACGGGCGGCGTCCCAACAAGGAACTGCCGCGCCGACTTTGCCGACCGGTAGTCGAGATCGAAGGCGAAGGGCGCTGCATGGCCCCACCATCCCCAGGGGCGGGCGTTTGCCTCTAACCGGTGCTGCTCCCTGACGTAGAGAAAAGCCGGGGAACCGGGGCCGCCGTTCAGATACTTGTACGTGCAGCCCACCGCAAAATCGATCTCCCAGCCGGTAACATCGAGCGGAACCGCCCCAACCGCGTGGCTGAAATCCCAGAGCACCAGCGCCCCGACCTCGTGGGCGAGCCGGGTCATCGCTTCGATCTCGTGCAGGTAGCCGCTCTTGAAGGTCGGAGTCGAGAAGGTGACCAGCGCCACGCTGTCACCGAGCGCCGCTTTGTATGCCTCCATCGATACGGCGATCTCGTTCTCGGCGGGCAGGAGGATCAGTTCGTGATCCTGCCCCAGCAGGTCGATCACGCCCTGAATGGTGTAGAGATCGGTGGGGAAGTTGAGCACGTCGGAGATGATTTTCGTGCGACCGGGCCGCAGCGAGAGCGCGGCGGTGACCAGCTTGAACAGGTTGACGGTCGTCGAATCGCCGACGACCACTTCGCCCGGCTGCGCCCCGATGATCGGCGCGATCTTGTCGCCGATGCGCGTGGGGGCAGCGTACCAGTTCTCGCCCCAGGAGCGGATCAGGCGATTCCCCCACTGGTGATCGAGCAGGTCGCCGAACATCTGCCGGGTGGCTTTCGGCATCCGGCCCAGCGAGTTGCCGTCGAGGTAGAGCAGCGCGTCGTCGGCGATCACGAACTCGTCGCGAAAGGAGGCGAGGGGATCGGCAGAGTCTAGTTGGTGGGCGCGAGTTAGAAAGTCATCGAGTTTTACGTTCATACGGTTGTTCGGCTCCTGGGTGGCGTTTTTTTAGCCCTCACCCTAAATCCCTCTCCCTCATGGAGAGGGACTTAATCCGCCTGTTCTCATGAGGGAGAAGGGCCGAGGCTGAGGACTAAAAAGTGTTACCGTTGATACAGCAGGAACAGTGCAGCGCCGGTCGAGAGTATCGTCAGGTAGGGGGTGACCCGGTGGATCAGGGTCAGGAATTCCGGCATGGGCTTCTCGATGCTGTTCAGCCCCCCGGTGATGATCGTCACCAGGAAGAACGCTCCGGCGGCGATGGCGGCGGCGAGTTCGGCGGCGGAGAGAGCTTCCACACGGTTGATCCTGACGATCATCATGACGAGGAAGATCACCGCAGCCAGCCCGATCAACTTGTGGATGGTCAGGGGGAGGGTCCGGGGCGGTTTGCCCGTGCTTCGCACCCAGAACCCGGTGATGACGATAAAGAGAAAGAAAACACCTGTGCCAATTATCTTCGACAGCATACTACTCATTTCTACTCCTGAGAATTTCATTGTTCGTGCAATGGGGACTTTGCCCCGATTTGTCTCTGCGGTTTACAGCAGTTCCGGCGAAACCAGGACGATATTACCGATCACGGTGCCGCTTTCCAGCAGTTCGTTGGCTTTAGCCGCTTCGAGGATGGGGAACTTCGCCGCGATCACCGGTTTGATCTTTCCCGCTTCGAGCAGACCGAACAGCGCCGCCCAGTCCTTGAGAAATGGCCGCCAGTTGAATATCGAGCCGGACGTACCATACGGCCTGTAGCGCCTGCCATCGGGCAGCAGGTGCGACCCGAAAAACTGGCCCAGCACCCGGAACAGCGTCGAGAAGCCGGGCGGCTCACCGAAGCTGACCATCCGGCCACCGCGCTTCAGCAGCGAATAGGCGGGCCTGATGTAATCGACGGTCATCATCCCATCGAACACGCAGTCGATGCCGCCGGGTTCCGCCTCGCGGATCACCTCGACAAAGTTCTGCGTTTTGTAGTCAATCGGGATCGCGCCGTATTCCGTTACGATCTCTTGCTTGCTTTTCGACGCGATCCCGTACATCTTCAGACCAGCCAGCCTGCCGAGTTCGAGCAGGGCGGTGCCGATCCCCCCGCTCGCGCCGATGATCAGCGCCGAGCCGCCTTTTTTGACTTTCGCCGCGCGGTGCATCACCTGGTAGGCGACGATGTAGTTGAGAATCAGGGTCACCGCTTCCGCCGGGTCGACCGTCTCCGGGACGGGGATCAGGCGGTTGGCCTTCCAGTAGACAACCTCGCCGTACCCGCCGACGACCATCAGCGCCCCGACCCGGCTGCCGACCCATTCCCCGGTGACCCCCTCGCCAACGGCGTCGACCGTCCCGATGATCGAGTAGCCGGGCACGAAGGGGACTTTCTGGCCGAGCGGCGTGCCGGTATACAATGCCTCGCCGCGCCGGACGGTGATGTCGGGGCGGGAGACTCCCGCCGCCAGCACTCTGATCCGCACCTCGCCTTTTTCGGGTTCGCGCAGGTCGTTTTCGGCGATCTCCAGCACTTTTGGCGAACCCAGCCGGGTGGCGACGACACTCCTGTACTTCATATTCCCGTATGTCCTTTCGGTCGAACGGCTATTCTTTGTCGGCCAGCATGTCTTGTAGATTCGGGTTGGCCTTGAGCGCCATCTTGACGATGTCGACCACCGCGCTGAGAACCATCAACGCGGCCAGCAGCGGGTAAAGCCTGTAGCCCCATGCCAGCATATTGTTGAACGGTTCAACTGCCCAGGACTGTACCAGCATCCACTCGACGACGATGCCGACCACGATGTAGCTGACGTAAAAGCTGGCTAACTCGAACATCAGGCGGGCGGCGCGAGTCGGGATCGTCCACCCGCCCTGGCGCATCACGATCACCTGCATCGCGATCTGGAGCAGGGCGATCACCATCAGCACGATGAAGTAAATCTGCGGAACGGCGATGATCGTCGCCTCAAAGGGAAGCGTCACACTGATGACGATCCCGCCCTGTGCCCGGAAGTAGTTCAATATCATGATCCATACGCCGGTCAGGACGATGCTGAGAACCATCTCGAACTGCGAAAAGCGGAAGGGATCGTCGACCGCCGGGAGGGTGCGCGGGTTCCACTCGCGTTCCTTTTCGCCGATCTCCGGTTTGACGCCGTAGCGCTGCAAGATCATCATGACGATCAGGAGCATCCCCAGGAAGCTCAATATGGCGGTGAACACCTGCGCAAACAATCCCAGCACAGACATCCCCAGTTCGGCCAGCCCCATCGTCGAGCCGATTGTCCCGACCGTAAAACTGACGGTGAAGCCGATGACGATCCCCATCACGCCGAATTTCATCACCATGACAAAAAACGGGTACAAATCCGGGCCGATGACGTACTGATCGGAGCCGTAGGAAGCGGCGACCTTCCGGGGCGATCCGTATTCGCGCAGCAGCGCCTCGATGTCCGTTTCGGTGGGTTCGCCCTCGGCCACGCGGTCATCGAGCATGTCCTGCAAAGTCGACCGGAGTTCGTTTTTGACATCCTCGCGCCCCTTGCGCGGGAGGTAGCGGCCAACTTCTGTGATATAGCGTTCTAGTAAATCCATTATTGTTTGTTCTCCTTCATTCGTTGTTTGACGGTGCCTGGATGTCGAGCATCGCATTCAGGGCACCGGTGATATCGATCCATTCATTGCAAAGCGTCGCAAGGACTTCGCGGCCCAGCGGGCTGATCTGGTAGTAGCGGCGCGGGCGCGAGCCTTCGGTGTCCCATTCGCTCTGGAGCAGCCCGTTTTGTTCGAGCCGCCGCAGCAGCGGGTAGACCGTCCCCTGGTCGACCTCCATGCCTTTTTCGGCCAGCCGCTTGAGCAGCGAATACCCGTACTGCGGCTCGTCGAGCTGGCTCAACACGGCCAGGGTGACGATCCCGCGCCGGAGTTCCTGGGTCAGCTTTTCGA
>DAOUES010000045.1:0-2910 GCA_034430335.1 Anaerolineae bacterium | reverse complement strand
GCCCCGTTTTCATCGCGCGTGAAGACGAAATCGGACACACTCACCCGGTCAGCAGCCGGCTGCTGACCGCGAATAGCGGTCTGGTACAACTCGACGCGGTTGTCGTTGAGCGCCGCATCGACCGTCGGGCTGTTGTAGCCGCCATCGGTGTGCATTTCGTCTACTGCGGTGCGTTCGACCAGGTTGGGCAACGCCGCTGCCAGCAGGGTCGCGTCGTCGGTGGTATTAGCCTCCGTCTGCACTTTGACTATCAGTTGGACGTCGTTGGCCGGGTCGCAGGTTTCGGTGACGTTGGTCACGTAGCCCTGGTAGCCCTCCCCGCGCTTCTGGCGATAGGTTGCTTCCCAATCGTCGGGCGATTGTAGGCTCTGTGCGCTCAATTCCTGCCCGACTTTGGGCCGCACCCCGTCCGCAACCTCCACAAAATGCTCGCTGTATACTCGCGCCAGCACGCGATAGGCGTCGTGTTCGCCGTACTCAGCCGCCAACTCGGTGACCAACTGCCGCATTAAGTGACCGAGGCTTTCCAGATGACGCGCGCCCTCGCCCGGCTCGATGTGATAGGTATACTGGCCGGACGTGCCCTTGCGGTACGGCGCAAACACCTCGGCACACTGCGCCTGATCCGCTTCCGTTAACATGCGCCAGACCCGCTGCACCACTTCCACCAGCAGCTGTACCCGGCTCATCTGACGGATATTGCTGGCGATTTGCGTGCTGTCCATACGCAGCTTACCCGTCTTCAGCTCCAGCGCCTCGATCTGCTCATCCGTCACCTGCTCGAAGGCTTCTTCCAGCAGATTCTCGCCCGTTTCCTGCATGTGCTGCGCCAGACGCCGCCGAAAATTGTACACCGTCCGCAGCTCGAAGTGCCCCACCGTCAAGTCCCGATACCCCAGCGCATAACGCACCTGGATATTGAACGCCATTTGCGCTTCCACTTCTGCATCGCTCCACCCAAACCCCGCCTTCAGCGCCTCCAACCCCACCAACACGTTCACCGGTATGTTCGGGCGCGAGGCCTGGTCACTGTACAGAATCGCGAAGATGTCCTCATCGATTCGCCGGAAGAACTGCTCATAAAACGTCGCCGCCCACGAGCTTTCCAGGCGCTGGCGCTGCTTGTCCGGCAGGTCGTCCAGCGTGCTGAACATTGGTATTTGCTGGTGTTGTTCGTTTTTGCGAAACATGCAGCTTCTCGCTCCGGTTTTGGGTCTATTCTGGTTTCCCTATTTTACCCTATCTTGCACGACCTTTTCCCAGGGGAGTCAAAAATGGAACTCTGCCCTTACTTACTCGAATTTGAAGCCCAATTATACTTGGAACGGGAGGAAAAGACTAACAGTCCCGGAAACCGGGAAGGTCCAGTTAATAAAGTAGTGAGGTAATATAAGGCGGTATTTTCACCCGCCCCTTCCACCCCTGGTACTTCATCTTCAAGGTGAGAAAAACAGAACCGTGTGGTATCTTGCGCAGGCACCTCGTTACGTTTGCCAAAGAGCAAAAGCTCCAGACCCAAACAGGAATCGATTGGCAGAACGCATTACGAACCACATCCAGCGGATGGCTCGTGTCAAGTCAAAAGATAATGTTACCGAGCAGCGATGGTTCGTTCATTTGATAATGTTACCGAAGGGCAGTCATCTCCTTTCAAAAAATCAGGTGAGTTGAACAGGGTAAGATAAACATCCTGTGAGGGGCCATCGGGTACGGCACAGGGAAGGGCAAAAAGCCGGTCGAGCAAGGAGTAGATGGCATCACGAAGCTGGCGTGGGTTCAGGGCGTCACGCCGGGCCAGTAATGCTTCCTTCTGAAGAGAGGACAGTGCGTCTGTCGCGCACAAGCGGTCAAGGGGTGTCCGGGCCGCATCGTAATGGCGTGTGATGCGGGTTTTGCCGGTATCAGGGTCAGCGGCAATCGTTTTTCCGGTCAGACGCATTACGGGCTGAAAAAAGTTGTAGTACAGGCCCATCAAATCGTACAATTCATTCAGCAAGTTGGTCTGTGCCACCGTGTCCAGGCGCTCATTTCCCAGATAAGCGCGGATCAGGGTGGCATTTTTCTGTTCGACAAACCGATTATCATTCTTCTGGTAGGGGCGGCTGCGGCTCAGGTGAATATCAGCGGTCTGTTCCTGCCAGAAGCGCAGCAGGTGATGGTTCATGAATTCGCTGCCGTTATCGGGATGCACTTCCAGGACGGGGATCGGCAGTCGGGCGAGGATACGTTCAAAGCCATCGCCGGTCACCAGGTAGCTCCGTCCGAGCAGGGCGATCCGCTCGCTCCAACCGGTGGCCACATCCACCATTTGCAGGCTGTGAACATACTGGCCGGTGTTGGTCGGGCCGCTGTGATGCACGGTATCGACCTCGAAATGTCCCGGCTCCGTTTCATCCCACGCGATGCGTCCGGCAGGGATTTCTTTTGCCAACCAGTTGGCTCGTTCTGGCCCCTTGCGCGGCAGTCGCGGGCGATCCCGTCCGACATCCGCCAGCAGTCGTCCCACCGTCGAGACGCTCATCCGTCCCAGTTTTTCCTTGATTTCAGCGGTCAATTCCAGTTCTCCGTGTCTTCCCAACTGCTCCGCCGTTCTCAACAGGGTTGGCTGCAACCTTTCCGCGCAAATCCAGTCCAGACTTTCCGCCACCACCTTCACCGCCGCTTTCACCTCTGCCCCATAGGTCTTTCCTCTCTGCTTCTGTCGATGCTGTCGCCGGATTTCTCCCTTCAGCAACCTCAGTATGCTTTTTCGATGCATCCCTGTCACCATCTCTATCTCATCCAGCAGCGCCCCTTTTTCTTTGCCCGTCGCTGTCCTGTATCGCTTTTGCATTGTTCTCAGGTATTTGTATCTCTCATCTATCGTCATTCGCTCTTCTTTTAACATGCTTCACTCCGGTAACATTTTCT
>DAOUES010000044.1:0-1789 GCA_034430335.1 Anaerolineae bacterium | reverse complement strand
AACAGGCTGGCCGCTAACGCGGCATCGGCGTGACCCTCGGTCAGCGCTTCGTAGAAATGTTCCATCGTCCCCGCGCCGCCAGAGGCGATCACCGGGATGTTGACCGCGTCGGCGACGGCCCGCGTCAGCCTGAGTTCGTACCCGGCCTGGGTGCCGTCCCCGTCCATGCTTGTCAGCAGGATTTCGCCCGCGCCCCGATCTTCGGCTTCCTTCGCCCATGCGACAGCGTCTTTGCCGGTCGGGATGCGCCCGCCGGAAACGTAGACCTCGTAGAACTCGCCGTTCCACTTGGCGTCGATGGCGACCACCATGCACTGGCTGCCGAAGCGTTCCGCCCCGTCGCTGATCAGTTCCGGCGTCCGCACCGCCGAACTGTTGATCGAGGTCTTGTCGGCCCCGGCCAGCAGCGTCTCGCGGATGTCGTCGATGGTGCGCAGGCCGCCGCCCACGCAGAAGGGGATGAAGATCGCATCGGCCACACGGCGTACCACGTCGAGCATGGTGTCGCGTTCCTCGTGCGTTGCCGTAATGTCGAGCAGGGTCAGTTCGTCCGCGCCTTCCTGATCGTAAACCCGCGCATGCTCGACCGGGTCCCCGGCGTCGACCAGGTTGACGAAGTTGACTCCCTTGACCACCCGTCCGTCGTGGATATCGAGGCAGGGAATGATTCGTTTAGCCAGCATAAAGCGTCCTTTTTATCATAGTTTTCGTTCCTATCCGAAGCTCGTTTTTGGCTCAACTGTGCAAAGTGTGAGTCTGCTCCCTCTCCCTGAAAGGGGGAGGGGACGACCGTAGGTAGGTCGTATGGGAGGGGGTTATGCTCACGCTTTCTGCACAAGCGCCTCGTTTTTTGAATTTCGAATAGGATCATTCTGCCGCGACCTTCAGCGCTTCCGCCAGTTCCATCGACCCGGTGTAGAGCGCCTTGCCGATCACCACGCCCTCGATTTCATTCCTGGCCGCCTTCACCGCGCGGATGTCGTTGAGAACGGCCACACCACCGGCGGCGATCACGCACATCCCGGTTTCACCGGCAAGCTCCGAGGTCGCCTCGACGTTGATGCCGGTCAGCTCACCGTCGCGGGTGATGTCGGTATACAGCGCATACTTCACGCCCATATCGGCAAAACGCTGCCCCAGTTCGATGGGCATCCAACTGCTGATCTCCGTCCAGCCGTGTGTCCAGACGCGCCCGTCGCGTGCGTCGAGCGCCACTGCGACTGCGTCCTGTCCGAATCGTTCTACCGCAACCCAGGCCAGCCGGGGCGTATGGACGACCAGCGTCCCCAGGATGATCCGCGCCGCGCCTGCGTCGAGCGCCTTTTGCGCATCGTCCAGCGTACGCAGCCCACCGCCGAACTGGATCGGCAGGCCGACCTCGCTCAATTTCGCCAGCGTTTCGAGGTTGTGAACCGCCTCGCCAAGCGTCCCATCCAGGTTGATGACGTGCAGCCACTTCGCCCCGGCTTCTTTCCAGCGTTCGGCTACCGTCACCGGGTCATCGCCATAAACAGTCTCTCGTGAGGGGTCGCCCTGCTGCAAGCGGACGACTTTCCCGCCGCGCAGGTCGATTGCCGGGTATACGATCATGATACACGCTCCATTTCCACGAAGTTGCGCAGGATACGCAGGCCAACCAACTGGCTTTTTTCCGGGTGCGGTTGGATTCCCATCACGTTGCCGCGTGCGACGACCGACGCGAAATCGAAGCCGTAGTCGGTCGTGGCGACGATATCATTGGTATCGGCAGGGACAGCATAATATGAATGGACGAAATATGCGAAACTTC
>DAOUES010000043.1:0-9876 GCA_034430335.1 Anaerolineae bacterium | reverse complement strand
AAGACGATATGTAACTTCAGAGGTACAGTCAGTGAACGACGATATCATCCTCGATATACAAAACATCACAAAGCAGTTTCCGGGCGTAACCGCCCTTAGTGATGTTTACATGCAAATCAAGCGCGGTGAAATCCACGGTTTATGTGGCGAGAACGGCGCAGGCAAATCAACGTTGATGAAGATCCTTGCAGGTGTATATCCCTACGGCACCTATGAGGGAACAGTCCTCTACGAAGATCGTGAACTGAAGCTCGAAGGCAGCGCGATCCGACAGGCAAGTGAAGAAGGCATCGCGATCGTTTACCAGGAACTCACCCTGGTTCCCGATATGACGGTTGGTGAAAATGTTTTTCTTGGTAACGAGCCAAAGGAAAACGGCTTTATCAACTGGAATAAGCTGTATGCTGATACTCGAGACATTCTGAACAGATACAAACTCGATGTCGACCCGCACGCTATCATCAAGAACCTCGGTGTTGGCAAACAACAGATGGTCGAGATAGCAAAAGCCCTTTCAGAAAATGCTAAAGTTCTGATCCTCGACGAGCCGACCAGTGCGCTCTCTGAAGCAGAGGTTGACCAGTTAATGGAAATCCTCAGAACGCTGAAGAGCCATGGTGTTACCTGTATATACATTTCACACAGGCTGGAGGAATTTTTCCGCATTACCGATACGGTATCGGTTCTGAGAGACGGGAAAGCCGTTGCATCCCAACCCACAGAGGACCTGACCCGTGAGAAGGTGGTCAGGTACATGGTTGGGCGCGAAATGAGCAGGCGATTCCCGCAGAGCAACCGGAACCCGGGCGAGGTCATCTATGAGGTTGAGGATTTGTATGCCGAAGACCCTCACGAAGCCGGACGCAGCGCGTTAAACGGCGTGAGCTTCAACCTTCGCAGAGGTGAAATCCTGGGCATCGCCGGGCTGATGGGTTCCGGGCGAACCGAATTGGTGATGACGCTTTTTGGCGAGTATGGAAAAATTACCAGCGGTAAAATCAGGCTGGAAGGGAAAGAACTGGCACCAAAGAGTGCCGGGATAGCCATCGCTAAGGGTCTCAGCCTTGTGCCGGAGGATCGAAAAGGTTATGGCCTGATATTGATCCAATCGATTCTGGCAAACATATCCCTCCCTAACCTGAATCAGTTTGCCTCTTTCATGCGAATCGACAGAAACGCAGAACTAAAGGAAAGCCTGCAGCAGGCCAAAAACCTGGCAATCAAGGCTCCAAGTCTAGAGATACCCTGCACTTCATTATCGGGTGGCAATCAGCAAAAGGTTGTTATCGCTAAGTGGCTGATGTCCGATCCGATCGTACTCATCATGGATGACCCAACACGCGGTGTAGATGTTGGCGCAAAGTTTGAGATTTACAAGCTCATGAATGAGTTGGCCGAAAGCGGCGTCTCAATCATCATGACCTCCAGTGAACTGGAAGAGGTGCTTGGGATGTGTGACCGTGTGGTGGTAATGTGCGAAGGTCGCTCTCAAGGGACTCTCGACATTGCCGAGGCAACACAGGAAAGGATTATGGAGCTTGCCACAGGTATAGTCTAGGCCTGTGAGGACTAACTTCACTATCAAAACCATAACTCTGCAAGGAGACTCATTATGAGCATTTGGAACGAAATAGTAAAGCAGTTTCGAAAAAATATCCAGACATTCACAATCATCGGCGCGATGCTCCTCCTCTGGGCATTCTTTACCTTGATGACAGGTGGGGCCTATCTCAGCCCGCAGAACTTCTCAAACCTGTTCCGCCAGATGACGACAACTTCTTTCCTCGCAATTGGGATGGTACTTGTCATCGTCACCGGAAATATCGACCTTTCGGTTGGTAAAGGTGCCGGTTTTGTATCGGTCATGGTGGCCTATTTCCAGGCATACATCTGGTACAATATCATCCCGGACAACCCCTACCTGGCAGCGGTGCTCTCGATCATCATCGGGCTGGGAGTTGGTACACTGTTCGGGACACTGCAAGGTTACATCATCTCATATGTCGGCATCCCGGCGTTCATCGTAACCCTGGGCGGTCTCTTCATCATGCGCGGCGGCATCCTGCTGGTCACGATGGGTAAGACGATCCCCGCCAACCAGCCGGGCCTCGATCTCATAGCACAGGGATACCTCAACCCGACTGCGGGTTGGATAGTTGCCGGGCTGGTAGTTGTTTTCCTGGCCTACAATATGTTCACCAGCCGACGAAACAAACAGAAATACGGCTTCCAGTTATCGAGCATCTACCTTGACCTGCTCCAGACCATCCTCTTCTCGATCATGATCATCGGCTATGTTTTTGTCGTGAACAAGTACAAAGGTGTCCAGGTCCCGGTGCTGCTGATGGCGATTGCAGCAATGATCATGGCATATGTGTCGAATAACACACGCTTCGGGCGCTATGCCTACGCCATCGGCGGCAACCGTGAAGCCGCCCGGCTGTCGGGTGTTAATATCAAACGCAATGTCTTTTCGATCTTCGTGTTGATGGGCTTCCTGATCGGCGTGGGTGGTGTCGTGCTTGCCTCTTATGTCGGCTACGGTACGGTTGCAGCCGGTGAAGGTTACGAGCTTGACGCAATCGCGGCGGCCATTCTGGGCGGCACCTCACCTCTTGGCGGTGAAGGTACGGTCATTGGCGCGTTGATCGGTGCATTGATCATGTCAAGTCTGACAAACGGCCTCCAGATAATGAACGTTCAACCGGCCTGGCAGTATCTGGTGAAGGGTGCGGTGCTCGTTCTGGCCGTTTACATTGACGTTTCCTTCAAGAAACGTAGATAAACAAACAGACTGCTGGCTAAAAATCATCACGTACTAATGAATGGAGCAAACTAATGGCAGATAAGTACCAGCCGATGCCAGAACACAAGTTTACCTTTGGTTTGTGGACGGTGGGCAATATCGGTAGAGACCCATTCGGGGAACCCACCCGCGAGCCGCTGTCACCGGTTGAGTTGGTCTACCTGCTGAACGAAGTTGGCGCATACGGAGTCAACTTCCACGACAACGACCTGGTGCCGATTGACGCAACACCCGCCGAGCGGGACAGGATCGTCGCCGACTTCAAGAAGGCGCTGGACGATACCGGGTTGGTCGTTCCAATGGCAACGACGAACCTGTTCGGAAGCGCGGTCTTCAAGGACGGGGCTTTCACGTCGAACGACCCGAAGGTGCGCGCCTACGCGATCCAGAAAACGCTGAACGCCATCGACCTGGGCGTCGAGCTTGGGGCGAAGATATACGTGTTCTGGCCGGGGCGTGAAGGCACCGAATCGGATGCGACCAAAGACCCGGTGACGGCGATCAAGCGCAACCGTGAAGCGATGAACTTCTTCTGCGAGTACGTACTCGACAAGGGGTACGATCTCAAGTTTGCGCTGGAAGCCAAGCCCAACGAACCACGCGGCGATATCTACAACTCGACGACCGGCCACATGCTGGCCTTCATCGAGACGCTGGATCACCCGGAACTGGTGGGCGTGAACCCCGAAGTAGCTCACGAACACATGGCCGGGTTGAACTTCACGCACGGCGTCGCCCAGGCACTGGAATCGGGTAAGCTGTTCCATATCGATCTGAACGACCAGTCGTTCGGGCGCTATGACCAGGACTTCCGCTTTGGGATGGTCAACATCAAGAGCGCGTTCTTCCTGGTAAAGCTTCTGGAAGACTACGGCTACGATGGCAGCCGTCACTTCGACGCCCACGCCTATCGCACCGAGGATTACGAAGGGGTGAAAGACTTCGCCCGTGGGTGCATGCGCACTTACCTGATCCTCAAAGAGAAGGCGGCGCAGTGGAACGCCGACAAGGAAATCCAGGCGCTGCTGGCCGAGATCAACGCCGACGACGGCTCGATGGACAGGTACTTTGGCGCATACAGCGCCGACAAAGCCCAGGCGCTCAAGGCACAGAGCTTCGACCGTAACGCTCTCGCAAAGCGCGGCATGCAGTACGAACATCTCGATCAGTTGACCGTCGAACTGCTCCTGGGGGCTCGGTAAGATACTGAACGGAACAGCCCAGAGGCGACAGAAGTTCTTGACAATGGGCCACTGTATAAAAGAGAACAAAATCACGGGTTGACCTTCTCACCAGATCGACAGCCCGTGATTTGTTTTCTACAATTAACACAAGTTGCTATCACGTTCGACAACCACCGGGCAGGATCGACGAGAGCATGCCAGAAAAGCATTTACGAACCTCCGATATCGCCAGAGAGATAGGCATACACCCCAACACCGTCAGGCTGTACGAGGAATGGGGATTCCTGCCACCTGTTCCGAGAACCGGCAGCGGCTACCGGCGATTTACCGAAGGGCACCTCGACCAGATGCGGCTGGCCCGGACTGCCCTTCAATGGCCCTACCCCGGTGGGAAGGAACCGGTGATCGACCTTGTGAAATCCGCCGCCGGGGATGATTTTGGCCGGGCGATGGAGATGGCATACCAATATCTGGCGAATGTGCGGTCGGAGCGTGCTCAGGCCGAGGCCGCCGCCGCATTCCTCGAACAGTGGGCGACAGGCCAACCAGCCGACGCGATCAGCCGCCCGCTCCGTATCGGCGAAGCGGCCCGCCGCCTGAACGTCACCACCGACATGCTGCGCAACTGGGATCGCAACGGTCTGCTCGACGTTCCCCGCAATCCAGAAAACGGCTACCGGCTGTACGGCGCAGCGGAACTGGGTCGCGCCCGCGTGATCAGGATGCTGCGCCAGGCCGGGTACAGCGTCATGGCGATCCTCCGCATGCTGCTTGCGTTCGACACTGGCCGCGATGACAATCTTCGCGAGGCCCTCGACTCACCCGGCCCCGGCGAGGATGTCTACAACGTCGCCGACCACTGGCTCTCGACGCTGGCCGGGGAAGAGCAGCGCGCCCTGGACATCATTCAACTCCTGGCAGCGATGATCGCTAAAGCGCAGGGCAGCAAGTAGCAACCCTCTAGTTGTCCACCAGGGTTTTATTCCCTGCGCGGCGATCCCCTCACTCACTCCCCACCGGTAAACACAGATAGACAGGTCAAACCCTCCATTTGTGCACCAATCTTTTATGATGGTGCTGTACATCCATTCAGGGATGTATTTCAAATCAGGAGGGACAAATGCCCCAATCTCAAATTATCGTTCAAGACCTTTCGAAGACCTACCGCGTACCGGAACGCGAGCCGGGGCTGAGAGCCTCGCTCAAAAGTCTCTACCGCAAAACGTACCGGGAAGTCCTGGCAGTGAAGGCGATCAGCTTCCGGATCGAAGCCGGGGAGCGGGTCGGGTTTATCGGCCCGAACGGCGCGGGTAAGACGACCACGCTCAAGATGCTGGCCGGGCTGCTGCATCCCAGCGGCGGCGAAGCCCGAGTGGACGGGTTCACGCCCTGGCAGCGCAAACCCGACTACCTGCGGCAGATCGCGATGGTGCTCGGCAACAAAAGCCAGTTGATGTGGGACATCCCGGCACACGACACCTTCCGCGTGCTGGCCGAAATCTACCACGTACCGGCATCACAGTTCGATGCAACTCTCGGCGAGTTGGTCGATCTGCTCGACCTGGGCGACCTGTTGAGCAGGCCGGTTCGCAATCTCTCGCTCGGTGAGCGGATGAAATGCGAGTTAGCCGCATCATTGATCCATCACCCGGCGGTGCTGTTCCTCGACGAGCCGACGCTGGGGTTGGACGTGTCGATGCAGCGGCGGCTGCGGCAGTTCATCGCCGAATACAACCACCGCCACAACGCGACCGTGATCCTCACCAGCCATTACATGGCCGACGTGGTCGAACTCTGCCCGCGCGTGATCCTGATCCATCACGGCGAACTGCTTTACGACGGGCCGCTGGCCGGACTGAGCGAGAAGCTGGCCCCTTTCAAGCTGATCCGGCTGGCATTGAGCGAACCCGCCGGTGACAATCTGCCGGAGGAAGCCCACGTCGTCTCGCAGGAAAACGGCAGCCTGACGCTGCGGGTCAACCGGCGGGAAACGGCAGCGATCACCGCCCAACTGCTGCGCACCCTGCCGGTCGTCGACCTGAGCGTCGAAGACCCGCCCATCGAGACCGTCATCGACCAGATTTACCAGGAGGGTACAGTATGAATCACCGGGGAGGATGGGCGCTGATCCAGCAGACCTGGCTCTCGTGGATGCAGCACCGCAGTTTCTTTTTCCTGCTCGCCTTCGGGTGGATGGTGCCGCCGCTGATCTACCTGTTCGTCTGGTCGACCGCCGCCAGGGGCGGCACGATTGGCGGGATGACGCGCGGCGCGTTCGTCACCTACTACCTGGTGCTGATCGTCGTCAACCAGTTGACCTACGCCCAGACCAACTGGACGGTCGGCGATTTGATCCGTGACGGTCGGTTGAACCAGCTTCTGCTCTACCCGATGTCGCCGCTGTACAATACGCTCGCCACCGAGATCGCAGGGAAGGTCGTCTACATGATCTTTGTGATCCCGATCACGGCAGTGCTGGCGCTGGGTTTACGTCCCGAACTTCACCTCAGCGTGACGCAGGTGATCGCCTTCATCCCGGCACTGGGGCTGGCATGGCTGCTGCGCTTCTTCTGGGGCTACTGGCTGGCGCTCCTGGCCTTCTGGATCACCCGCGCCGATTCGCTGCTATCGCTTCAAGATGCGCTGATCTTCCTGCTGGCGGGGCAGGTCGCGCCGGTCGCACTGCTGCCCGGCGTGCTAAAAACAGCCGCCATCGCCCTACCCTTCCGCTACATGATCGGGTTTCCGGTCGAAGTCCTGACCGGGCAGGCGGCAGGCATCGATCTCGCGGCGGGGTTCGCGTTCCAGATCGGCTGGACGGCTGCCGCGATCATTTTGTACCTGGCTTTGTGGCGGCGCGGTGTGCGTCACTTCACGGCGATAGGAGGCTGAGATGCTGCAACCGCTACGATTGATCCGCATCTTCATCGAAACGTCGGTCAAGAACGAAACCGCCTACAATGCCAACTTCTGGGTCAGCTTGCTGAACTCACTGCTGAATTTTGGCACCGGCATCCTGGGGGTGATCGTGCTGTTCGGGCAGATCGAAACAGTGGGCGGCTGGTCATTTGCCTCGACGCTGACCGTGCTGGGAGTTTACCTGACGGTCGGCGCAGTGCGCGATCTGTTCATCAGCCCCAGCCTCGATTCGCTGACCGGGATGGACGGCGAGGTCTGGATCGGGACATTCGATTTCACCCTGCTGCGCCCGGTCGATACGCAGTTTCTGGCGAGTGTGCGCCGCTGGCGGCTCTTCGCGCTGTTCGACCTGCTGCTGGGGCTGGGCGTGCTGATCGTGGCGGTGCTCCGGCTGGGCACGGCGTTAACCGCTGCCCACCTGATCACCTTCCTGGCAGCGCTGGCGATGGGGACGATCACCCTCTACGCGATCCTGCTCGCGTTTTCCGGGCTGGTCTTCTGGAGTCCCGGCTTTCTGTTCTCGTGGGTATTCAACGGCATCTTCCAGATGGCCCGCTACCCGGTCAGGCTCTACCCCGGCGCGCTACGCCTGCTGCTGACCTGGGTCGTGCCGGTGGGGGTGATCACCACCATCCCGGCGCAGGCATTGACGGGGGAACTCTCCCCGGCGGCGCTGATCGGGAGTCTCGGCTTTTCGATTGCGCTGTTCACCGGCGCGTCGATCCTGTTCCGGGGCGGGCTGCGACGCTACGCCAGTGCGTCGAGCTGATCCCCCGCGCGGGATCATAATCGAAACACTGCGGGTACAGAAGATCGTGCCCGCAGTTTCGTCTTGAAACACAACAATCCCGGCGAACATCTCATCTCCCCGCACAATACAACAGAATCAACCCGTCTTAACTATCTTTAGCTGCGGAAAGACTATGCGGATACTCTCGAATAAGGTGGGGGTTCAACCCCATCTACAGACAATGAGGCACCCGATGCCCAGAGTGCCTCATACTTTCTTGTACCAAACAATCCGAGAATCTTGACTAATGCATATGCAAACTGCTAATATTGTGACGATATTCACAAATAGAGACAGAGGAATATAGCGTCGGCTATTGACCACATGTTAATCTGCTTCTCTTCGAACCGTTAGCGACCGGTAAAGGACATTTTTTCATGCGCTATAAGATCATGCCAAAGTCCGCGCTTAACGACTGGGTGCGACACTTGAGACATAAATTCACGATAGTTGCTCCAAGACCCAAACACGGACAGTTTGTATTCGGTGAAGTGACGGATGCTTCGGAATTTGTTCTGGATTATCCTTCAACGGTGCTGCCGCCCAAGAAATACCTCGTTCCTACCCAGGAAGAACTCCTGAGCTACACCCTCGATGGCAGTCATTTCGAAATGAAAACCGAGCCGGTCCCGACGGTTGTTCTTGGTATCCACACCTGCGACCTGCATGGCATCAAGCTGCTGGATCGGATTTTCAGCCAGGGGTATACCGATACACACTACAAAACACGTCGCAACAGCCTTTATCTGGTCAGCTACGAGTGTTTCGAACCCTGTACCGAACACTCATTTTGTCGCAGCATGGGGACCCTGAGCGCGACCGACACCTTCGACCTGCACATTATCAATCTGGGTGAAGATTACGCCTTCGAGATCGGCACTCAAAAAGGCGAAGCGCTGCTGGAAGGATTCCAGAGCATCTTCAACGTTACCGAAGTTGATATCGAGCGGATCAATGCCGTTCACCAGGAGAAGTGGCAGCGTTTTCCCTACCGGTTGGACTTCGACGTTACCGAGCTGTCCGAACTCCTGACAAATAGTTACACCTCCGGCTACTGGGATGAACTTGGCGATATCTGCCTGGGCTGCGGCATGTGCACACAGGTCTGCCCGACCTGCTACTGCTTCGACATCCACGATGAGGTAGACCTTACTCTTGACAGCGGCCACCGCGTCCGGACGTGGGACTCCTGCCAGATTCGCATGTTCGCGATGGTGGCCGGTGGGCACAACTTCCGCGAGGAACAGGCTGCCCGGCAGCGCCATCGCTTCATGCGGAAAGGCAAATACCAGGAAGACGCCTACGGATTGGTCGGATGCACAGGCTGCGGTCGATGCGCCCAGGCCTGCCTGGTCGATATCACACCGGTCAAAACCTTCAACGAACTGTATAAACGCAGAAACGCTATCGCAGAGAAAGAGACGGCGGAAAAATGAAAACACTGACCGAAGTCGTAACCAAGTCCCCTTCGATCTACCAACCTGTCCCTGCCCGCATCGTCTCCATTGAAGAACTGACGGAGAACGAGAAGCTTTTCACGGTGGCGCTGCCCGGAGGACTTTCGCTGCATCACTCGCCGGGCCAATTTCTCCAGATTTCTGTGCTGGGGATAGGCGAAGCGCCGATCAGTATCTCTTCGTCGCCCAGCCGCAGCTATGGTACGTTCGAACTCTGTGTCCGTCGGGTAGGAGACCTGACCACTGCGCTTCACAATCTCAAACGCGGCGATATTATCGGCGTGCGCGGCCCGTTCGGGCGCGGCTTCCCGGTCGGTCGTCTGCGCGGCAAAGACCTGATCTTTGTGGCGGGTGGGCTTGGGCTTGCCCCCCTCCGTTCGCTGATCTACGAGGTGCTTGACCAGCGCGGCAACTACGGCCAGTTGAGCGTTCTCTATGGTTCACGCTGCCCCTCTGACCTGCTGTTCAAGGATGAACTGGCAGAATGGGGAGAACGCGACGATATGACTTTGAGCATCACCGTCGATCATCCTGATGAAACCTGGTTCGGGGAAGTTGGCCTGGTGCTCAAACTATTCGATGACATCTACCCGAATCCGCGCAACGCGGTGGCGGTCGTCGTCGGCCCACCGGTCATGTACCCGTCGGTGATCGAGCGGCTGCTCTCGCTGCAAATCCCCGAAGGCAGCATCTGGTTGAGTTTCGAACGCCGGATGAAGT
>DAOUES010000042.1:0-3022 GCA_034430335.1 Anaerolineae bacterium | reverse complement strand
GAACTGCTTGAAAACGAACCCTGGGACGTGTTCATGGTGGTCTTCGGGGAAACTGATATCGGGTCGCATGCGCTGTGGCGCTTCGCTGACGAATCACACCCGCAGCACGACCCGGATGCGCCCGACCACATCAAGAATGGCCTGCGCAACCTTTACGTGCTGGTCGACGAGCAGATGGGTAAATTGATCGAGGCGGCAGGCGAAGATACGACCGTGCTGGTGATGTCGGATCACGGGTTTGGGCCGCTCCATTACACGGTCAACCTGAACCTGCTCCTGATGCAGTCCGGGCTGATGCAGCTCAAGCGCAAGCCGCTGACGCAGATCAAAGCGTGGCTGTTCAAGAATGGCATCTCCCCGCAGACGATCTACCAGTTCGCCGAGAAGCTGGGCGTCCACAATATTGCGGCGCGGGTTTCGAAGAAGCAGCGCAACGCGGTCTTCCGCCGCTTCCTCTCCTACGAGGACGTGGACTGGTCGCGGACGGTCGCCTTCTCGATGGGCCATGTCGGGCAGATTTACATCAACACCAGAGGGCGCTGGCCGCACGGCTGCGTCGAACCGGGCTACGAGGAGTACGAAGTCCGCGAGAAGGTAATCGAGGCGCTGAACGGCATGCGCCACCCGGAGACGGGCGAGCCGATTGTCGAGCGGATCATCCTGGGCAGCGAGGAGTACAGCGGCCCGTATGCGGATCGCGGCCCGGACATCCAGTTGATCATGGATGGCTACCGCTGCATCTCGTTCCCGCTGTTCGCGACGACGCCGAAGCTGTACACCGAGCAGATTCGCGGCGACTCCGGGAATCACCGCCGCGAGGGGATGTTCATTGCCAGCGGGCCGGGGATCAAGAGGGGTGAAATCCGCGAGACGGCGAATATCCTCGATGTCGCCCCGACGATGATGTACCTGATGGGGCAGCCGGTGCCGGTCGAGATGGACGGGCAGGTGCTGACTGACATCCTGGAGAAGCCGGGCGAGGTGACCTATGCCGAGACCGCCGGTGCCGACATCGACCCGGAGACGGGCCTTTCGACCGAGGAAGCGGAGGAAGTCAAGGACCGGCTGCGCGGGTTGGGCTACCTGGAAGATTGAACTATCCGAAATTCGCTGCGCGAACTTCGGATAGTTAGAAACAGATGGAATGGCAACCGGGGCACAGATGAACGTGCCCCGCTTTTCGATCTGGGGTTCTGCCCGGCGCTGAAGCACCGGGCTAAAACCGGTAGCCCTGGAGGGCGCAGCACGCTGCGCCCGTACGATACCGGATCGGGGTTTGTACCAATCGGGTCTGTTTCAGTCCGGTGGGTAAACCCCCACCTGACCTCGCTCTGCTCGGTGGCAGCCGTTTTGTGGCTGCTTGGGAGTTTCGCACTGCGGGCGAAACTCCGATCAATTGGACAAAGTCCAATCGCCTCCCCCTTTGCAAAGGGGGAGGTGGCCGAAGGTCGGAGAGGGTTCTGGGATAGACCCACCAACTTGAAACGCACCCCACCAATCCGGCAAAATGTAAAAAAGATCAGGTTATGGTTCAAATCTTCCAATTCTGTGATTCGGCGGCGTTTGGTTTTACAATGTTCGCCGAAGATTGAAGGAAAAAGGAGCAGTGATATTCCAGAATGAATCGAATTTACTTCGTGCGGCACGGGGAAAATGAAGCGAACGTCAAACAGGTTTTTTCCTGCAAGAACGTCGACTACTCGCTGACGGAAAAGGGCGTTTTGCAGGCGAGGCAAACCGCCGAATATTTCGCCAGGCTCGGCATCCCGATCCACGCGATCTACTCGTCGCCGCTCAAGCGGGCGGTGGAGACGGCGCAGGCCATCGCCGACCCGCTGGGCCTTGAGGTGATGGTCAAAGAGCAGTTCACCGAGATACAGATCGGCGTGTACGAAGGCGAATCCTTCGCCGATTTCTCCGACCAGTATTTCGGCACCATCCAGAAATGGTACGACGGCAAGGTGACGGTCATATTCCCCGGCGGTGAGAACTTCCTGATGCTCTGGCAGCGGATGCGCGAAGGGCTTGAGCAGGTGCTCGCCGGGCGCGAGGATCAGAACATCATCATTGTTGCGCACGTGGGGCTGTTCAAGGCGACGCTCAAGGAACTGTGCCCCGGCAGCAACGTCGAATGGTATCGCCAGTTTCCGTATTACAACTGCGCGGTCACCGAGGTGATCGTCGGCGATGGGGCGGCGCGGGTTCACGGCAGCAGCCTCGCGGGGAAGCTCGTGCGCTGGGCGGAGATCGATCACCTGAGCGGAGAGGCGATCCCGACCACCGATAGATAGGCCAACCGCAAAGGACGCAGAGGGCGCAAAGGGAAAACAAGGAAAAAGAGGAGCAGCCTCAGAGGGCGACGACCTTTCGGTCGGTTGGGCGTTTCGCCTGTGGCGAAACGTCCATACAGTGGATGCAAAGGTTAGAGCAGGTGGCAAAATCGAAGTTCTCGCTTACATACAAAATCGAGCCGCTGGTTGAACTTGTGAGCAGCATCGAGCACAAAACGTTGGCCGTCTGGGCGATTGACTGTGTCGAGCGTGTCCTGCCATATTTTGAGGATCGATACCCGGATGACAATCGACCCCACAAAGCTATCGAAGTTCTACAGGCGTGGATCGATACCGGGGTGTTCAGCATGGCGGTGATCCGCAAAGCCTCGCTCGACTCCCATGCCGCCGCGCGTGAAGTCGGAGAAGACAACGCGGCTCGATCTGCTGCGCGTGCAGCGGGCCAGGCGGTGGCAACGGCCCACGTCCCCACCCATTCGATTGGCGCGGCGAATTATGCTTTGCAGGCTGTTCATAGAGCCGCCGGCGATGCAGATGCAGATGCCGCCGTCGCCAGCGAACGCGATTGGCAGTACCGGCACCTGCTTGAACTGGGCGAAAATCAGGTCACGCCGGGATAGATACCTATAGGAGAACAGACAATGACCTTACCGGTTGATCCCAATTACCTGCCCGCCGAGGATCGCTACGAGACGATGCCCTATGTTCGCTGCGGGCGGAGCGGGTTGAAA
>DAOUES010000041.1:0-10352 GCA_034430335.1 Anaerolineae bacterium | reverse complement strand
TCGTCGTTCCGGGTCACCCTGAACATACGAACGACCAGCCGCCAACAAACCCGGTTCTGGTGCGCCTCCACCGGTGGTTTCTGCCGGATAAAACCGGCGAGGAACTGCGCCGCGCACGGATAGTGACGAACATTTCGCTGTTCGTTTTTTCCGGGGCAGTGACGATCCTGATCTTGGCGGGCATCATAGCGATACTCAACCCCGAATGGGTCACATTTCAGTTGAGTGATGTCCTGTTTAATTCCTTCGGCCTCGTCGTGGGCGGGGCGGCCCTGCTCTTGAATCGCCGGGGCCATACGTCGGCAGCCGCGTGGAGCGTCATCCTTCTGCTGATGGGAAACATCTCCGGCATTCTCTATGTGGGAGGTTCACCCGCCGCCAACCCGGTCGGCATTCTGGCGCTGCTGCTGCTCGTCATGATTTCCGTGTCGGTCTTTGATCGCCCCGGCATCGTGATCGTTTTCATTCTGTCGAGTACGTTGTTCATTGCCCTCAACGCCCTATGGCTCTATGGCCGCCTGCCGGAGATGGCCGTCCGCGACGATATCTCTCATGCAGCGTTCGTGATACTGGCCTGGATGCTCATCTGCGGTGCCGTGATGATTGCCGCCATCTCGGCACAGTCGAGCCTGCAACAATGGGCCGAAACCCTCGAATACCGCGTTCAGGAACATACCGCCGAACTCCAGCATGCGAAAGAACGGGTGGAAGCGATCCTGAATAACAGCCCGGGGGGCGTCCTGCTGTTGAACCGGGCCGGGCAGATCGAGATCGCCAACCCGGTCTGCGGAGAACTGTTTCACCGTTCCGCCGCCGACCTGCCGGGCACGGCAGTGTTTGGCCTGCTTGCCGCCGATAAGTGCGAGGCGTTCGCCGAGGAATTCGAAGAAGTCGTCGAGCAGTGCGCACCGGCCCGCATCGAGACGGCTGTCCGGAGTGGCAACGGCAGCACCTTCGATGCCGATATCGCTATGTCTCCCATCCACGAAAAGGGCCGCGTGACGGGCGTGGTATGCAGCATCCGTGACATCAGCGACTTGAAGGAAGTCGAGCGGATGAAAGACATGTTTCTCTCGATTGCCGCCCACGAGCTTCGCACTCCGCTGACCTCCGTGCGGGGTTTCAGCGAGATATTGCTCACGCGGGATATCAGCCCGGAGCGAAGCAAGCGGTTCATGTTATATATCAGCCAGCAGACCCGGCAGTTGGCAAAAATCATCGACGACCTGCTGGATATCTCGCGGATGCGGTCGGGCTACGGGATCGAACTGAACATCAAGCCGGTCGACATGGCCGAGTTGATCGGTCGGGCCGTTCTGCCCTTCCTGGACAACCTGTCGGGCCACCGGATACGGGTCGAAACTGCCGATCCACTCCCGGTGATAAACGGCGACCCGGCGCGGTTGGAGCAGGTGATATTGAACCTGGTTTCGAACGCGATCAAGTATTCACCGGGCGACAGCGAGGTGGTCGTCCGCAGCCGCGTGGTCGGCGATAGTCTCGAAGTAGCGGTGCTGGATCACGGGATCGGGATCAGCCCTGAGGATCAGGCAAGAGTATACGACCGGTTTTACCGGGGTGAGACCGCGAGAATGACGAGCGGGGGCACCGGGCTGGGCCTGACCATCTGCAAGTTGATCGTCGAGGGACATGGCGGGCGCATCCAAATCGACAGCACACCCGACGAGGGAACCACCGTCTCGTTCACCGTGCCGATCAAGGGCAGCAGTCGAGATGAAAGCCGGGATAGATAGGTATGACAGGCAGCACTAAAAAGAGGCAGACGCCGGGGAACACTTCGATTTTGAGGCTGCCTGCGAAACTGATCGCCTGGCTGTCCTGGCAGGGCGACATGGAGCACACCTACCGGTCACAGTTGGCGGCAGTCATCGGGTTGATTATCGGTCTTGCATCGCTGGCGTTCTTACTGCCCCAGGTTATTTTGCTGTTCAGCCCACACGTGACCTTCAGCGACCTGATAGTACAGGACTACCTGACCGTCCTGGCCATTTTTCTCACCGATGTCCTCGCCCTGGCCTTGAACCGGGCCGGGCGGATCAGGGCCGCCGCCTGGCTGCTGGTTCTCGTGATACTGCTGATGGCCTTCGTCCAGTTGGCGATGGAGGGCCGGCCCACCGAGGACTTTGCCGGTCTGTTCGGCCTCCTGGCGGCGGTTGTCAGTGCAGTGATCCTGCTTGGCCGCAGAGAAGGCATTGCCGTCTTCACGGTCGCGCTGGCGCTGCTGACTATGATCCTGCTCCTGTGGCTGGAAGGCAGACTCCCCGATCCGGCCCCCAGAACAGAATTTGAACTGGCCCTGTTTTCAACCGCGATCTGGTTTATCGGGAGCGCTTTCCTGGTCACGATTATGTGGTCGGTGCAGGAGTGGATTCGACGCTACGGCGAGAACCTGGAGCAGTCCATCATCGACCGGGCGGAGGAGCTGATCAAAACCCGCGAGCAGATCGAGGTCATCCTGAGCAGCAGCCCTGACTCGATCATCCTGATGCGCGCCGACGGGTTGATCGATGCCTGTAACCGCGCTTGTGAAGAGCTGTTCGGCTATGAAATGGACGAACTCTACAGCCAACCGCCGACGCTGCTGGTTGCCCCTGCCGATGTTGACACCTGCGAAACGGCAATCCGGTCGATCCTCGAAAACAGGCAGCCCGTCCAGGGGGAGTTCGTTGCCCGCAGGAAAGACGGTATGACATTCGACGCCCACATTGCAGTCGGGCCGTTCATCCAGCAGGGAGAACTGCACGGCCTGATCTGCGTGCTGCGTGACATCAGCGCCTTCAAAGAGATCGACCGGCTGAAAGACTCTTTCCTCTCTACCGCTGCCCATGAACTGCGCAATCCGCTGACCACGATCCAGGGATTCATCGAGATATTGATAACGCGCGAAGTCGACGCCGGGCACCGGCAGCGCTACATGCAGTTCGTCAACCGGCAGGCAGAGCAGTTGGGTGCGGTCATCAACGACCTGCTGGACGTGAGCAAGCTGGAAGAAAGTCATGGCATGGATCTCGAATGGCGCTGGGTCGACATGGAGCAGATCATCAACGACTCCGTACAGCCCTATATCGAGAGCGACAGCAAACACCGGTTTCACCTGGAGGGGTTAGATCGACTCCCCCCGATCAGGGGCGACCTGGTCCGGCTGAAGCAGGTGATCGACAACCTGGTCTCGAATGCGGCCAAGTATTCGCCGGAGGGAGGAACAATTACCATTCGGGGGCGGGTCACCGACAAGGAAGTGATCATCAGCGTCGCGGACGAGGGGATCGGAATCCATCCCAGGGATCAGGAACGCATCTTCGAGCGGTTCTACCGCGTCGACGAGATTCGCAACGAAATACGCGGCACCGGCCTGGGGCTGGCAATCACCCGGCTGATCGTCGATTTGCACGGCGGGCGCATCTGGCTGGAAAGTACGCCCGGCGAGGGCAGCACCTTTGCCTTTGCCATTCCCCTCCCCGGCTGACGCAAAGCCCGGCTTTTCACTTTCATCTTTCCACCCACACTTTTGTTGACGGGCAGCCGCGTTCCGCGTATAATTGCATCCACATTGGGCGGTTAGCTCAGTTGGCTAGAGCGCCACGTTGACATCGTGGAGGTCACAAGTTCAAGTCTTGTACCGCCCACACGCAAAAGCGCCAGATCACATGCGATCCGGCGCTTTTCTTTTTCATGATCATTTCACACCTGAAAAACAAAGATTGACGTATACTCTATTCACTAAATCTCGCCCATAGGAAATTGCCCATGCTCGAACAGATTGCGGAAGAACAGCCCCTGACAGCCAGCAGCAGTCTCGAAGAAGGTCCGACGGTATCGGTCGTAAAGATCGCCGGTAAAAAAAATGTCCTCCTGATGACCTGGCAGCAAAAGGTCAATCCGGGCGATGTGCGCCGCGCCTTCGAGACGATCCAGGCGGCGCTCGACGCCGCAAGTGCGGACATGTGTGTTGTCGTCGACCTGCGGCAAAACCCGATCTTTCCACTCACCGATACCATGATTTCGGCTATGAAGCCATACCAGCATCATCGACTGGCCGAGTGGTTGATCATCGGCGGGAACCGGGGAGCCAAAGCAATCGAGAGTTTCCTGTCGAGAATCACCGGGCGGCAGAACGTGCTGTGGTTCGACACCGAGGCCGAGGCGCTGGCTCACTGTAATCGTTGAGCCGAAAAAAACCAATCACCGGTAAACAAAAAACGGCGATCCCCAGTCACAGGATCGCCGTTCGTGTCAGCCGGTTGATTTAGGGTCTACCCGCAGCCGCCCCCGCTGCAACTGCACGAGGGTGTGTAGTTCGGATTGTCGATGCGGAACCCGGCAAGCGCCTCCGTCTCGACATAATCCACCGTGCTGCCTGACATATATTGCAGGCTGAACGGGTCGACGAGCACCTGTAAGCCGTTCGCCCTGACCACCGTGTCTTCTTCGCGCGGGTTGGGTTCGAAAGCCATCCCGTATTGAAGACCCGAACACCCGCCGCTGACGACGAACACGCGCAGGCAGTGCCCTTCCAGGTTTTTCTCTTCCAGCAGCCCGTTGATCTTTTCGATGGCCTGCGGGGTAATTGTGATGATCTGCTCTGTGGCAGCGGCTTTTGTGCCCTCCACCTGTGCCTGGTCGCTCATTCTGATAGTGGCTCCTTGTTGTTGGTATGGGTTACCGTGATCCTCTTGTGCGTCGCCCAGATTTTAGCGTTCAGCCTGGGGGTTGTCAATCCGGGTGCCTGTTCGTCGAGGCGCTACAACACATACTCAAACGGGCTGTTCGATATCCGCGCGAGGCATTTGTCGGCCCCGTTTGCTCTCGTCGATTCAAGCTGCGGAGAAATCCCAAGCAGGTGCCCCAGGTAGCGCTTCTCGAAAAGACAGAGTCCCGGCTGCGCCCTGGCGATTGCCCAATACGGGCAGTTGTTCAAAACCAGCGAATAGCTATCTTGCTGAGGCTCCCAGGCCGCATCGTAGCCCTGGGTATTCAAATGATCGACAATCTGGTCTAATTTCTGCCCGAGCGACAGCCCTTCACCGTCCGACCTGTATTCGGCGGCCATTCGCCGGGCGATGCCGTCGAGCAGCACTTCCAACTGGCGCGGCCCCATCGAAAACCGCAGTTCTTCCAGCAGGAAAAAGGTGAAGGGTGTCAGGTTGCTTGGATACAGTGCATCGGCCTGCCGGGATAGTTCGTAAACATACTTCGGACGGCCCGGCGCGGCACGGCGCTGCGGCACCGGCGGGTCGATCAGCCCTTCCTTCTGTAAGATATCCAGGTGATGGCGCACCGTCACCGAAGTGAGATTTCCGAGCGCTGAACATAACTCATCGACCGTCGCCGACCCATTCTCGCGTAGATAGTCGACGATCTCATGGCGGGTCTTTTGCATGTGTGGCTCCCTTTTCGATCTTTCTCTGTGTTATATGTCCAAAAGCCTACTGATTCATTGTATGCGCGCCTCTTAATTTTGTCAATATTTCTCTTTTTTATTATGGATTACAACTTTATTGGAGGCGTTCGAGCGCCGGGAACCAGGCCGAAATCTCCCCCGCCTGGGGATTACGGCCCGTTTCTGCAAGCGGTATTTGTTCGATGGATTTTGGGAAAAAGGGGGGTCGAACCTGCGGGGTTGTCGGGTTCCTATCCGTGCTCCGGCCCGACCGGTATGGTCGTCTCCCCGCTCGACAGCATCTGCATCAGCGAGAGCAGTTCGCCGACCACCTGCATCGACTCGCGTATGTTTTGTTGAATTGCCGCCAGGTTTTCGGCGAGATAATCGTCGGCGGCGACCGCTGCCCCACACTTGTCCTGTATCCCCTCGATCCTGACCGGGATCGCCCCGGCTTTGACCCGCAGCCTGACCAGCAAACTGGTCGCCAGGTCGCCCAGCAGCACGTACGAGCGGCTCGGCGTCTCCGCCGCTTCTCCTACCTGGTAGCGCGTCGCGCTGACGATCACCATCGCCGCCAGGTCCGCCAGCAGCGTCAGGATTTGCATCTGTTCGCCGGAGGTGACCGCATCCTGAGCGTCCTGGCTGCAATACACGTTGATCGCCCCAATCGGCTCGTCGTCCGGCCCGGTCACAATCGGCACGATCAGCGCCCTCAGCCAGCCGTATTGGGCAGCCAGTTCGGGATGATGCAGCCGCTTGTCGATCCGCACATCATCCGATTGTACTGGCGCGCGGGCCAGCACCGATTCCCCCACCAGGCTGTCGTGCAGCGGAACCCTGTCCGCGTGTGACTGGTCGGCGTCGGTCGCGTGCAGCAGCAGCCACCCATCCTCCAGCAGCCAGATCGCGCTGGTCTCGCCGTTCAAGAGGTCACAGGCAGCGACCGTCAGCCGGGTTAAAGCCTGCTTGTAATGCCCAACTGCCGCCAGTTGGATGACCTCCTGGTTTATCGCGTGGAGGGTGTTTAGAAGTTCCATTATTCCCGTCAATCAGCACTATTGCCCTGTAAACCTGATCTTTCAACACTTTGCCTGCCGGATCAAAAAACCCGATCCCATCTCGCAGGGGCAGGGCTAAACGACCGAAGATCGTCCCCCGCCCAGGCAACTGGAAGACCAGTTGCCTGCCGCCCGCAGGTCGACATATCGTCTTTAGCCCGGCGCTTTAGCGCCGGAAAATCCAAAATCCAACTTTACCAACCCCTATCATCGCCAATGGTACCGTCATTGTAGAGATACGCTCCCGGTTCCGTCCATTACCCAAAAGGGCAGTAAGCACGATCACCCTGGTTACCCCATCGGAGCATACCGCCGAATCCGGCTGCTGGGCGAAACATAAGTTCTACGAATCAATATTTGTACTTGTCTAGACTAGCACTATAATTTGCACAAATACACTACCTGCGTCAGGTATACAGGAGACAGTTTTATGTCAGACGCTAAGTGCCCGTACTGTAATGATCGTATCAGCTTTTCCAGTCCGCCCCGGCTTGGGCAGAAAGTCGTTTGCCCTCACTGCGGCGAGTATCTGGAAGTCGTCGAATTAGGCCCGGTCGTCCTTGACTTCGAGTACGACGACGATGACGATGTCGATGAACTCGACGACTTCGACGACTACGACGAATTCGACGCCGTCGACGAATTCGACGATCTCGACGACGACGATGACGACGACGAAGACCTGGATTGGGAAGACGAAGAGTTCTAGGTAGCGTTCCCGGTCTGGCCTGAGAAACGGTGTTTGCATCCGCCCGCCGTGCATTCTGGCATCCGCCCGGCTGTGTTTCGTTGAACCTGGCGGCTGCGTCCCGGCGGAAGGAGTTCCGCCTCACGGCGCGATGCATAACCGGTCACGCGCAACGGTCACGCGAAAATTGAATAGGCATAAAAATAATCACCTATCGGGCGTGGATAGGTGATTTTAATGTCTTGCCGCAGACCGGCGGCAGTTGTATTTGGGATTACGGTGCGCCGCACCCTTCCACGCTGCGAATGTATTCGGCAGCCGCCGCCCCCCCGACTTCGTGGCCGCGCGCGTTCCAGTGCGAATCATAGGTGAAATAGGTCGGCTCGCCTGTCTCGACCGCCGCCTGGAGCGCCGGGGTCAGGTCGATGAAGTGGATGCCCAGTTCCGCCGCCACCTCGCCGATCACGTCCCGCTGGTTGTCGAGATTGCCGACCACCGTCTCGAACTCCTGAGGGGCCGGGCGAGGGATCACGTCCAGCGAGAGCCAGCCGTCCGCGTCGAGGCTTATCACCGCGCCCTCATTCAGGAGCCACTGCCGGTTGCCGTCCGGGTCGCTGTACGGGAAATAGATATGCGGCTTGTCGGGGATATAGACCAGCCCCACGCAGGCATCGCCCGCCAGGGTCTTGATCTCCTGAAGCGATTCGCGCAGCAGCGCCACGTTCCGTGACTGCCGGTAGGCTTCCTCGTTCCCATTCAGGCCCCACAGGTAATCGGGGATATAGGCCAGTTCGTAGACCTGATCCCCCACCAGGTGCCGCAGCGGGAATAAATACCACCTGTCCGGGTCAGGCGGCAGCACCTCCATCTGCTCGACGCCTTCCGCCGCGAACAGTTCGCGGCTCAAATTCAGCGACCCCGTTTCTTCGAGCAGGTCGGTCGACGAGTGTACATTGCTCAGGTCGTTGCCCTCGAAATACCCGATCAGCACCCAGTCGTGATCGCCGCTGCCGTATTCCTCCATCACCGCCGCGTATTCCAGCGGCCCATAACCGCGCCAGCTCAGGTTCTGGACCGGCGTATCGAGTTCTTCGGCCAGCACGTCCACCCAGGGGATGCTCCCCCCCTCGGTGTAGGAGTCGCCCAGCGCGATGATCGGGTATTCTCTGGCCTCCATCGCCGGGACGCGGAACCCATCCCCGCCGTAGTGGGCCGGGTAGTTCTCGACGATCTCGTTTTCTTCCGGCGGGCGCACCTGACCGGGGCTGTAGCGAAACGCATCCCCATCATAAGCCCGGAAGACGATCCGGGGGCGGATCAGGTTGGGGGCGAGCAGCACCGCAATGCCGATCACCAGCCCGGCGAACACCGCCCCGCCGCCGATCAGCATCAGCCGTTCCTGCTTCGTCGCCTTCCCCGCCGATTTTTCTTCTGTGCTCATTGATATCCTCTTCGATTCATACTGCCCGCCGAGGCGGGCACCGGGGCCATTATAGCCGATTGCCTGCCCCGCTCCCAACGGGCATAATCACTGCCCGACACACGCTTACATTTGCTGTCCCCCTTGCCAAGGGGGACGGATGCGGAACGCCAGTTCCGTACAGGGGGTGCTGTTACAACCTCAAAGGTACGTCGCCCTGCTTTCAATTCGCCCCCTGCCCCACTTTTTGAGTAAAATAAGCTCGATCATAGTTGGAAGGAACCATTGCTCATGCGCAGAACATCATCGCCCTGGCGGATCATCTTGCTGGTTGGGTTACTCGCCTTTCTCAGCCTGCCCTTATCGACGGCTCTTGCCCGCCCACTCGATCAATCCGCCGTCGTCGCCCATCCCACCACTTCCCTGACTATCCGCTCCGGCCCCGGCACCCACTTCGAAGCGATCGGGCGCGTCTCCGCCCGCACGCCTTTACCCGTATTGGGCCGCAGCGCCGATTCAGCCTGGCTGCTCGTCAACTTCGGCCCCGGCGCTGAAAACTGGGTGGCCGGGTGGCTGTGCGAGATCGAAGGCGATCTCGACAGCGTGCCGGTCGTCGGCGAGGCGGCCCCGCCTGCCGCCGTTCCACCCCCGGCAGCCGAAGGAGCCGTCACCGCCACCCCGACCGTCAACCTGCGCTTCCGCGCCGCCCCCACTTTCGACGCCGACCTGCTGGGCACCATCCCCGTTGGCACGACGCTCGTCGTCCAGGGTCGCAACGAATTATCCACCTGGGTCCTGATCACCTACGCCGGGAAAACCGGCTGGGCCTACACCGTTTTCACCGACATCGGCGGCGATCTTTCCACCGTTCCTGTCCCCGGTGCCGGTGCCGCCAGCGCGCCGGTTCCTGTCGCCCCGGCTCCCGCGCCTGTTTCGGCGGTTCCAGCGGTGCCCTACACGGCGACCATCACCGGCATCGGCCCGAACGCCCGCGCGATTTTCCAGCGCGGCCAGCAGTTGGGCAACGATCCCCACCGCTTCAGCAAGATCGGCGACTGCGAGGCCGAATCGCCCTACTTCCTGATCGCCTTTGACGACCAGTTCTTTTACCTGGGTGATTATATTTATCTTCATGAAGTGATCTGGGATTTCGCCGGGTCGTTCAGGCGAATCGGCTACGCGGCCAAAGGCGGCTATGTCGTCGACGCGCTGCTCGACCCCACCTGGGCCGATCCCGCCGTCTGTCGGCGCGGGGAAACGCCCCTGGAATGCGAGCTGCGCAGCTACAAACCTGCCATCGCGCTGATCATGGTGCGCACCTACCCCAAAGCCAGCGACACCTGGGCGGAGGATTACTACGCAGGGGTCAGCCGGATCGTCGATATTGCGGCCAGCCGGGGCGTGATCCCGGTTCTCAGCACCGTTCCTTACCTGCACGGCGGCGGCGACTACGAGATGAACAACGCGATCCGCCGCGTGGCCGCAGAGAAGCAGGTCCCCCTCTGGGATTTCTGGCAGACGACCAGCCAGCTACCCAACCAGGGCGTCGAACCGAACGTTTCACACCTGACGGTGCCCGAAGATTTCGGATCGGCGGTCTTTTTAGAGGATCGCATGCACTACGGCATGGTGCGCCGCAACCTCGAAGCGCTCGAAGTGCTCCACGCCGTCAAGCACCAGGCGATGCAGTAGACAATCTTGCACCCTGCGGGCCGCCTTTGACGGGCAAATCGGCGGAAGGGTCGGAACCACCGTGCCGGTCGATGTCGCTGCGATCTCCGT
>DAOUES010000040.1:0-1625 GCA_034430335.1 Anaerolineae bacterium | reverse complement strand
CTGCATTATTACCGGCTGGTCGGTTATGACTATTCCATCCGGCACGGCGATCTCTGGCCGCGCTATGCCCCGGCCTTCGTCTTTGGCTACGGCCTTCCCATTTTTAACTACTATTCGCCGCTTGCCATGCTCCCGATGGAGCTTTTCCACCTGCTCGGCCTGGATTTCATCCGGGCGCTGCTGGCCGGGGTGGTGATCTACACCTTTCTCGGCGCGTTGGGCGCTTACCTGCTGGGCGATGCCTGGGGCGGGTCGACTGCCGGGATCGTCACTTCGGCGGCCTATGCCTACGCGCCCTACATCCTGCTGAACTGGACCCGCCGGGGATCGATCACCGAATGCTGTGCGCTGGCGATCCTTCCCTGGGTGCTGTGGGCGTTCCACCGGCTGGCGCTGCGTGGCCGCCGCCGCGATTTTGCGCTGGCGGTCGCGCTGCTGGCCCTGTTTATTCTGCCTCACAATGTCACTGCGCTGGCGGGTGCGGCGCTGCTCGGCGGCTACTGCCTCCTCCTCTGGTCGATCAGCCCCAACCGCCGACAATCGCTGCTTCGCCTGGGGATCGGGCTGGCGCTCGGCGTTGGCCTCGCCGCCTTCTTCTGGATGCCCGCCCTGTTCGAGAAAGATTACGTAAAGCTGGAAAACGTCTCCCCGGCCAACCCCGCCTACGATGTCGCCAATCATTTCCAGACGCTCGATCAGATTTTTGCCGCCCCGGAGCCTGTCGATCTCTCCCGGCAGGATTTCGAAGTGCCGCGCCCGCTCGGCTGGCCCCAGGTGATCCTCGCCCTGCTGGGTGTTGGGATGGTCACCGCCGGGGCGCTGAAAACCAGATCGAAACGTTCGGGTTCCCCGGATGGGCAGTACGAAGGATTCCTGAAGCGATCGGGAGTTGTAGGGGCACAGCGTGCTGTGCCCGCCGGTCGACCGGATGTCGACCCATCATATGACCACAGGTCGCCTGTAGCCTGGGGCTTCAACCCCAGGAATTGTCTCCCCTTCCTGATATTCGCCCTGCCGGTGATCGTTTTCCTCGTCTTCATGGTCACCGGTTCGTCGCTCTGGTTCTGGCGGCACATCCCCCTCCTGGATTTCTGGCAGTTCCCCTGGCGGCTGATCGGGCAGGCCAGCCTGCTGATCGCCGTTCTTGCCGGGTTGGGCACCGCCCTGCTCGCCGAAAGGATTCCCCGGCCCGCCCTTCGCTTCGCCTGGGTGATCGCCGTTCTCCTGTCGTTCGTTCTCGCCGGGCTGCCCTGGCTCTATGTTGTCTACGACCCCGCGCCGGTGGTCGACTCGGTCGCCGATCTCCACGCCTTCGAGCAGGAAACGCGCTGGATCGGCACCTCGTCTCAGGGAGAATATCTGCCCACCTGGAATCAATCCCTTCCCGATCCCGCCGCGCTTGCCGACCGGTTCGCCGAATCGGATGTGATCCCCCGCTTGCAGCCAAACACTGACCTGTCCGTTGAGGCGGAGAAGTGGAGGATCACCGCCGCGCATTTGATCGTCTATGCCGAAGAACCGACCCGCCTGGTTTTCGACTGGCTCTACTTCCCCGGCTGGCTGGCGACCGTCGACCGTAAACCGGTCGAAGTCACGCCTTACGGCCCGGAGGGCTTTGTCAGCAT
>DAOUES010000039.1:0-37592 GCA_034430335.1 Anaerolineae bacterium | reverse complement strand
GGTGCGAACTGGAACTTCATCAACGTCCGGCAAACATTGAGCGCCCAGCGCGAGCACGGCACCGAAATGGTGACCGAAGCCGGAACGCGGTTCAGCCGGGGGGTTCACCCCGAACAGTCCCGGGTGGGTGTTGTGCGGGCCATCGAACTGATGCGACAGCTTGCTGGTGGAAAGGTCGCAAAGGGCATCGCCGATGCTTATCCTGCCCCGGCCCCGGCGGTCACGGTCGATCTGCCCCTGAGCGAAGTGGAACGGGCGCTCGGCATCGCCCTGGCCCAGGACGAGATCGCGGGCATCCTCGAAGGGTTGGAATTCGGCGTCGAGAAGGTGGGAGAACAATCGCTGCGGGTGACGGTTCCCGACCACCGGATGGACATTGGGTTTGTCAACGAGCCGGAACATGAGGACATCGGCAAACTGATTGCGCGGGCGGATTTGATCGAGGAGATCGCCCGGATTTACGGCTATGACCGGATACCGATTACTTTGATCGAGGATGCGCTGCCCCCTCAGCGCGAGAACACGCCGCTAATTCGCGAAGAGATGGTTCGTGACCTGTTGATCAACGCCGGGCTTCAGGAGATCGTCACCTACCGGCTGACGACGCCGGAGGCCGAAACGCGGCTGACTCCTGCCGGTGCCAAATCTGATTGGCCGGAGATGCGATACATCACACTCGCCAACCCGATCAGCCAGGACAAGGTCGTGATGCGGCATACGCTGCTGTCCGGTGTGCTGGATATCCTGGTTGCAAACGCCCGCTGGCGTGATCGGCTGCTGATGTTCGAAGTCGGCAAGGTCTATCTCCCGGTGGATGGCGAAAAACTGCCGGACGAACCCCGTCGGCTGTGCATTGTAATGGCCGGGAAACGGGACATACCTTCCTGGCAGGAACCCGGTGATAACGCCGATGCCCTGATGGATTTCTATGATTTGAAAGGCGTCGTCGAGACGCTGGTCAACGGCCTGCATTTGAATGGTGTTGAGTTCGAACCGGCTGAACACGGCACGTTCTTCCCCGGACGGACGGCCCGCCTGGTCATCGAAGGTCAGGATGCCGGTATCCTGGGGGAACTGCATCCACTGGTCCGTGAGACATACGAACTGCCCGAACAACCTGTGTTAGCGGCAGAGTTGAACCTGGAAATCATACTGGAGTTGATGGGTAAAGGACATGCGATCCGGTCGATCTCGAATTTCCCGGCGATCTATCAAGACGTTGCCGTAGTCGTCGACGAAAGCATCCCGGCGGTGGAAGTCGAGACAACGATCAGGGAGGCGGGCGGCTATCTGCTGTGTGACGTGCGCCTGTTTGATGTGTACCGGGGCGAGCAGATCGGCGCAGGGGAAAAGAGCCTGGCCTATGCGCTGACTTTCCAATCCGACGAGAAAACACTGCGCGACAAAGACGCCGACACTGTGCGGGCGAAGATCGTCAAAACGTTGGAGAAAAACTTCGGGGCAAAGCTGCGCGCGTAGCTTTTACACTTCCTGGAATCAGGACTCCTCCCACTCAGCCGGAGCCATCCGCTGATGGGAGGAGTTTTTGATTCACCGGCCATGTCCCGTGAATTAATTAGTGCTATACTGGCAATGAGCACATACAATTCACAGCACCGGTTGAAAGCGAGATGGTCATGGCTGGCGAGTGCATTCTCGTTGTGGATGACGCCAAAGACATCCGGGAATTCATTAGCAACTACGTCCTCAAACCCAACGGCTACCGCTGGCTGGAAGCAGAAGATGGCCTTGAGGCTTATGAACTGATCCTGCTGCATACGCCCGACCTGGTTGTAACCGATTTGAAGATGCCCCGGATGGACGGGCTTGGGCTGATCCGCCGTTTACATAAAGAGGGCATCGAACTGCCCATCGTCTTGATGACCTTCTACGGATCGGAGGAGATCGCAATCGAGGTCTTCCGGATGCGGGTGCGTGATTACATCATCAAGCCGTTTACGGTCGATGAACTGCTGGCTTCGATTGAACTGGCACTCCGGGAAGTGCGTTTACGGCAGGAGCATGAAAAACTCAACGAACAGATGGTGGTCGCCAATCGTGACCTGGAACGCCGTATATACGAGCTAGAAGCCCTGTTTGATGTCGGGCGCATCCTGACCAATTTGCCTGCAACTAACAACCTGCTGCTCTATATCATTCAGACAGCCATGCACCTGATGCGCTCCCGTGAGGCCAGACTGTTGATGGTATCCGAAGATGGCCGCGATCTGGTTGAGCGGGCCGAGCAGATCGGCGAAGACGAAGGGCGATTGATATCCAAGCCGGTGAAAAATCCCCTGGCCTGGGCATCGATCAACGCGGAAAAGGTTCTGTACAGTGACCCGTATCGTGACGGCGAGTCTCAGCGAAACACCATGCAGGTTTGCGCCCCGCTGATCATCGGTTCAAATGCCATCGGGGTGTTATCTGTAAACCTTGCTCCCGGCGAACTGGATCAACACCAGTTGAATCTGCTGGCAACGCTGGCCGATTATGCCGCCATAGGCATCGAACAGGCGCGTCTCCTGGCCCTTCTCAACGCCTGATCGCCGCAGCAGCGACCGATAGGCCGTATTGGGTCGATGGTCCTCGTCTTCATTGCGATGACCATATGTATAATGTATACTGACCTCGCCTGAGCTGTTCAAGCCGTTCAATTTTTCTAACTGGATAAACCTGGGTGGAATCCGGGCCAACGGAATTCAGCGGTTTGCACTGCACTTGTTTAATCGTGTTTTCCAGAAGACAATATAATTCGGCTTGGCTCTTGGTAGATCAGGATCAAAAACAATGGATCAGAATGAAGCCTATCAGTCAGCAATGAGAGAGGCATCCAGCGCGGCCTGGGATCAGAACTGGTCCCAGGCTATCGAAGCGTATGGACAGGCTTTACAGATTATCCCCAATGAACCCCAGGCCCTGGCCGGTTTAGCGCTGGCCCTTCTCGAATCGAGGCGGTTCCAGGATGCGCTGGCCGCCTATCAGAAGATCAGCAGCATCGTGTCCAGTGACCCCATGCCTCATGAAAAACTGGCATTCATCTACGAGAGTCTGGGGCAGGAAGACGAAGCCGCCGACGAATACCTTGCTGCGGGAGAAATCTATTTAGCGCGAAAGGAACTGGCGCGGGCCATCCCGAACTGGGAAATGGCCGTTCATTACAACAGCAACCTGGCACAGGCGCATATGCGGTTGGCCCTGGCCTATGAGCGTGACCCTGCTACCCAGGAACAGGCCGTCTACGAGTATTTGCACGTTGCCCGGCTGCTGCAGATGATGAAACAGGTTCAGCGGGCAGGGCAGGCGCTTCAACGCGCGATGAGCCTCGACCCGATCAACTCTGATATTCGAAATGCGCTGGATGATCTCAAGCGAAACAACCCGATCCAGGTTTCTGATTCGGAGCGGGGGGTGCTCCAGGTTGGAGCACGCCCCGGCGAGAAAACCGCCTCCCCCGGTTATGAAACAGAGGAGGACGAATTCCTGGCTACGGCGGAAAGCGAGGAACTGGAACGCACACCGGTTGGCGAGGCAGCCCGTTATGCAATGGGGGTGCTGGCCGATATCATCTGGACCGGTGAAGTCCCGGAAACGGCTCAGGCCCCGCTGATGGAGGCCATCGATGCTCACCAGGTCGGCGATATTGATATGGCAATCAGCGCATACCTCGACGCGAAGAGCGCCGGACTGCGCCACCCGGCGATGCGGTTCAATCTGGGGGTGCTGTACCATTATTCCCGGCGCTACGATGAAGCGATAGAAGTGCTTTCCCAGGTTGCGGACTACGACGACTATTCGGTAGCCAGCTACCTGATGCTGGGGCAGGCCGCCATTGCGCAGGATAATCTTCAGGATGCAGCAGAGTATCTACTGCTGGCTTTGAAGAGCGCCGACGGCCAACTGAACGAACAGGCGGTCGACGAAAATGGCTATGCACGGCTGCTGTCGGCCATCAAGACACAATCGGGTGAGCAGTTGAAAGAACTCGTCCAGGCGCTGTCGTTCTGGCTTGACGATGCAAGCTGGCGCGAAAAAATCCACGACGCCCTGAGCAACTATGCCACCCAGAATAAAGTGAGCTATGTTTCTGACCTGGTCGAACTGGTGATCGAAGGTGGAAAACCGGAATTGAGCATGCTCATGCAGGAAGTCGACCGCTATTTGCAGCAGAATATGCTTCACCTGGCGACGGAAGAAGCGCACCACGTCATAGAGCGCTCGCCGGATTACCTGCCTGCCCACCAGCGGTTGGCCGATATTCTGCTTCGGGAAGCGCGCACACAGGAGGCGGTGACAAAAATGAACCTGGTTGCCAATACTTACCTGCTGCGGGGCAATGCCGACAAAGCCGCCGATCTCTTTGCCGAGGTGATCGAACTCTGGCCTGCCGACACATCGGCCCGTGAACGAGTGATCGATATGATGCGCGATCAGGGCCGGGTGGCCGACGCGCTTCGCCAGTATGGAGAGATGGCCGAACTCTATTACCGGCTGCTGGCCGATCCAGACAAGGCGGTCGAGATTTATAATCAGGCGCTCAACTACGCCCGGCAGGTCAGCGCCGACCCGGTGCATACGGTACCGATTTTGAAGGCACTGGCCGATATCGAGGGGCAGCGGCTGAACTGGCGCAAAGCGTTGAGCAACTATGAACGGGCCGCCGAGATTGACCCGGATGACCAGGCCGTTGTCCTGTCAATCGTCGATCTGCAATTCCAGTTGGGGGAGACGCGCGAGGCGATCAAGGCTCTGGATGGTTTTTTGCGGCGCTGTGTGCAGGCGGGGAATCTCGAACGGGTCACATCGACGCTGGAAGATCAAATCCGCCGCAGGCCGGAGATTATTCCTCTCCGGCAGCGCCTGGCCGGGGTCTACCGGCAGCAGGGACGGATTCAAGATGCGATCACGCAGATGGACGCCCTGGGAGAATTGCAGCTTGATGCAGGCCGGTTGGACGAAGCGGTGGCGACCATCCGGAAAATCGTCGACATGAATCCGCCTGATGTGGACGGGTATATCCAACTGCTCGAACAGTTGGAACACGGTAAATAGACGACAACTTAAGTCGTTATAAGCTGATACGAGATATTTCCTGTGGTTCGGCAAGAGATCATCTGGGCAACCCAAAACTTGCTGACAAGCTGGCAGAACATACTCGACGTTCTGTTGGTCGCAGCAATTTTTTTCCTGATACTGCGCCTGGTGCGCGGCACACGGGCGGCGACGCTGCTGCGCGGCATTGCCGTTGCGCTGCTGCTGCTGTGGGCGCTGTCCTTTGTGCTCAACCTGCGTGCTTTTTCATGGCTGCTGTCGCGGACGCTGACCGCATTCTCCATTGCGCTGCCCGTGATCTTTGCCGAAGAACTGCGCCGCTGGATGGACCGGCTGGGACGGTCCATCCCGTTTATCGGCCAGGAAACGGTCACCCTGGACGCGCGGCAGACGCTGATCGCCGAAACCTGCGACGCGGTTCATTATCTCTCGCGGCGGCGGCACGGGGCGTTGATCGTCTTTGAGCGTGAGACCGGGCTGCAAGAGTACGCCGAATCGGGGGTCAGGCTCGATTCGGTGGTTACCAGCGCGACATTACAGACGATTTTCTTTCCCAATACGGCGCTTCACGATGGCGCGGTGATCATTCACGGCGACCGGCTGGTCGCCGCAGCCTGCACGCTGCCGATATCGACCGTCCGGCATATGCCGGATCGACAGATGGGGCTGCGTCACCGTGCATCGCTTGGCATTTCGGAAGTCAGCGACTCGGTGGCAGTGGTGGTTTCCGAAGAAACCGGCAAAATATCGGTTGTCGTCGGTGGGCGGTTCATCCGGGGCATCGACGCCGAACGTTTGAAGATGATCCTGGGTGAGTATATTCAATCACGGCAGTCACGCGGGTGGCTTGCCGAGTGGTTTCAGCAGTTTCGCCGGGCCACATAACGTTTGGTGCCGGTTGGCTTCCCGGCGCTGAAGCACCGGGCTAAAATCGGTGGGCGCAGCCCGCTGCGCCCGTACGACCTGTGTATTGGATTGCATCGCTGGTTTCATAGGTAATTTGCTTTGATGACTGAACTTCTCAGATGGCTCGAGTCAAATATCACTTCGATCTTGCTGGCAGTCCTGCTGGCGCTCGTCGTCTGGATCGTTGCCAGCCAGGAAGCCAACCCTGTCCAGCAAACCGATTTTGAACAGCCGGTGCCGATCCAGATCACCGGGCTTCGACCCGGCCTCGTGATAACGAACAGCCCGGCTGCTTCGACTACTGTGCAGTTAAGGGCACCGGAAAGCACCTGGCTGTCACTTACACAGGCCGACATCCATGTCGCCGCCGATTTGAGCGGGATGACCCCCGGCTCGTATGATGTGCCGGTCGATATTTCGATAGATGGACAGGCGATCCCGATTTCGTCCAATCCGGGCATGGTCCACATCGAAATCGAGGAAATCTGGCAGCGCACCCTCCCGATCCAGTTGGTTACTTCCGGGGAACTCCCCACCGGCTACCGGGCCGGGAATCCCGTCGTCGAGCCATCCGAAGTGGTGATCGAGGGGCCAAAGTCGCAAGCCCTGCTGGTGAGCGAAGTCCGGGTGGCGGCGTCTGTTTCTGACCTTCGAGAAACCCTGAAGGCAGACCTGCAACTGACCGCCGTCGACGCCGATGGCAACCGGGTCGAGGACGTGGTCATCAGTCCCTCGACGGCAAGCGTCACTATTTCGATTTACCCAGAGGCGGATTTCAGAGAGGTGGCCGTCAGAGTCGATGCGGATTTGCTGCCCGCCCCAGGCTACTACATCTCGCGGATTGTTCCGAACCCGCTGCTGGTGCCGGTTCGCGGCGAGCCGGATATTTTGAACAATATCACCTATGTCGAGACGCAGCCGATCTTTCTCCAGGGATTGACAGAGGATACGACCGTCAATATCCAGTTGGAGCCGCCTGAAGGCGTGACGCTTGAGGAGGTTCAGATCGTCGAAGTGCTGATCTATGTCGAGGCGCAGCCGGGATTCAAAGTGCTCGAACTGCCGATTGAGCCGGTTGGCCTTGACGAGGCATTAGAAGCCACGCTGCTGCCTGCAAATGCAGTAGTCTCTCTCTCCGGGCCTTTGCCGGTGCTTGAAGCCCTGAACGAGGAAGAAGATATCCTCGTTACGGTCGACCTGACCGATTTGAAGTCAGGCGACTATCAAATAGAGCCGGTGGTGGAGATCGCCAGCGGAACGGTATCTGCCGAGGAAGTGGAGAAGGTACTGATCGAGTCAATATTGCCAACGTTGATCGAAGTCGAGATCGGGCCGCCGAGCGGTGGAAGGTCGACAGGCGGCTGATGAGCAATCCTTCGATAGTTGCACTGGTCGGACGCCCCAATGTGGGGAAATCGACGCTGTTCAATCGCATTGTCGGGCAGCGGTTGGCCGTCGTTCACGAACGCCCTGGGACAACCCGTGATCGCCAGCAGGCCGATGCCGAATGGAATGGCGTCGTCTTTACGCTGGTCGATACCGGTGGCATAGAAGACCTGGAGACGGTCAGCCGGGGTGGATCGGAACCGCTGGCCGAGGATTCGGCTTCTTTCATTCATGAGATTCGCGCCCAGGCGGAGGTCGCCATCGCCGAAGCCGATGTGATCATCCTGGTGGTCGACCTGATGACCGGGATCACCGGGGCCGACCAGGAGGTGGCCGATATTCTCAGGCGGGCAGACAAACCGGTGATCGTCGCGGCGAGCAAGGGCGACAACATGAAACTGCGCGACCAGGCCGCGGAATTCTACACGCTGGGGATCGGAGAGGTGTTTGCCATATCGGGGATGCATGGTTCGGGGGTGGGCGATCTGCTCGACGAAGTTGTCGACTCCCTGCCGAGCAAGCCCGCTGAAGAAGATGAAGACGACGAGTCCCTCAAGATCGCCATCGTAGGCCGCCCGAATGTAGGAAAGTCCTCATTGTTGAATCGTATGCTGGGTGAAGAGCGGGTGATCGTCAGTTCGGTGGCCGGGACGACGCGCGACTCGATTGATACGCAGCTTACCTGGCATGGGGAACCGCTGACGCTGATCGACACGGCGGGGATTCGCCGCCGGGGGAAGATCGACCGGACGGTTGAGAAGTGGAGCGTCTTGCGGGCGATCAAGGCGATCAAGCGGGCAAACGTGGTGCTGCTGCTGATCGACGCGGAGGAAGGGATCATCTCCCAGGACACACACATCGCCGGGTACGTGCTGGATGAAATGAAGAGCGTCATCATTATTGTGAACAAGTGGGATGCTATCGAGAAGGATACTCACACGATCAATCTCTACACCGACGAAGTGCGGCGGGCGTTCAAGTTTTTGCCATATGCCCCGCTGCTGTTCGTCTCGGCGCTGACCGGCCAGCGGGTGAGCAAGATTATTCCGCTGGCGAAACAGGTTCATGAAGAACGTTTTTACCGGCTGCCGACATCAGAGGTGAACCGGATCGTCCGGGAGGCGATGAACCGCCAGGCACCGCCAACAAAAGGCGGTAAACGGCTAAAAATCCGGTATGCCAGCCAGGTGGCGGTCGATCCGCCGAAGTTTGTGTTTCACGTAAACGACACGGAACTGGTACATTTTTCGTACCAGAGATACCTCGAAAACCAGATTCGGGAAGTGTACCCCTTTATCGCTACCCCGATCCTGATGGATTTCCGGCGCAGCTCAGAAGATCGCAAAAAGGGCTGATCGCTACTGCTCGATCCGCATTTTGACCAGCGCCGCCGCGCCGACCAGCCCGACATCGGCTCCCAATTTGGCCGGGAGGATCGGCGTGTTTTCCCAGTAACGCGGGTGCATCGCGTATTTGCGGATCGCTTCGTGCATCGGGTCGAAGAGCAGGTCTCCAATCTTCGTCAGCCCACCGCCGATGACAAACGCATCCGGGTTGAGCAGCATCATCAACGACGCGATATGGACGCCCAGGTAGCGCCCGGCGTTGGTGATAATCTCGACGGCGAGCGGGTCGCCCTGTTTGGCCGCATTTCCAACAACCTTTGCCGTGATCCGGGAGAGATCGCCCTCGACCATCTCGCGGATCAGCGACGGCTCACCCTGGCTCAACCGCTCACCGGCAATACGGGCAATACCCGTTCCAGAAGAAACGGCTTCAAGGTGACCATAATGCCCGCAGCCGCAGAGCGGGCCATCGGGATCAACGACCATATGCCCGATTTCGCCGCCCTGTCCCCGGCCAGTATGCAGCTTGCCGTCAAGGATCAGCCCACCGCCGATCCCGGTGCTGATGGTGATGTAGACAATGGATCGATAGCCTTTGCCCGCGCCGAGGGAATATTCGGCCAGCCCGGCCAGGTCGGCGTCATTGCCGATAAACACAGGCCCGCCGACTAATTCTGTCATTTGCTGCGCGATCGGATAATCTTTGATGGGAAGATTGGGCGGGGCGATCAAAATGCCGTTTTCCGGATCGAGCGGCCCAGGCAGGACGATGCCAATACCCATGAGATCGCCCGGCGATTCCGGCAGCGCCTGCCGAATGGTCTCTGCAAGGCGGTCGATCACGACATCACTACCGCGATGCGCTTCGGTAGATTGTTCGAAGCGCTCAATCATTGTCAGGTCCTGGTCGAAGCGGGCTGCGCGAAGTAACGTCCCCCCAACGTCCACGCCGATAACCGATTGCATAATGATCTCCTAGTGCTGTCCATTCAAGTAAGAGGTTGGAGCCTCCGGGCAGTATACCACTCATCAGGTGAGTTCTCTACATATATTTACTAGCTTTCATAAAGCCCCCACCTATGTATGGTGGGGATACCATTAATTGGTTTTACCGGTGCATTCATTTTTCGCTGCGGATAATTACGGTGGCTTAACAACGAGATACCGGTACTTTTGCAACGAGAGTATCGCGCGTAAGGTTTTTCGGAAGCCACCACCTCTGGTGGTGGTAGTTCACTCAAAATTTTACAAACGAGAAAGTCCACCTAAAGTTATGACACAGGTTGTGGTATAATCCGCCCCGGCAGGATTTTAGCCTGCCAATCCAAGAGCCTTCAGAGGAGTATCATCCCGATGAGTTTCCAGCACATCCACATTCCAGAAAATTTCGACCCGGTTACCAGTGTCGATGGCGAACTCCAGGTTCCCGACCGCCCGATCATTGCCTTTATCGAAGGGGATGGCATCGGGCCGGACATCATGAACGCATCGAAGCGAATCTGGGATGCGGCGGTCGAGAAAGCCTATGAGGGCCAGCGACGGATCGGCTGGATGGAAATTTACGCCGGGGAAAAATCGGCGGGGATATATGGTGGAGATTATCTTCCGGAGGAGACTTTCGAGGCGCTGCGCCAATTTCTGATCGGGATCAAAGGCCCGCTGACGACGCCAATCGGGGGCGGGTTCCGCAGCCTGAACGTCACGCTGCGCCAGGTGCTCGACCTGTACGCCTGCGTTCGCCCGGTGCGCTGGTATGAAGGTGTTCCCAGCCCGGTGAAAGAGCCGTGGAACGTCGACTTCACGATCTTCCGCGAAAACACCGAAGACGTGTACGCAGGCATCGAATACGAAGCCGGGACGCCTGAGAATGAAAAGATCGCCCGGTTCCTGCGGGAAGAACTGGGCGCGAAGTTCTTCGACGGCGCGGGGATTGGCATCAAGCCGATCAGCGCGTTTGGCACAAAACGGCTGGTGGCAAAGGCGATCCGCTACGCGATTGAACGCGGGAAGAAAAGCGTGACGCTCGTCCACAAAGGCAATATCCAGAAATATACCGAGGGTGCCTTCCGAAAATGGGGATACGAAGTTGCCGCCGAAGAGTTCGGCGACTACACTATTACCGAGGACGAATTGTGGTCAAAATATAATGGGCAGCAGCCGGACGACAAGATCGTCGTCAAAGACCGGATCGCCGATATCATCTTCCAGCACCTGCTGCTGAGACCGCTCGAATTCGACGTATTGGCCGCGCCGAACTTAAACGGCGATTACCTTTCCGATGCTGCCGCCGCCCAGATCGGCGGGCTGGGGATCGCGCCGGGAGCCAATATCGGTGACGAGATCGCTCTTTTCGAAGCCACTCATGGCACTGCACCTAAATATGCGAATCAGGACAAGGTCAACCCCGGATCACTGATGTTCTCCGGGGTGATGATGTTAGAACATCTGAAGTGGTGGGAAGCGGCGAAAGTCATCGAAGACGCTTACCAGGCTACCATTGCCCAGAAAATCGTTACCTATGACTTTGAGCGGCAGATGGAAAACGCGACAAAAGTCAAGACTTCGGAGTTTGCGTCGGCGGTAATCGACAATATGTAGCAGCAGCATCCCAACGTCAGGAGTTACCTGCCTTCACCGGGAGAAATTGATCAATGTCTGCACAAACGGCCCCGGAAGATCGCACACAAGAAGAACTGCTTCATGATGTGCGGTACGGTTCGTCAGAAGAACGGGAGAGCGCCCTGTCCCGGCTTGCTACGGTGGGCGAGGCAGAGGCTTTAGACGCCGTTATCGACTTCTTGCAGAAAGCCCCGCAGGACGAGTCGGCTGAGGTGGGCCTGGATGCGCTCCGTGTCCTGGCACACAAATTTACGCCGTTGGAACGGTATGGGCTGACCGAAGCATTGATCCCATTTCTATATGACCGGGATTGGCAGAAACGCCTGATCTCGGTGCGTTTGCTGAATGCTTATCCCAACGAACTGGCGATTGAACCCATCCGAATGCTGGTCTATGAAGCGCGCGAGAAAATATACCAGGAACAGCATATCGCATCGACCGCCACCCGCATTCTGACCGAACGAACATTGAGTGAAGCGATAATGGCCCTCGCCAATGGTGGGCGACTGCTGGTGCTCCCCGACATCCTGGAGATGATGGAAGAACCGGCTTTGCGCGTTGTCGCGACTCGATCCCTGGGCCTGATCGGATCGGACACCGAGCGCGCTCGCCTGGAGGACCTGATCGAGGATCGGGACCCGCGTGTGCGGGATGCGGCCCAGTGGGCGCTGGCCTTGATGGATGAACGCGCCGAGCAGTTCCTCAATCCACCTTCTGAAATTCCCGCGCCACCTCCGGGACGGCTCAACCCGCTCTACTGGGCACACCGGCAGCTTGAAGCCTGTGATGACTCCCTCCTCCAGTTTCTGATCGTCAGGATCGCGATTGAACACCTGATCCTTGACCGGTTTGTGAGCGACGGCAATGTGCCGGAGTGGTGCACGATCACCGTCCGGCGCTACCTGGGCGACAGTCCTCCCAATCACCGGGAAAACGATGCCGAGATTATCGGCGTGTGGGATTACAGCTTTCATGGTCCCCGCCTGCGGAGGCGTTCGAGGGTAAACAGCAGCGTCCGAACGGTGCGTCCGAAAACTTCGTCCGGGCGCGGGGCGATCATCACCATCAGCTACCCGGAAAGCCTGCCTGTTACCGACTGGGGCCTGGTCAGTTATGACTGCCAGTTTCAACCCTTTCACGGCCAGGGAATGATTTTCAAGGTGTATGAGCAAAACGAAGGCTGGACGTTCATTCAACGCCATAACACCTGGACCACATAGATTGATCCGGTCATCAACAATCAGGAAGTAAAAAATTATGGGGGCATCAGCCCTCATTTTTGTTAAACTATTAGCAAAGCATTAGAAAGTATCTGACCCGGTTGAAGCGTGCAACTTTTGTTCGAACAGGCACGTAATACTTGATAGAAACGAGCTATACATTGTGACCAAGGAGTAATATCAATGGCAGAAGAAAAAGCAAACATCCCTGAGAATGAGCAGCCGAAGGAAGAGGAAGCTGATATCGCTGCCGCCATGGCAGCACTGGGCAAGAAGTTCGCCGAGGCGATGAGCACCGCCTGGAACAGCGAGGAGCGCCATAAGTTGCAGTCTGATATCAAGGACGGACTCGACCAGTTCACCAGCGAGATCGACAAGGCCGCCAAGAACATCCGAGAATCCGAAGCAGCGAAGAAAGTCGAGACCGGTGTGCAGAAAGCCGCCGACGATGTCAAGAGCGGCAAGGTCGCTGCCGATGTTCGGAGAGGGATGGTGACAGCCTTGCAGGGACTGAGTGACGCACTCGACCGGATGTCTTCGAGCTTTACCCCCGTCGAGGGTGAGGACGAACCGAAGGAATAACTTCTGTGCTGGCAGTGAGAACCCGGATCGTCTAATCCTCGCCACTGCGTGAGAAGGCTGCCAGCCAAACTTTATCGGTACTCGTGTGGACGGCAAATCGTTCGTCTACACGCCAACCGCATACCCACACGATGTGATCACCTGCCACCAACAAGGGCAGGTGATCACGCCATGCTGCCGGGATTTTCTCATTGATCATAAAAGCGCTCAATTTCATAGTGCCGCCCAGCCCGGATGGGAACAGGCGGTCGCCGGGCCTGCGCGTGCGCAGGTGAAGCGGCCCGCCCAACACGCCCGCGTCGAACGGTGCCTTCCACGGGTCGGCGAGCAGCGCTTTCCAGGCAGGGCCGCTGCGCGGCCCGTCATAGGCCGAGAGGCTGAAGGTCCATTCGGAGCCTGGGATCAGGTATTCCCCAATATCAGGTGCGGCGATAACCGTATTTGGCGCGAGTAAGGGCCAGTCGGGGGCAGGGGGCTGCTGGTCGACGGCGGCGATGACCAGGCTGTCATAACCGACCCGCAGTACCAATCCGCCCGGCAGGGTTGCCTGGGCACCCGTCTCACCCCGCTGTGCCACGTCGACGGCATCTTCGACATGCTGGTAGCCGATATCGCGCAGCGGCTTTCTGAGGTGCCAGGAGGCGCGCCTGATGGTGGCCCGCTGGATAGCCAGGGGAAGCGCCCGCCATTGTTCCAGATCGAACTGGACGCAGGTATCGTTTAACTCCAACAGAATATCGTCCCAGGCTGTATCAATATGGGGCTTGACGAATTCGTGATAAGCGGCCATCACCGAAGCGGTGCGGGTGAGCATCACCCGGATATTGGGATTGACCGTCTCAAGCTGGGGGATGATTTCGTGGCGGAGCCGGTTGCGGAAATAGGTGGTATCAAGATTGGATCGATCAAAACGGGGCGACAGCCCATGTTCGATGCAGTAGGCTTCGATATCGGCGCGTGTGATGTCCAGCAGCGGGCGGATCAGCAGCAGGGATTCGTCGATTGGGGCCAGCAGGTGATAGTCACTCAGGGGAGAGACCTGGAGCATCCCGCGCAAGCCGAGCAGCCCCGCGCCGCGAATCAAGTGCATCAGCACCGTTTCGGCCTGGTCGTCGGCGTTGTGGGCGACGGCGATCACCCTGGCATTCTGGCCGATGGCATACTGTCCCAGCGCTGTATAGCGGGCCATCCGCGCGGCCTCTTCCAGCGACAATCTGCGTTCAGCCGCCAGCGCGGGCACATCGATCCGCTCGACGTGGACGGGAACGTCCCATTCTTTTGAAGTCGCCTCGACAAACCGGGCGTCGGCTTCGGCTTCTTCACCGCGAATCTGGTGATCGAGGTGAAAGACGACCGGGCGGATGTCGAGCCGTTCACGCACGGCGACAAACAGGTGAAGCAGCACCAGCGAATCGGGGCCGCCGGATACACCCAGGACGACCGTGTCGCCTGGGGTGAGGATGTCAAACCGGGAGAGGGTCTGTTCGAAGAGTTGTATCAAGCTCATTGGCGCATTATAGCATGGAAATGTTGATCGTCTGTAGTGTTGGATGTTCTTGACAACCCCCCGGCGACCCGCTAGAATGACGCCATATCAAGAGCAGGGCCTGTAGCTCAGTTGGGAGAGCGCTACAATCGCACTGTAGAGGTCAGGAGTTCGAGTCTCCTCAGGTCCATACCACCCCGTCAGAGCAACTTTCTGACGGGGTTTTGCATGGGTCTCCAAAGAGTCATAGACAAATTTTATGCTATAATAGGTGTGAGTGGTGACCGCCGGTCCAAATACCGGGTCAAGAGGTTGCATACCCGGGGCGTCAGGACTCTAAATCCAATCCCGTTATCGGGAGCGCCTACCTCCTTTGCGGCACCGCTCTTTTTTATGCTTGAAATGCCCCTGGACATTCCCGTTTCTGTTTCAATCCCTTGCCAGTGCCTTTACCTCGTGGAGATAAACCATTATCCGCCGATCCATGTCGTGGGGGTAAGCATATCCCAGATGCTCACCAACCGTGATGGCGACATGTCGAAACAGTTCGACGGTTTCGAACAGCGCGTTCCAGTTTTCTTCTGAGCCTGCACCCACATAGGTTTTTCCCAGCGCCGCCCAGATTTCGGGGTGGACGTATTTCTTCAAGCCTTTGCCGTAAGCGCCAGCTTTGATCGACCAGCCGGTATCGAACCCCATCTGCCATTCCAGCAACTGGCGAATCTTCTTGAACTTCAATACACAGTCGATGCTTTGTTTTGCCGGGAGCAGGTCGCCGCGCCAGAGGTGTTTGGCCGCATAGGTTGCATCGTGGAAGAAGACCTCAATCAGTTCAAGATAGGCTTCCTCGGTTGGCGGTGTGGGGATATAGGCGGTATAGGTCGGCGGCTGAAGGCCATCGGTCAGGTTGTCTTTGTCAAGCAGCACCCAGTAGCCCACGTCCAGTTCGTCGGGGAGAGAGGGCGATCCGGCTGTATGGTGCAGCCATTCAGCCTGCATGACGGTAAAGTCGATTTTCAGCCGGTCGGTTTCATACTGGGTGATGTAGGCGAATCGCTCGCAGCCGTGTTCTACCCGGATCGGATCGCGGTAGACGACGAGCACCGGGCCGAAGTCTCCCAGCCAGCCGCGATCTTCGAAAAACGGGTGAATGTCGGTGACCGCGAGGATCACGTCGTAGTCGGAGAATGGATCGAGAGATGCACCGGGCATGGTGCGGGTGCTGGTCAGCAGAACAGCACGCACCGATTCGCGCTGTTCTGCCCATTTCAACAGGTGTTGGATCACCCTATCATTTGAGATGAGGTCATTCATTGCTCGATGCTGCTCCAAATCAGAATATCTGTATCTTACAACTCCTGCTGATTCAGGGATAGGTCATCGACAGTTTTGCCTACAGATCGCTATAATGGACTCCTACCAGCCATAGAGAGGATGCTGCTGTTCATGCTAAAAGCGATTATCTCATCGGGGGGACCATACCATGCTTATCACATTGTCAGGGCTGCCCAGCAAGCCGGATGCCTGAAACGATTCGTCACCGCGTTCTTCGACAAGCATCAGACCGATATCGACCGGGCGAAGGTTCGCCAGATCGTCGTCCCGGAACTGCTGGGCACCGGCATTCAGCAGATTCCTTTCGCCAGCAGCATCTATTTCTCGTATTTGATCCGGGACAACCTGTTCGATCTGCTGGCCCGCCGGTATATCGACGGCGGCGACGTGTTCAACGTCTTCAATCACTTTGGGCTTTACTCGATGCGCAAAGCGCGCCGTCTAGGGATGAAAACGATCGTCGAGAGATCATCGGCGCACCCGGTCGTTCATGACGAGATACTGCGCACCGAATACGCCCGCTACGGCCTGCGCTTCTCGAATGTCAACCGGCTCTTGTTTCAGAAACACGAACAGGAATACGTGGAGGCCGATGCAATCGTCGTGCCGTCCGACTTCGTGTGGCGCACGATGGTTTCGCAGGGGGTGCCGGAGGACAAACTGCGGCGGGTGCATTTCGGCTTTGCCCCAGAACGGTTCAGGCCGATGCCAGAGATCAAAACCGACAAGACGTTCCGGGTTTTGTTTGTGGGATCGATCAGCCTGCAAAAGGGCGTCCAATACCTGCTAGAAGCCTTCAAGCGGCTGAACCTCCCCGACGCCGAACTGGTCTTTGTCGGCGGCAAGTTCCCTGACAGCAAAGCCTTCCTCCCGCAGTATGAGGGCCTATACCGCCACATGCCATTCGTTCCTCATGATCAACTTGTGGAACTGTACAATTCGGCTTCGGTCTTTGTTCTCCCATCCTTACAGGATGGCTTTGGGATGGTGGTCTATGAGGCGGCGGCCTGCGGACTCCCGGTGATCATCACCGAAAATGTCGGGGCGGAGATCCGCGATGGGCAGGACGGGTTCATCATCCCCATCCGCGATCCGGACGCGCTGGCCGAACGGCTGCTGCTTCTCTATCAGAACGAGAAACTCCGGCGGGAGATGGGCGCTTCGGCCAGAGAGTTTGTTCAACCTTACACGTGGGAAGCATATCACCGGCAGGTCATTCAGCATTACCATGATCTGTGCGGGGTAGAGAGGATATAAAAAGTGCGACGGGGCAGCCACTGGCTGCCCCGTCATTGTTACTATGATTGCTGTTGTGGGATTAGATCTGCATCACAACATTGCTGAAGACGTTGCCGATAATCGGGCCAAGCAGCGCCAAGATAACGATAACGACTACAGCGACCAGGACAAGGATGAGAGCGTACTCTACAAGACCTTGGCCTTCTTCACGGGGCATAAATAACATTTCAAACTCCTTATGATACACATATATGAGGCAATCAACGTACTATCAGGATACATGATCTTAAGAATACATGCAACAATTTTTATGAAATTTTAATGACTGTTTCATATTTGTAATGTCAAAATAAAGAAAGAGCGGCAGTACCCACCGGAACGCCGCTTGACGCCATATGCGGCAAAAGCTAGAATAGCCAACAGCAGTATATGCCAAACCTGTGAGTGAGTGGAGCAACCTGTGAGCAAGCGCTGGCCTGATAAAACGGTGATCGGCATAACGGGTAATATTGCCACCGGCAAGAGTGTCGTCCGCCGCATGTTGGAGCACCTGGGTGCCTTTGGGCTTGACGCCGACGGGCTGGCCCATCGCGCGATGTCGCCGGGAGCACCGGCCTACCTGCCTACAGTCGAGACGTTCGGGAAATGGATATTAAGACCCGATGGGCAGATCAGCCGCCAAAAACTGGCAACAGTCGTTTTCGCGGCTCCGGAGGCACTGGCCGAGCTTGAAAGGCTCACGCATCCTATCGTCAGGCAGGTAATCGATCTGCTGGTGAAGCGCGCCAAGCAGCCGGTCATTGCAATCGAGGCGATCAAGCTGATCGAGGCCGGGCTTGCGGAAGACTGCGACGTTGTCTGGGTGGTCGATGCCCCACGTGATGTTCAGCTTGAGCGGCTGGTCGAAGAGCGCAAACTTGCCGAGGATGCTGCCAACCAACGGATCGACGTTCAGAATCCGCAGGCTGACAAGCTGGCGCAGGCGACGCTGACCATCGACAACAGCGCCGGGCTTGAACAGACGTGGCAGCAGGTTCAGGCAGCCTATAACAAGCTGATGGGGATCAAACCGCCTGTCGTAGAACCCGAGCCGGAGCCGGAACCCGCCGTCAGCTTCGAAACGCCTGTCGCCGCCGATACGGAAATCGTCACGCGGCGCGGCGGGCCGGATCAGGCCGGTGATATTGCGGCGTTTTTCAACGGCCTGAACAACACGTCGCTCACCCGGATGGACATCCTGCTCCGCTTCGGTCAGAAAGCCTATATGCTTGCTCTCGCCGATCAGCATATCATCGGACTGGCCGGTTGGCAGGTCGAGAACCTGATCGCCCGGATTGACGAATTCATCCTGGCACCCAATGCGCCGGTCGAGAGAACGGTCAATGGGTTGGTCAAGATCATCGAACAATACGCAAGCGATCTGCAAAGCGAAATCGCCCTGTTGTTCCTGGATAAGGTGATGCCAGAGGTAATCAAGCAGGCTGTGCTGGCATCCGGTTACGAAGAAAAGACTGCCGAAGAACTGCGTATTCCCGATTGGAAAGAGGCGGCCAAAGAATCGGCTCCCCTGGATTCGATCATGGTCGTCAAGCGCCTGCGTGAAGATCGTGTGCTGAAACCCATGTAATGTGAGGTCAAATGACTGAATTTTTCGACAAAACACTGAAATCCCTGCGTGAAGGGCCGTTAGGCCCGATCGTACGCTGGATCGAAAACCATCCGCGTCTGGCTGCCTGGTTTGTGCTGGCAGTGGGCATCGTCGTGCTCCTGGTAATCGAGGCCCGCGACGTTGGTCTCCAACCCGGCCAGTGGGCGGCGCTGATCGCTGCCACGATCCTGGTCGCCGGGGCGTGCGTATGGATTATCAGTTGGGAAGACGACGAAGAAGAAACTCAAGCGCCGGGCGAGGATCAGTAGACAGACGCCTTTACCGGTTGATGCCAAACGATGCTGTGAGTGTGCCGCAAACCGACTGAATGAAGTCGGTTTGTTTTATACCGTACGGTGAGGAAAGAGTTGGATTGATACTCCCGGCGCTGAAGCACCGGGCTAAAACGGATTAGTTGCTCCAGAATGGAGTCCATAGATTTATGCGAGTAATGGGCGTTTGCCTGGGTGACTGTGTACATGTTGCCGGAGTGACCCGCTTTTTGCGCATTGCCGAAGGACTGGGATACGAGACGTATTTCACCGGCCCGGCCACCGATGTCGAGACATTGATTGACGCTGCCCGCGAGTTCAACCCGGAACTCATCGGGGTGAGCTACCGGCTCACGCCGGAGAATCTGCACCCGCTGCTGGTTGAGCTAAAAGGGATGCTGGCTGCTGCCGGGTTAGCCGACAAACGCCTGGCTTTTGCCGGTACACCGCCCACCGTCGCCGCTGCCCGCGAGCACAACCTTTTCGAACGTTATTTCGAGGGGGGCGAAGCGGCAGCGGTGGTGCGCCGATACCTGGAGCCTGGTGAGGACGATCAGGCCGGGCCGGTCACTTACCCATCGCGGCTGAACGACCGCATCCACTGGAAAGCACCGTTCCCGGTGATCCGGCATCACTACGGCGAACCGGCCAGAGCCATCGAGCCGACCCGGCAGGGGATCGAAAAAATTGCGGAGAGCGGCGTGCTGGACGTGATCTCGCTGGGGGCCGATCAGGATGCGCAGGAGAATTTCTTCCACCCGGAATTTCAAGACCCCAAATCAAAGGGGGCGGGGGGCGTCCCGTTTCGTACGGTCGAGGAACTTCGCCAGCTTTACGAAGCGGCCCAACGGGGCAACTATCCTCTGATGCGATCCTATTCGGCGACACGCGATCACCTGCGATACGCGGAAATGCTGGTCGATACGATCAACAACGCCTGGTGCGCGACATCGTTATTCTGGTTCAACGCGATGGACGGGCGCGGCCCATCGCCGCTGGAGCAGTCGATCCGTGAACATATCGAACTGATGGCATGGCATGGCCGGCGCGATATCCCGGTCGAGGGCAACGAACCCCATCACTGGGGAATGCGTGACGCTTCCGACGTGATCGTCTGTGCCGTCTCTTACATCTATGCCCATAATGCAAAAATGGCCGGGGTTCGGGACTATATCACGCAGTATATGTTCGAAAGCCCGCCGCATCTCAACAACCGGATGGATTTAGCGCTGCGATTAGCGCAGATTGAACTGGCCGAGTCTTTCATTGACGATAGTTTCCATATCTGGCGGCAGACTCGAACCGGATTGTTGAGCTACCCGCTGTCGATCCCGCAGGCGCGCGCCCATCTCGCGCAAAGCGTGATGCTCCAGATGGCGCTTCAACCCCATATCGTTCACGTGGTCGGGTATACGGAAGCCGATCACGCAGCCAACGCCGACGAGGTGATCGAAAGCGCAAAGATGGCTAACTATGTGGCCGAGGCAGCCCTGCGGGGTATGCCCGATATGACCGCCGATCCGCTGATCCGGGAGCGAAAAGAGGAACTCGTCTCGGAAACACACATTTTACTGGATGCGATCCGCTCGCTGAACCCTGATCATACCGATCCGCTGTCCGATCCGGCGACGCTGGCCCGCGCGGTGCAGATCGGGCTGATCGACTCGCCGCAGCTTGTCAACAATCCTTTTGCGCCGGGGAAACTCCGCACACGCAGCATCGAAGGGGCGATCCGCGCGGTCGACGAGGCGGGCAATCCACTGACGGAAAAACAGCGGATCGATCGGGTGATGGCGGCTGGCGAGCAGTAGACCGGATTCTGGCCCGTCATGCCGATTGACCGTTCTCCCGGTGGTCACTACAATACTTGTAGGAGCAGGTTCCTGCCCCATGACGCTTGAGGAGGCAGAGCATGGCCGAGAACAAGATACCGGTTGTGATACTGGGTGCGGGAGGCTACGCCGTCATGGTTCACGAGATACTCTCTGCCTACCCCGACTATACGGTGCTGGGCTGCACCGATAAGGCCCTGGGCTTAAGTGAGCGGAGCCTCGGCGAGGGGAAGAGCCTGCGCATTCTGGGGGATGACGACATTCTCCCGGAACTGGCCGAGCGGCATCCGGGACTGTGTGGGGTGCTGGCGCTCGGCCCGGAGTTGATGGACGTCAGGGCGCGGCTGGTGCGCACGCTGGATCGAGTCGGGATTTCGCCGGTGACGGTTGCCCACCCGCGATCGATTGTGTCGAAACTGGCAAAGCTGGGTGGGGGCACCGTCGTGAGCGGCGGGGCGATCATCAACGCGGGCACAGAGACGGGGCCACACTGCGCACTGGCAGCCGGGGCAGTCATCGATCACGATACGCTGTTGGGAACCAATGTATTTGTCGGGCAGGGAGCGCGGGTTTCGAGCTACGTCAGGCTGGAAGATAACGTCGCCATCGAACTGGGGGCCTGTGTAAACAGCCGGGTCTGCGTCGGCGCGGGTGCCCGCGTGACCGGAGGGGCGTTCGTCAATACCGATGTACCCGATCACGCCGTCGTGATGGGGGTCCCGGCGCGGGTGGTGCGCTATGTCGATGCCTGAGCGGGCGGTTTGATCAGAACACGCGGCGTATCAATCCCAACGCGAGGGCCAGGATTCCCATCGAAGCCAGAGAGACGATCAGCACTGCTGGGGGAACGAGACTCTTTTCCCCCCCGTTATCCCCGGAGAGGATCGACTCCGGCTGAACATATGCCTGCGCCGGAGTGAAAGTTGGAAGCACCCCGGCGACGCTCTGCCCATTCGCGCCGGGAGTCTGGGTGAAGATGCCGGTCGGCGCGAAGGCAGCGGTGCCGGTCGCTGCTTCTACCGCTCCGGGGGTTTGCAGGAGGATCGTCGCCGTTGCCTGGGCCGCTGCCTGGGTGGGATCGATGGTCGGCGGCGGGGGAGGCTCGACGGCGGGCACGGTCGTGATATCGCCCCGGATGACAACCAGCGGCTCATAAACCCACGCCTGGCCGTCCACGCCGTCTTCCCAGGCAACCAGCAGCCAGTCATAGCCAAGCCAGCGGCCAATGATCGGCAGGGTGATCCCCGGCGAAAGGGATTCGATCACGTATTCGTCGCCGATGGTAGGCAGTGATCTCAGGTTGGTAGGATCGCCGATGACTTCGGCGAAAACGGGAGCGAGGGTCGGGGTGCGGGTCGGAGTCGAAGTGGGACCGCCGACGACCGTCGACGTTACAGTTGGGAGCTGAAGCTGTCCACTGCCGCCGGTTGGCGTGGCGGCCTGTTCCAGCAGACCGTTATCGGAGGCAAACGCGGCGTTGGCCGTCATCCCGACGGCCAGAAGTCCCAGAAAGACAGCGGCCAGGAAACCTGATCGCCGGTGAATTTGCCCGGAATAATTTTCATCCATAGGGGCAGATCGTACCGCTTGCAGGCAGTGCTTGCAACCTTCCGCAGCGGGTATATTCCTGTTGGGTGAATGCGATAACTTTTATTAGCCGGGCACGTATAGTAGTATAGTGTGGATATGTTCGACTGTTGAGGCAGTATAAATAAGGAGATCGGATTATGGCCCGCCGATTGGTTGTCCCTCTCGGAGCCTCATGGCGACAAAAACCGGCTGCGATGCTGCTCGTCTTCCTGGTGCTGGTCGCTTTGCTGGCCGTCTCAGTGTATCTCTTCGTCACCGATTATTTTACCAGTGTATACGGGTACAACCTGCTGGGCACGCAGCGTGTATCGGTTGCCGAAGCCTGGTTTGTGGGCGCGCTCCCGCAACTCGTCCAGGTCGCGTTCGGGTTTATGGCGCTGGAACGGCGGAACTGGGTGTTCGGCGCGCTGGCGGGGGCGGCGCTGATACTCGACGTGGGCACCGACATGGCTTTCCGGGTTGGCGACGCGCAGGGATTGGCGGTGTATCTTATCGCGCTTTTTCAGAGCATTATTCTTTTCACGTTGGGCAGCGAATTCCTGCTGGTGGCATCGCTTGAGAATATCATCGAGTACCTGCCCGATGTGCTGGAAGCGATGGCGATCTCCTCGAACCGGCTGGTGGACAGTTTCACCAACGTCGCCGAGACGTTCCGGGAAGACGACGAGGAGGAAATCCACCCGGTTTCCAGGCGAAAAGGTCGGCGGCAGGGGCCTTAGCCTGTTAAAACTGCAAAATGGTTGATGCCCTGGTGAAAACGCCGGGGCGTTTTCTTTTTCGGTTGCTATGCACAAAAGCCCATGCTAGGATGAATTCACTATTATCACCGGCCATATCATTCGAGAATGAATCGGGAGGGTCAGGTGCTTGCGAAAGTCAATAGCTGCGCTTTAATCGGGTTGGATGGCACGCCGGTCGACGTGGAAGTCGATATGGCGCGGGGGATGCCAAGCATCAGCGTGGTAGGGCTGCCCAGCGCGGCGGTCAAGGAATCGAAAGACCGGGTGCGGGCAGCGATCCGAAACAGCGGGCTGCGCTTCCCCGGCCAGGGCCGCCTGACGATCAACCTTGCGCCTGCCGACCTGAAAAAGGAAGGCCCGGCTTATGATCTCGCAATTGCGCTGGGGGTGCTGGCCGCGACCGGGCAGATTCCGACCGACGAACTGGACAACGCGCTGATCCTGGGGGAACTGTCACTGGACGGCAGTCTGCGGCACGTGCGGGGCGTGCTGTCGGCGACGCATATGGCCTCCGAACTGGGATACGACCGGATATACCTCCCGGCGGCGGATGCAGCCGAAGCCTCGCTGATCCCCGCCATCGACATCTACCCTATCGATCACCTGATCACGCTGGTCGAGCACCTGCTGGGGCTGGACGCGATCCCGGTGTTCGACCGGGAGACTCTATCGCCCGGTGACGTTCTGCCCGGCTACCACGCAGATTTCGCCGACGTGAAAGGTCAGGAACACGTCAAACGGGCGCTGGAAATCGCGGCTGCGGGCGGGCACAACGTCCACATGGTCGGGCCGCCGGGGGCAGGCAAGACGCTGCTGGCGCGCGCAGTGCCGGGCATCCTCCCCGATATGCTGCTGGAAGAAGCGCTGGAAGTCACCCGGATTTACTCGGTGGCCGATATGCTGCCCGAAGATGTCCCGCTGATCCGCGTGCGGCCCTTCCGGGCACCGCACCATACGATCAGCCATGCCGGGCTGGTCGGGGGAGGAACGGTGCCGCGACCGGGCGAGATCAGCCTGGCGCATCGCGGCGTTCTCTTCCTCGACGAACTGCCGGAGTTCGGCAAGAACCTGGAGACGCTGCGTCAGCCGCTCGAAGACCGGCAGGTGACGATCAGCCGGGCGTCGGGGACAATGTGTTTCCCGTCGAACTTCATGCTGATCGGGGCGTCGAACCCGTGCCCGTGCGGTTTCTACGGCGACCCGGTCAAGGCGTGTACGTGCAGCTCGGCGATGGTGACCCGTTACCGGCAGCGGATTTCCGGGCCGATGCTCGACCGGATCGACATCCATGTGGAGGTGCCGCGCGTGGACTTCGACAAGCTGACCGACGACCGGCGCGGGGAACCATCGGAGAGTGTGCGGAAGCGCGTGCAGGCGGCGCGTGACCGGCAGGCGGAGCGATTCTCAAAGATGGATGGATCGGGGAGGCGGCTGCTCAATAACGCCGATATGGGGGCGCGGGAGATCACATCAATCGCCAAATTGGATTCTGAGGGAGAGAAGTTAATTCGTTCGGCGATGCAGCAGATGAACCTCAGCGCGCGGGCCTATCACCGGGTGCTTAAACTGAGCCGCACCATCGCCGACCTGGATGACAGCGCCGAGATTCGCCCGCAGCACCTTGCGGAGGCACTTCAGTATCGGGCGCGGGGGTGAATGGTTGAGAGAGTGTAAACAGGACAACAGTTTACAGGAAGAATGGTGATTGAACATGCAGGAAGAAACATCAGAATCAAACTCGATTGTCGAATCGTCCGGGGAGATGGAAATCGCCCGTCCTCACGGCTGCCTGACGGGGCTGTTCGTTGGGTTTGCGCTGCTGGTTGCCGGGTCGCTGGGCTGTGTCTGGCTGTCGATGCTGCTGCCGGGACTGGTGCCTGAGTCGACCGCCTCTAATCTGTCACCGGTGGCGGTCTATTCGTTCGTCCTGCTCCTGCTGTTCGGCGCGGTTGCCTTGTTCGTGAAGGACAAACGATTCGGCCTGTGGCGGGGGATCGCCCTGTCGCTGGCGATGAGCGGCGCGTTCGTACTGGTGATCGGCGGGCTGTACGCTATCGATCAGTCGCTGACCTGGCCCGGCCTGCCCGACTGGGTGATTGCGCTGTGCGGGCTGCTGTTTGGCGGCGTGGCGATCATCATCTGGCGAAAGCATTTCATCGCTCCCCCGCTGCGCGGCACGATCCTGCTCGGCATGGGGCTAGGGCTGCTCGCTTCGCTGGCCTGGGTGGTGAGCGGATCGCTGGGAACACCTGACGAGGTGCTGCTCGCCTTTCTCGATGCCTTATCGTTGAGCGTGGTGGTGGCCGTTTTGCTTCGCCTGATCTTCCTCTATGACGAGGATTTCCCGGCCCGCTGGCCGATCTGGTCGATGCTGATCAGCGGCGCGGTCTGCGCGGCGTTTCTGCCGGGACTGTTTGCGATGCGGGGCTACTGGGTGCAGGGGAATGCGCTGCTGGTTGCGGCGCTTCCCTTTGGCGTGATCGCCGGGATGCTGCTCACCCTCAGCGAGGAGGCTCAACCCCGGCGCACATGGTGGGCGATGATCGGCTTCCTGTTTTGTGGTTTTCTGCTTCCCCTGGCGTTCACCGAAGGGATCGAAGGCGATTGGATGATCGATGAACTGCTGGCCGCCTGGTCGAGGCCGACACTCGTCGGCCTGCTGACCGGCTCCGCGCTGGCGGTGCTGGGAATGTCACTTCGCCGCTGGATCGGGCGTGACAAGAACCGCCTGCCGGTGTCGATTGGAACCGGGATCGGCGGGGTGGTGCTCGCCGCCGGTGCGTATTTTGGATTGGGGCAGCCCGGTGTGCAGCCGTTCAGCTACTTCGTCGTGATGGCGGATCAGGCCGACACTGGCTTCGCCGCCGGTATCGACGATCTCGATGAGCGCCGCCAAGCGGTCTTCGAGACGCTGACCGAACACGCGATTGAGACTCAATCCGATCTGCGGGCATACCTTGACCGGCAAAACATCGACTATACGCCCTATTACCTGGTCAACGGGATCGAGGTTCAGACGTACAATCCACTGCTTCACTATCAAATTGCCAGGCGTTCGGACGTGGAAAAGATACTCGACAGCCCGCAGGCCCGCCCGCTTCCGCCTGATGCGGAGGCGGTTGAACTGCTCCTGCCAACTTCACGCGAGGATGAGCCGTTATCCTGGGGCGTCGACTCGGTGGATGCCGAACTGGTCTGGCAGGAATACGGTGTGACCGGCGAGGGGATCGTCATCGGGCATGCCGACAGCGGCGTCGACTGGCATCACCCGGCGCTGGAAGCGCAGTATATGGGCAGTGAAGCCTCGCACGACTACACGTGGTTCGATCCCTGGGAGGGAACCACCGAGCCGACGGATGCGGGAGGGCATGGCACGCATACGCTGGGCACGATCCTGGGGCAGGATGGGATCGGGGTTGCGCCCGGCGCTGAGTGGATCGCCTGCCGGAATCTCGCCCGCAACCTGGGCAATCCACCGTTCTACCTGGACTGCATGCAGTTTCTCTTTGCACCCTTTCCCCAGGGCGGCGATCCCTTCGCCGACGGCGACCCTTCACGCGGGGCGGATATCACCAGCAACTCGTGGGGATGCCCACCGGAGGAGGGCTGCGACGGGCTGACTCTCGCCATCGGCGTTACCCATCTGCGAAACGCCGGGCAGATGTTCGTGGTGAGCGCCGGTAACGATGGGCCGGTATGCAGCAGTATCTGGTCACCGGCAAGTGCCGACGATGCTTTTTCGGTCGGCGCGATCAGCAGCAGCGGTGACATCGCTTATTTCAGCAGCCGGGGACCGGTGCTGGTCGATGGCAGTGGCCGTGTAAAACCGGATATCGTCGCGCCGGGTGTCAGTGTGCTTTCCAGTATACCCGGCAGGGGATATGGATATTCGGACGGAACGTCGATGGCCGGGCCGCACGTCGCCGGTGTCGCCGCGCTGCTGTGGTCAGCCGACCCCGACCTGATCGGGGACGTAGATCGCACCGAGGAAATCCTGACCGGTACGGCGCATTATTCACCTGCCGGAAACCTGTGCGGGGCCGACACCGGGGAAGTCAACAATGTCTATGGATATGGGGCAATCGATGCCCTTGACGCTGTTCAGGCTGTGATCGGGCAGTAGGTGTGATCGATGGATAATCTCCAGGGGGGCAGCCAGTGACACCTGACGCCGCCATTGTATTGACGATCACCGGGGCTGCGCTGGTTTTGTTCGTCACCGAACTGGCCGCACCGGACATCGTCGCCCTGATGGTGCTGGTCAGCCTGGGAGTGACCGGTATCCTCGACCTGCCGGTGCTGTTCAGCGGGTTCGGCAGCCCGGTGGAACTGACGTTGATCGGCATCTTCATGCTGACGGCGGCGCTCCGGCAAACGGGAGTGACGGCCTATATCGGCCAGTTTATCCTGCGCCGGACGCAAAACCTCGACGAGCGTCCACTGGTCGGGATGCTGGTGCTGTCGGCGGCGTTTGCCGCCATGTGGATGAATACCGTCGCCTCGGCAGCGCTGATCGCCCCGGTCGGGCGGCGCATCGCGCTGAAGCGGGATATCAGCCCTTCGCTGTTGATGATGCCGATCTCTTTCGGCGCGCTGCTGGGCGGGATGGGAACCCTGCTCACGACCAGCAACCTGCTGGTGGCCGGGCTGCTCACCGAACGCGGGCTGCCCACTTTCGGCCTGTTCGATTTTTTGCCGGTCGGCGGGCCGATTGCCCTGGTTGGACTGATCTACCTGACACTGTTCAGCAAATCGCTGCTGCCCGAACGCGCTCCCAGCGATCAATGGAGCGGTCTGCGCAATGCCCGCCAGGAACTGACGAAAACGTACCGGCTGTCGATGCGGCTGCACGAAGCCTACGTGCTGCCCGATTCGCCGCTGGTGGGCAGTTCGCTGTCGGCCAGCGACCTGGGGCACCAGTACGGGGTCACCGTTTCGGCGGTAGTGCGCGGGCGCGATACCTTCGCGCCGCCTGACCCCGCGATCCGGCTGCGGGCCGGGGACTGGCTGCTTTTGCAGGGTCGGCCCACCGAAGTGGAAACCGCCGCCGGGAACCTGGGCTTAGACCTGTTTGGGTTCGAAGAAAGCTCGCAGGCGGTTTTGTTCCGGGCCAACAGCGAGCTGGCCGAGGTTGCGCTTTCGCCGCGCTCGAAGCTGTTCGGCAGCACGCTCTCCGATATCAGCTTCCGCGATAAATACGGCGTGACGGTTCTGGCGATCTGGCACGAAGGACGCCCGGTGCGGTCGTATCTCTCGGAGTATGCGCTCAACCGGGGGGATGCGATGCTGGTGATGGGAACGCCGGAACGGTTGGGCGTCCTGAGCCGCGATTCGGATTTCCTGGTGCTGACCCACCTGCCGGAAATCCCGGAGCACCGCGAACGGGCGGCGATCTCCCTGCTGCTCCTGGTAGCATTCCTGGTGGTCGTGGCTTTCAACTGGCTGCCGGTGGCGCTGGCGGCTTTGCTGGCCGCGATTGCCTCGGTGCTGACCGGCTGCGAGACAGTCGAGCAGGCGCGGGACAGCATCTCCTGGCAGGTGCTTTTCCTGGTCGGGGGGATGCTGCCGCTGGCAACCGCTCTTGACCAGACCGGGGCGGCGGTCCTGGTGATCGACGGTTTGTTCCGGCTGACGGGCGAGATCGGACCGCGCGGGGTGCTGATGCTGTTCTTTTTGCTGACGGCGCTGGTCAGCCAGTTTACATCGGGGCAGGCGGCGACGCTGATCGTCGCACCGCTGGCGCTTTCGAGCGCGTTCCAGTTTGCCGTCAATCCGCAGACGTTGATGGTGGCGGTGGCGATTGGCGCATCGACCGGGTTCCTGTCGCCGATCAGCCACCCGGCCAACCTGCTGGTGATGGGTTCGGGCGGCTACCGGTTCGGGGATTACGCCCGGCTGGGCGCGCCGCTGGTGCTGGTGGCCGCGCTGGGCGTCTACCTGCTGGCTCCGCTGGTTTACCCGTTTTGAGGGGGTTCGGTGCTTTGCTGGGGGTAAGAACGAAGCAGGCAGCGTCCGATTTTATACGTGACGTAGCACCCCCTCTGTCTCCTGCGGAGACATCTCCCCCACAGGGGGCGATCAAGTGATGCTTGACTTTGCGCGTGATGGAGCACCCCCTCTGCCGAACTTTCGGTTCGCTCACGAACCTCAGTTCGCCATCTCCCCACAGGGGGCGATCAAGGGGTGGCTTTGTTTGATACGGTCTGGTTAAAACCTCGCTTTCAGTGGACGATCAGGACGATTGAGGCTGCAAATGCCAGCACGATGATCGCGGCGGCGGACCAATCGGCGGGCTGCATGTGGATGTCATTGAGGACGGTGCGGCGGTGGGGGGCACCGGCTCCGATTCCAAACCCGCGTGCGGCCAGCCCCAGCGAAAGCGAATCGCTCAAACGCAGCGAGGCGACGATCAGGGCGATCAGCGTGGGGAAGGTCGCCCGCACCCGCTTGAAGATGTTCCCTTTGCTTGTATCCCAACCGCGTGTCTGCTGCGCTTCGGTGATCGTTGTGTACAGGCGGCGGATCGTGCCGAGGGCGTGGATCGCCAGGACGAAGATCATCGCCCAGGGGTAGGGCATCCCGAACTTCTGGAAGGCCCGCACAAGCCGGTCGGCGGGGGTGGTCAGGACGGGGACAAGCGCGGTGAAAGCCGCCGCCGCGATCCGCAGCCCGTAGCTGATGCCAAGCAGTACCCCCGACTCGGTGATTCGAATCGCACTAACCTGGAACAGCACCGGTCCGCTGCCGGGGCTGAACAAAGGCTGAACGATCAGGATGATCAGGATCAGGAAGGCTAAGGTTTTCCACGTCTCACCGATCTTTTTTAGGGGCAGCCCTCCGGCGATCAGGATCACCTGGGTTGAGAGGAGAAGCGCGGCCAGCCCGGCCACGTTCGAGGTGCCGATGCACAGGATCAGCCAGCATAGGGCGAAGATCAGCTTCACGCGCGGATCGAGGCGGTAGAGCCAGCCGCCCTCGACGATGTTCAACGAGAAGGCTCCTGTCTGTGTCATGGCAGCCGTTCCAGCAAGGCCCGGGCCGCACCCTGCGGCGTGAGGTCGGCGGCCAGCCAGGGGGCATCCAGCAGGCTGGCAAGCTGTACGGCGAAGGGCGGCTCAAGCCCGGCCTGTTTGAGCACGGCGGCCTGTGAGAAAACATCGGCGGGCGAACCATCGGCGGCGATGCGGCCTCCATCCAGAACGAGCAGGCGTTCGGCACAGCGGGCGGCCATCTCCATGTCGTGGGTGACCAGGATGATCGTCGCACCGGCCCGGTGGCGGCCTTCCAGCCATTCGAACACACGCCCGCACCCGGCAGCATCCAACCCGACGGTTGGCTCGTCGAGGACGAGCACCGGCGTGTTCAGCGCGGTGACGGAAGCGAGGGCGACCATCCGGCGCGTGCTGAAACTCAATTCGGCGGGCGGGTAATCGGCCAAACCGGACAGCCCAAACTGATCGAGCGCCTCCTCGACCGTGCGTCGAATCTCCCGGTCATCCAGCCCGATATTGCGCGGCCCGAAAGCGACCTCCTCCCATACGGTCGGGTTGAAGATTTGCACTTCGGGATTCTGGAAGGCAAAGCCGACCTGCCGGGCGATCTGCCCGATGGGGCGGTCGATGATGTCCTCGCCAAACAGCCTGACGGTTCCCCCGGTGGGGTGCAGCAGGCCGATCAAATGCTTCGATAGGGTCGTCTTGCCCGCGCCGTTGTCGCCGGTCAGGACGGCGAACTGGCCGGACGGGATACTGAGGTCGAGATCGGCCAGCACCGGGCGCTGATCGTAGGCGAAACTGATCCCAATCAACTCAACTGCCGGGGGAGTATCAGTGATATTTTCAGCCACTGCTGCCGGTAATCCCACCGACTCGGTCCCGGCGGGGATGATCGAGCGGATTTCGCCAGCGGCTTCTTCGACGGTCAGGCAGTTCGACACTGTCCGTCGGTGGCCGTTCAGCGCGGCGGCGAATCGGCTGGCAGGCGGCGGCGTGATCCCCGGATAGGGCGTCCCGCCGAATATCTCGCGCGGCGTGCCGCTGGCAGTCAGTTGGCCGTGATCGAGGATGTAGGCACGGTCGGCGAGTGCGGCGATCACTGCCGGGTCGTTTTCGGTGAACAGGATGGTCAGGTTCTCGTTGTTTCGAAGCTCGCGCAGCACGGCGATCATTTCGGCCCTGGCAGCCGGGGCCAGCCCCCCGGCGGGCTGGTCGAGGATCAGAACTTTGGGTTTCAGGGCGAGGGCCGCCGCGAGCGCAAGGCGCTTCTGCTGCCCGCCCGATAAAGTCTGTGGCGGCTGGCTGCGGGGAAGATCGGCGAGGCCGACCGCACCGAGCGCCCAGTCGATGCGCTTTCGCATTTCGGCGGGCGGGACGCCCAGGTTTTCCATCCCCCAGGCGATCTCGGCTTCGACGGTGGAATTGAACAACTGGCCTGATGAATCTTGCAGCACCAGCCCGATCACATCGGAGAGCGCTCCCGGCGGCGCTTTCTGCACATCCTGCCCGTCGACGAGCACCTGCCCGGCCAGCCTGCCGACCGTCAGCCGGGGAGCCAGTCCTGCTACCGCGAGGCAGAGGGTGGTCTTCCCTGCATTGTTCGGCCCGGTGACGGCGGCGCAGGTGCCCGCCTCGACATCGAGCGATACGTCGATAAGCGCCGTTTGCCAGGGCTGGCCGGGTTTGAGCGGTGGATAGGTGTAGGTCAGGCTCTCGACGGTGATCATGGGCGGCCCGGTTTCCGCTGGCTATGCCTGGGGCGGCTGGTTCAACTGGCGCAGGCGCGGGTAGGCGCGGGCGACGGCGGCGTAGACGACTGCGCCAAGCGCCCCGAATCCAGCCTGCACTGCGTTGAACGGAACTTCGCTGGCGGCGATGACCGGCCCGCCGTAGATGGCGATCAGCGCTTCGCCCGCGAAATAGCCGCCGACCAGGATCAGGCCGCCGACCACGACGCCCAGCGCCAAGCGCCCGGCGGTCGGCTTGCGGTAGGCGATCCACCCGGCGACGAAGCCCTGCAAGCCATGAACGACGAGCGAAAGCGGGGCGAAACTCGCGTAGCCGCCGACCACATCGGCCAGCCCGGTGCCCAGCCCACCAGCGATCATCCCGACCCAGGGGCCGAAGGCGAACGCCGACAGGTAGATCACGATGTCGCCCAGGTGGACGTAGCCGACGGCGGGGGTGACGGCAACACGCACCATCGTCAGGCCCCAGACGAGGGCGGTCATCACGGCGGTGATGGCTAATGTGCGCGGGTTGTTCAGATCGAATTTCATCATATGCTCCTAACAATAGACAATTCTATAAAAATGGGCCGCTGAAATCCTGTTCAGGGTATTCATATCCGGCGGCGAGGTCTTTCCAGGTTGATGCTAACCGGGTAATCCCCTGCTCGATCACATCGGGCGGGTGAGCAACCATGTTCAGCCGCAGGTGATGGCTACCCCGCTCGTTGGTATAGAACAGCGGGCCAATCGCAAAGGCGACGTCATTTCGGACCGCGTTCAGGTAAAGCTCGGTGGCGGTCGGGCCGTCTTCGGGGAGTTTGACCCAGAGATAAAGCCCGCCGGTCGGCTCGATCCAGCCCGCTTCCGGCCAATGGCGGGTCATGGCGGTCAGCATGGCGGTTCGACGTGACCGGCAGGCGGCGCGGACATGCACCAGATGATCGTCGATCTGGCCGCTTTCCAACGCGAGGTGGATCGCCCGCTGGTTGAGGGCCGGGGTGCAGATATCGGCGGCGGCCTTGACCCGCGCCAGCCGTCGGTACAGCCGTCCGCTGGCGAGCAGGTAGCCGATCCGCATGCCGGGGAGCAGCACCTTGCTGAAACTGCTGGCGTACAGCACAAGGTTAGCTGTATCGAGCGCCTTGAGCGGGGGGGGCGGCGTACCGACGGTGTTCAATTCCTCGTAGACGCCGTCTTCAAGAACCGGAACGCGGTAGCGTTCGGCCAGCGTGAGCAGCGTGCGCCGCCGGTTCAGCGGCATCACCGTGCCGGTCGGATTGTGGTAGGTCGGCGCGATGTAGATCAGGCGCGGGCGGTGCTCGATGATCAGCGTTTCGAGCTGATCGACCTGCAAACCTTCGTCATCGACCGGCACGCCGACCGCGATCACGCCGCGCGCCTGGGCGATGTCGAGGATGCCGGGGTAGGTCGGGTTGCTGGTCAGGAGCACGTCACCGGGGGTAAGAAGGGCCTGGATCGCCAGATCGAGCGCCTGCTGGCAGCCGCCGGTGATCAGCACTTCGCCCGCGCTGATTTCAATGCCGCGCCTGTTGAATGACGCGGCGATGGCCTCGCGCAGCGGCGGGAACCCTTCGGGGACTTCATAGGAAATCGCCGCTCCACCGTCGCGGGTGAGCACGGTATTGATCGACTCGCGGATAATATCGACCGGCAGGAAACTGTCGGGTGGGGTGCCCTGCCCGAAATCGATCACGCCGGGCCGACCCGCCAACCGTAGCAGTTCGCGCAGCGCCGCGCCCTGTGGCCGGGACGTTCCCGCCAGCACGCCGGTATCGTGTTCGACGGGGGTGATCTCCGGTTCGGCGACGAAGGTCCCCCGCCCAATACGCGCCTCGATATAGCCGTTGGCCTTCAATTCGTCATAGGCCGCCACGACGCTGATCCGGGCCACGCCAAGCTGTTCGGCCAGATCGCGGGTCGCGGGGAGGCGGTCGCCGGGGGCCAGGTGCCCATCCTCGATCTGGCGGATCAATTGATTTTTTAGCTGCTCGTAGAGCGGCTCCGGGTTGTTGTGTTCGAGCGTTATCGCCAGCATGATTCTCTCACCGATAACCGTTATCACTTTCGAGTCTACCGCACAGATAAGTCCATGTATAGGGCCATATAAGTCCAATCGGTGGAGCGAACTGATTTGCGAAAGAACCGCCGGATCGCTATGCTGCTTTGTGAGGGGGTTGAACATGACAAAAATCAAACCTGAGCGGGTAGTGATCGTCGACATCGACGGGCTGCGGCCCGAAGTCTATTTCAACATATTGAAACAGGGAAACGCGCCTAACCTGCTGCGCATCATGCGGAGCGGGACACACAGCACGGCGCAGCATGTCCGGGCTTTGAGCACCGCGCCGAGCGTGACCTTCGCTTCGCAGGCGAGCATCTTCACCGGGGCGCATCCCGCCGATCACCGGATTGCCGGGAACGAGTGTTTCGACCGGCTTGGTTTCATCAGCAAGGGGAAGCCGCGCCATTTCGGGTTCGACGTGGGCGATACGCTGGCCGTCGACGATGCGATTGCCGTGTTTGGCGACGGCCTGGCCGACCGTCTGCTCAACCCGGAAACGCCAACGATCTACGAATCGGCGGCGGAGCGCGGCAAGACCAGCCTGGTGGCTTACAACATGTATGCTCGCGGGGCAGAGCATGTCGCCCGCCCCAGCCTGATCGATATTGGCCGATTCACCAAAGGGAAAGGCTCACTCGGACTGGAAGCTGGGGCCTATGATGCAAAAATGCTCGATGATCTGGAAGCGCTGCTTCGCAAGGCACAACCCAAACCCGATCTGATCACCGCGTACTTCATGGGCCTCGACCACCATTCGCATTTACACGGCCCGGCGTCACAGGCCGATTACCTGGCCGACATCGTCGATCCGCAGATTGGCCGCCTGCTCGATCTGCTCGAAGAACTGAACCTGTTCGACGGCACGTTGTTCGTGCTGGTTTCCGATCACGGCCAGATCGAGACTCCCGGCGACGACGCCCACTCGATCCGGCTGGGCTTCCCCTTCGATATGGAACTCAGCCCATTGTTCACGGCGCTGGGATTGGATTTACACGACCGACCCGGCGAAGACCCCAAAGTCGACGCGGTGGTCGGGTTGAACGGCGGGCTGGCACATGTCTACCTGCGTCACCGTGAAGACGACTGGGCCGCGTTCCCGCGTTATGAAGACGACGTGCTGCGGGTCGCGGAGGCGTTCCGCGAGATGACCGAACAGGGAAAGTATCGTTCGGAGCTAAAGGGCACGATTGAACTGATCCTCGTCCGTGATGCAGAGAGCGCCGGAGACTGGCGGGCCGGTTACCGGGCTTACCTGGGCGACGGGATCACACAGCCGTTTTCGGAGTGGCTTGCCGACCACCCCACTCTTCCCTACGCCGACGCCGACAACCGCGTCCGGCTGGTGAACTCCTCGATGAGCGGCGACCTGATTCTCGCGGCGAGGGCGTCGAAGGGTGTGTATTTCGGCGGGGAAGGTTTACGCGGCGTGCATGGCAGCCTGCTCACGGGCGATTCGGAGGTCGTGCTGAGTTTCGCGCTTCCAGGCGGCGTTGAGGACGATATCGCCAGCTTGCACAACCAGGTGGATGGCATCATCGAAGCGCGCTGCGCCGCCGAAGGAGATCGACAGCCGAGCGTAGCCGATATGGGCGCGGTGCTTCGTGGAATCTGGCTGGACTGATCGACCGGTTTTTGTACAAAGTAGAGGGCACCCCAGTTGTAAGGTGCCCTCTTTTGCCTTTTTTATGGCTATTCAGGGTATGCGACAAAGTCAAAGGCCAGAATAGGGTCGTTTTCTACGAACAGTACCCCGGCGATTTCCGGCGGGTCAAAACCGAAGCCGGTGAGAGGGGTCAGATATCCGCCGCCAGCGTTTCCCACTCCCGCATCAGCGCGTCGAGATCGACCTCCGCCCGGCTGTAGGCTTCGCCCAGCCGGGCAACCTCGCCGACATCGCCTGCTGCGCTGGCCGCTTCGAGCGCGCCGCTGAGATTGACCAGTTCGACTTCCAGCCGGTTGATCTCGCCCTCTACCATGATCAGGCGTTTCTTGCGGTGATAGGGACTGAGCGCATTCTGCCGATCTTCCGCCGATGCCTGACGTTTGCTCTTTTGCGATGGTTTTTGGGCCGGTGCCTGCTCCTGAGCCGCTGCGTTGCCGTCCCGCTCAGATATGTAATCGCTGTATGGCCCTTCGTAGACAACCAGTTGGGTCCTGCCGTCGGCGGGCCTGCGGGGTACGTCGAGCGCCCAGATTTGGGTCGCCAGCCGCCGGATCAGGTAGCGATCATGCGAGACAAGAAGGATCGTCCCGTCGAAGTTTGCCAGCACCGCCTCAAGGATTTCCTGAGAAGGGATATCAAGGTGATTGGTCGGCTCGTCGAGCAGCAGCAGGTTGGCCCCCCGCAAGGCCAACCGCGCCATCGCCAGCCGCCCGCGCTCACCGCCGCTGAGAGCGCCAACCGGCTTGTCGATGTCGTCACCGGTGAACAGGAACCGGGCGAGGTAATTACGCGCCTCGCCGACCGGGAGGTTCTTTTCGACGAGCAGTTCATCCAGCACAGTGCGTTCGAGATTGAGCTGTTCGTGCGCCTGGGCGAAATAGCCGACCTCGACACTTGCCCCCAGCTTCGACTTTCCTTCCAGCGGATCGAGCCGGTCCAGGATCGTCTTGATGAAGGTGGTCTTACCCGCACCGTTTGGGCCGATCAGCGCGGCGCATTCGCCCCGGTAGAGGGTGATGTCGGGAACTTCGAACAGCGGGATTTTGTCGTCGTGATAGCCGATCACCAGATCACGGGTGATCAGCACTTCGTCGCCGGAGCGGCGGCGGCTTTGCAGATCGATGTGCATGGTGTGCTGCTCACGCGGGCGGGTAATGGTCTCATCGCGCAGATAGCGTTCGAGCCGTTTGCGCCTGCCCTGCGCCTGGCGCGTATTCTGCCCGGCGATGTTTCGCTGGATATAGTCCTTCTCTTTGGTAATAAATTCCTGCTGACGGCGGTATTCGGTGAGCAAATGGGCATGGCGCTCGGCGCGCTGCTGGACGTAATGGCTGTAATTTCCGCGATAGGTTTCGAGCCGACCGAAGATCAACTCCCAGACATGGTCGACAATGCTGTCCATGAAATACCGGTCATGCGAGACGAGCAGCAGCGCCCCTTCGAAGGTTTTCAGCCAGCGTTCCAGCCATTCGATGGCCTGGATATCGAGATGGTTGGTCGGCTCGTCGAGGATCAGCAGGTTGGGGTTTTCGAGCAGGAGCCGGGCAAGCAGGGCGCGGGTCTTCTGACCACCGGAGAGCTGCTCGACGGGGCGGTCAAAATCGGTTTCGTCGAATCCCAGCCCGCCCAATACCTGCCGGATGTGGGTAGTGTATTCATATCCCCCGTTCAACTCGAAGCTCTCCTGGGCTTTGCCGTAGGCTTCGAGGAGCGTTTCGTCGTCGGGCAGTTGGGCAAGCTGATCGGCCAGCCTGTTGAGCCGCGCTTCCTGCTCCAAGAGATCGTCAAACACGGTGAGCATCTCCTCGAAGAGCGTGTATGTCCCGGCGATGGAGAAGCTCGATTCCTGGGGGAGGAATCCAATCGTC